>CAZZYO010000085.1:0-16201 GCA_964658255.1 Candidatus Babeliales bacterium
AGATTTGCTTTCCCAAGCTGGACAGCGAGTTTCGCGTGGAGAGTGCGGGGGATGGAAATGTTGGCCGGGGACTGACGATCATGAACCTGCACTGCTCAGAGGTGGCGCGGTGGCCTGGGGATACCTCGGAGACACTGCACGGGTTGAAGGCGGCACTGGCGCCCCAGGGCGAGTTAATCCTGGAGTCAACGCCAAATGGAGCCGAGGGATGTTTTTGGCAGGAGTGGATGCAGGCGGAAGCGACGAGAACGGTGCGGCACTTCTTTCCCTGGTGGTGGGAGGCGGCGTACGTGGGCGCGGCTGTTGCCGAGGAGACGCTGGACGAAGAAGAACAGCGGCTGGTGGAACGTGAGGGGCTGACGCTGGAGCAGATTGGCTATCGCAGACAGATGCGGGCCGGGTTTCGGGGGCTGGCGAAGCAGGAATTTGCCGAGGATCCGGAGAGCTGCTTTGCGGCGAGTGGGAGTTGCGTCTTCGATACGGGTGTCATCGATGCCAGGTTGAGCCTGGCGCGAGCGCCGCTGGAGCGACGGGCGAATGGGAGTTTGCAGGTGTGGTATCCACCGATGGGCGGACGCCGCTACCTGGTAGCGGTGGACCCGGCGGGTGGCGGGTCAGAGGGGGACTACTCGGCCGCCCAGGTGTTGGACGTGGAGAGCGGGCTACAATGTGCAGAATTGCAGGCGCGGCTGCCGGTCCTGGAGCTGGCGCAGGCCGTGGCAGCGTTGGCGCGGGAGTATCAAGATGCCTGGCTGGTGGTGGAGCGGAACAATCACGGGTCGGGCGTGCTGGCGTATCTGAAGAGTGTGTGCGGGCCAGCGCGGATCTTTACCCAGGGCGGGCAGGATGGGTGGCTGACCTCTTCGCTGACAAGGCCGCGCATGATTGCTGCGCTTGGCGCAGCGCTGGTAGAGCAGCCGGGGCTGTTCCAAAGCGAACGTCTGCTGCGCGAGTGCCGCAGCTTTGTGCGGCTACGGAACGGTGGGACAGGAGCGCAGTCGGGCATGCATGATGATTGTGTGATGGCGATGGCTATTGGCCTGGCGGCACGGGGCGAGTTGCGGTAGGGGGCAGGTTGGCAGTCGTTGCAACACAGCAGATTCGCAAGATGCGGGGCGGGGCGCAGAGCCACCTTATGCTGGGTGCCGATGGGCATGCGTACGTGGTGAAGTTTCAGAATAATCCGCAGCATTTGCGGGTGTTGGCAAACGAGTTTGTGGCGACAAAGCTGGCAGCGGCGATGGGATTGACGGTGCCTTACTGCGACGTGGTGGAAGTGACCGACTGGCTGGTTGCCAATACAAAGGAGCTGAGCCTGGAGCTCGCAGACAGCGTGGAGCGCTGCCAGGCGGGACTACAGTTTGGATCGCGGCTGGTGGGTGGATTGATGCCCGGGCAGACGGTAGACTACCTGCCGGAGCAACAGCTTGGCGAAGTAAAGAACCTGGAAGAGTTTGCCGGGATGCTGGTGCTTGATAAGTGGACGTGTAACTCGAACGGACGGCAGGCGGTCTTTCACAAGCGGCCAAGGGAGCGAAAGTACAAGGCCACGTTCATTGACCAGGGCTACTGTTTTCACGCGGGTGACTGGGCATTTCTCGATGCGCCCCTGCGCGGTGTCTATGCACGGAATCTTGTGTATCGCGGGGTGACTGGGTGGGGAAGCTTTGAGCCGTGGCTGAGCCGGATGGAGAAGCTCGACGCGCAGGTGCTGTGGGAGATCGCGGAGCTGGTGCCCCCGGAGTGGTACGGTGGCTCGCTGACAGAGATGGAGCAGCTGATGGAGCGCATGCTCGCACGGCGTCCGCGGGTGCGCGAACTGATCGAGAGCTTCAAGGAGTCGAGCAGAGAACCATTCCCGAACTGGGGAGCGGGGGGAAATGTGAGGATGGGCCTGTTTGGGGAGCCTGGGGCGGACGATAAGTTGGGTAGGTCGAAGAGGGTGATGTGAACGGGCGTCGAGAGTATGAGTTCTACCTGATTCGGTATGTGCCGGATGCAGTGCGGAACGAATTTGTAAATATCGGGGTGCTGCTGCGGGAGGCGGGCGGGAGCGACCCGGGCCGCGGCCCTATGCTGCGATTTACCAAGGATTGGGCGCGGGTGCGATGCCTGGACCCGGAAGCTGATGTCGCGATGCTCGAGAGCCTGGAGAGCGAGGTCCGGCGGCGGCTTGAGGGCGGGGAGAGTGCAGGCGTGAAGCCGGTGATCGAGGTGATCGAGGACAGTTTCTCAAACGCGCTCCAGATGACAGAGGCTAAGGCGTGTCTGGCGGAGTCGATGATTGCAGAGGTGGAGAACCTGATGCGGGTGTATGTGGAGCCGCGGAAGGTGAAGGCGGCTGCACGAAGGAGTGGACGAGCTGCCATCCAGGCATCGATGCGAGGCCAGTTTGAGCGGGCACGAGTCTGGGACCTGATGATGAAGAAGGTGTCTGCAGCGACCTATACGAGGCCGGGAGATCCGCTGCGGATTGATTGCGCCTACCGGCCGAATGGCGTCCTGCGGATGTTCCATGCTGTGTCGCTCGAGCATGATACGGAGTTTGCCAAGGTGTTGGCATACAGCGCTTCGGCACTGCGGGAGGGCGTGGCGCGCGTGGAAGGGGCAACGCTGCAGCTGACGGCAGTGGTCGAGCCTTTGGCCCAGTTGCGGGCGAGTGACGAGGATGAGGATGTGGTCGCTGAGTACCGCTTCGCCGTGGAGACGATGGAGGCGCAGGAGATCCGAGTGATGACGACGACCGATCTGCCGAGGATGGCGGAGACGGCACAGAGGGAGCTTCGACCGGAAGGATAAGTAGTAGCCGGGAGCGTTGTGCGTATGGATTTTTGAGAACGGCATGGCTAAGACGCCATGCCGTTTTTGTTTTGCGCGGGGAAGTGAAGCGCGCGGATGCGGAACAGGCAACCAGAGGAGGCGGCACACGTGGGGATGACAGACGCAGTGCGGAAGTTGTGGGGCCGGCCGGAGACGAAGGACCTGTCGGCTGCAGATGAGGCGCCGAGTCCCAGGAAGACGGCCGCGCTGCCATCCATCCTGCAGCCGTATGCAGGTGCCTCGCGGGCGATGCCCAAGGTAACGCCGGCCAACCTGCGGAGGTTCGCAGAAACGCCGGTGCCACGGCGAGCGATCAATGTGATCAAGGACAAGGTGGCGAGCCTGGATTGGCAGATCCGGTTGAAGCGGCACTATACGGCGGCGGACGTGCCAGACGCAGAGGCCAGGATGCGGGCGCTACGGATGGCACTCGAGGAGCCGAATGCGACTGACTCGTTCCGGACCTTGGTAGAGCAGGTGCTGGAGGATGCGCTGGTAGGTGGGTTTGGCGCAATCGAGATGGAGCTTACGGGGGATCAGGAAAAACCGTTCCAGCTGTGGCCGGTCGATGGGGCAACGATCCAGATCAATCCGAAGTGGGACGGGAGGCCGGAGTCGCCGCGGTTTGCGCAGGCTACGGGTCTAGCGGGAACCGGGCAGGTGCTGCTTGCGGATGAGGAGTTGATGTATCTGCGCATGAATCCGCGTACACACACGCCATTTGGGCTGGGGCCGCTGGAGGTAGCGTTCGAGACGGTGAACAGCTTTCTGGCGGCGCATCGGTTCGCAGGCAAGCTGGCCAGTAACGCGGTGGTGCAGTATGCGCTGTGGCTGAACGAGACGACGCCAGCGCAGCATGACCGGCTGATCCGCTGGTGGCAGGACGAGATTGAGGGAACGGGTCGGGTACCGATCCTGTCGACCGAACAAAAGCCGGAGGTGCTGCGGTTTGCAACGGGAACGGATGCGGATCTGCGCCTGAGCTGGCAGGAGTTCCTGATCCGGATGATCGGCAATGCGTTTTCGCTGCCGCCGATGCTGCTGGGGCTGGAGAACGATGTGAATCGATCGACAGCGGAGGCGCTGGGGGATGAGGCATTCCGGAGCGCAGTGTTGCCCGTAGCAAAGCTGGTCACCGAGCACATCACACGGGACCTGTTTGCGAAGCGACTGGGCTGGCGGGAGTTCGAGTTTGTCTTTAACGATTTGGAGGCTCCGGATGAGCTGGCTTCGGTGCAGATCCAGACAGCCCTGCTGCAGGCGGGCGTGTTGACTGTGGACGAGGTACGCGCGATGCGCGGGCTGGCGCCGCTCGGGGAGGACACGGGCCCGGGCGGAAGAACGCCTGAGGCGGGCGAAGATCCGGCAGAGGCGTACCGTAAGCTGCCGTCCAAGGCTCCGGTGGAGGAGCCGCTTGGCGCTCCGGAGAGTGTGCCGGAGGAGGAAGGAGGCCAGAACGTAGTGGACGCATAAGCAGAGATAGGCGGCGACAGGACAACGCCAGGAGAAGCGATGCGATTGGAAGCAATGGCAATGAAGATGCCGGATGTGGCTGGACACCCCAACCGGATTCCATTTGAAGGCGTGCTGACGTTAGTGGATGAAGCGAGCACGCGGGCGCCATCGGGTGCGCGTGGGCACCGGGTGGTGCTGACGCGGGCTGCGGCGATGGATGCTTTGCCTTCTTTACTGGGGATGGCGGTGGGCTTTACCCCGGGCTGGGATGGGCATGACGTACGGCGGAAGTGCGGGTTGATTACCGAGGCTGACCTGATCGGCAATGAGCTGCGGGTGCGGGGGTATGTGTACGGCCGGGATTTTCCGGAGGTAGTCAAGCAGGTGGAGGGTGGCCAACCTGACAGCATGGGCATGAGCTACGAGCTTGCCGATGCGCACGTGGCAGATATGCGCGCAGATGTGTGGACCGTGACGAGGGCGATTTTCACTGGCGCCGCGGTTCTGTTGCGCGACAAGGCAGCGTACCGGAACACATCGTTCCGGCTGCGTGAAAACAAAGGCCGCGCGAGCCTGGCGGGTGCGGTGGTGGAAACAAAGATGGCGCGACCGAAAGCAAGAGTCAACTTTGGGCTGGAAGAGAAAGGGATGGCAGCGACATGGAGCTAGAGATGAATGATGTTCTGAGTTCGCTGAGTGCAAGCCTGGAGCGGCTGAGTGCCGCGGCAGGAGCGCTCGAGATGACGGCGGCGAAGCTGGAGCAGCGGGAGGCGGCGATGTCAGGCGACGTGCAGAAGATCACCGCGGCAGTGGACAGCACGGGGGAGATGGCACGCCGCGAGCTGGAGCTGGAGCGGAAGCTGGCTCTTGCGGAGCGTGAGATCGCCACGCTGGTAGCGCAGGCAGCCGCAGAGACCACCAGGCAGACGGTGAGAGCGAGCGCCCGGAAAACGCTGCCTGCTGCCACTGTGCAACTGCTGGCAAAGCAGGGGATAGACAGCGTAGACACGCTGGACACCACCACGCTGGACGCAGCGATGAGCGGGCTCAGTATCGAGCAGCGGCTTGCGGTCAAGTCGCAGCTGTTGCGTTCGGGCGCACTGATCTCGTAGCGAAGGCAGACGGGATGACTGGCTCGATTGTGAGCCTCGACAAGGATGCATTCGGAAAGCCTGCGCATCGTAGGCATGGAGAAAACATGAAGGCGAATTTCCTGGAAATTCATTCTGCTGCTGACTACATCGGACCTGGTGCGATTGAAGTGCCGCAGTATCATACGGAGATCACCGACATCGTTCGGCGCCGAGGCGCGTTTGGTCAGCGCATCCGGCAGGTGCCGGCAACTGGGCACCCGTCACGATTCTTTGAGGAGACAGCGATCCCGTCGCCTGGTACATCAGGCTTTGTGGATCCACGCAACATCGTGGCGCCGGTGGTGACGCCGACACGGGTGGAGCGTTCTGTTCCGCTGAAGGCGATTGTGGCGCAGCTGAACTATAACCTGTTCGATGTCGAACTTGGCACGCAGCAGAAGCAGTTCGCTTATCTGCAGGCGAAAGACCTGCTGGACACGGTGGATGGCGTGATGCGGTCGCATGATATCGCATTGTGGAATGGTTCGGATACTTCGCTGAGCACGCCGACGACGGCCCAGTATTACGGGGCGGCGGCCCAGATTGCTGCGGGCGGGAACGTGGTGACGATCGGTACAAGTGCGAGCATCACGGACGGGCTGAAGTCGACGATTGCGCAGATGGTTGCAAGCTCGAGCTTTGAGGTGCGGCCGACCGCTATTTACGCCAACCCGGTACTGCTGGACCTGCTTGATCGCGAGATGAAGGCAGAATTCAACGTGGTGTTGAGCCAGAAGGAAGTAACAGCAGGGCTGACGGTGAAGACGCTATCAACGCAGGCCGGCGATCTTCCGCTGATTCCGGACTGGACGCTCTCCTACACGGGGACGCCGGGCTCGGGTTCAGCAGTATTGCCGGCGTATATCGTGACCGAGGACATGGTGGAATATCACTGGCTTGGTGATCCTGGCCCGCGGATCTTCCAGCTTGGCACACCTGGTTCGCTTGCCTCGCAGCATGTGGCAGTGAAGTTTGGCGGGGTGGTGGTGAAGGGTGCAAGCTATGCGCACGCCCAGGTGCTGGTTGACCGCTAAGTAGGGCGGTAACCCCGGACTGTTCTCTTACATAGGTAAGCAGTAGCTCTGACAAGCGCTGTGCTCCAAGAGCGTCTTGTGAGATGGCCGCTTACCTTTCGAACACTTGACTAAGGCCGCCCTTCGCCGGGCGGCTTTGATTTTTGTAGCTGAGGAGCCTGCAGGGTTTCCGGCCCGACGCTTGAAGAAAGGTTTGTGCGATGGGATATCTGCAGCCGACGGAGTATGCGACTTACGGTCTTGCGCCAGATACGACCGATGACTGGATTACGGTTGCATCGAGCTTGATGGACACCTATTGCCGGCGAATCAGCCTTGGGGTAACTCAGTATACCGAGCGACTACGGCTTACATCCGGTGCGCAGTCTGCGATGCTGACATATCTGCCTTTGGTCGCCGCGCCGCCCGCCTCTTCACCGCTTGTAAACGTACAGGCGCGGTATGCGCGACCTCGGCGTGGGGAGTCAAGCGGAGCAATACAAGAGGAGATATGGTGGGCGTTTTCACTGCCTGGTAGTTGGGCAACGCTTGATCCAGGGACGATCGACTGGGTTGAGGAAGGAAGTCTGATCTTTCCCTGGAACGTGATGGGCCTGCCGTACAACGAAGTGAGTGTGACCTACACGGCAGGACTGGTGACGATCCCGGACGCGGTGAAGAGCGCGTGCGCCCTCATTGTGAAGAATGCGCAAAGTACGCCGGGCATGAATATCAAGTCGAGTCGAGTCGACACGATGCAGATCCAGTATTTCTCAGATTCGCTGGTGGACAGCACGGTGAAGACACTTTTGCGCCCTTGGGTGGCTAACAGATTGGGGTGAGTGGTGAGCGTAGACACGAGCGTTAGAAATCAGAATGCAAGTGGACAAAGGCTGGCGGATGCCTTGCTGCGGGCAACAGGTGGGACGCAGGCGATGCTGCTAATGCCGCCAGGCGTGGGAGATGGCACGGACCCTGGGCAACTAGGAATCAACCCGCCGAACATGCAGCAGCTTCCACTGAGTCCAGCTGCTTTTCGCCGAACGCGGGCGACGATGCAGGAAGGAGAACAGCCGCGCTATGAGCTGGTAATTTCGGCATCAGCCGTGTTGCAGCAGGTAGGACTTCTGCAGCTGAGTTCAGCTGACGCGCTATTCAGGATGTCGGGCGGCATTCTGGTAGCGGGGTCACTTTTTGAGATTGAGGGCTGGTCGGACACCCAAGTGTTAGGTCAGGCATGTATGTATCGGCTTCTATTAAGGGCTGCTGAACCGCAGTCGCTCACCAGTTTGATTTAGCGGAGTGTGACATGCAGAACGCCAGGGACTCGTTCTATATAGCGCTGCGGCAACGATTGGCGCAGGTGAATCCGGCACGAACAGTCACATTGAGAGCTGTGCAGCGGCCGGGCATCCTGGTGGAGGATGCTGAGCCGCCCATGGGTCAGGCGAGCAACGATGTATTTGTGCTGCGCTGGACCTCGCTCACTGCAGATACGCAGCTGCCATCCATCCTGGCCAGCATGACCTGCGAGATTCACTACGCAACCAGCGGTAGCCAGGCCAACGGCGGACTAGACCGAGGGCGTGCGCTTGCTGAAATGGACCGTGAATTAACAGCCATCCTGACTCCGCTGCAAACTCCAAAGTTCAATTACACGCAAACGCCTGCTGTGGCGATGCGAACGATCGTGTTCTGGTCGGAGCCTACGTTTAGCGATGCGGCCGACCAGCGAGATCAGCTGCTGCGTGTAGCGAAGATAACGGTCTTTGCTTTTGAAGAGCAGGGGGAGCTATGAGCGCAACGCCACCGATGGCGGGCATGAGCCTACCACTTGTTACTCGACGTGTACGGGCCTACTTCGCTCCCGTAAATCGTGCGATGAAGCAAGCCACGATTTTCGATCCGGCGCAGAATGGTGGATTCGTGCTTAGCGCGCCGCCAGCACCGTGGGTGGATCTTGGATGGATCGATGCGTTTACGCGCCAGTCGGCCAGCAAGATCGCCGCTTTAACGGCCGGCTCTCCTGCAACAGCGCTCTACCAGGTACGAGAGAGCAGTGATGCAACAGTATCGTTCCAGTTCAAGACATGGAGTAAGTTGACGATGGCGCTTGCTGCCGGCGCGCAACACATGAACGTACTTGCTGCTCCTGCAGGAGGGACGAGCATCGGTTCTGGAGCCAAAGCAACTGCAGCTGTTAGTCTCGCCATCGGCTCTTCAGCGACAAATCTTGTGTTTAGTGGTGCGACCACCCTTGCTGCCGGCTGCATTGTGTCAGTAGATGTGGACTATCAGGGACAGACAGGATTTGTGGGGAGCGGGATAAGTGCCGCGTATGTTCGCAGTGCGTCTGCGGTAGGTAGCGATCCGGACTATGTACGCCGCGTCTCATTTAACGTCGGGCGAGTGACAGCCGCTGCGGCAAACACGCTGCAGCTTGCACAGGCGCTACCTGCGGGCATCCCTGTCGCAGGCATGAAGGTGCAGCAGGTGCTGGGATTTGTCGATCGCGAGGGCGGATCCTTCTTCCAGGAGTGGTCAGGCCTGTTTGTACAGCAAGGTGAACAGGGAGACAGGCTTTTGATTCACTATCCTCGCTTGCAGGCCATGAGCCCGGCTTACGAGAGTGGGGCAATGATTGCGGCGCCTGTGGAAGCGCTTGGGCTTGGCGCCAAATTCCGGGCGCTGCCAGTAATCGACGGCAACGATGGCGAGCAGGTGCTCTGCTATAGAACGTATCTACCAGGGGCGAACACCGCGGTTTAGGCGCAGGCATAAGGGGAACAAGTAATCATGACTGTTACGATTGATAACCTGAGTGGTGGCGGACCGGTAGATTACACGGGGAGTGTCGACGCGGCGAAGTCTGTCGTTATCAAGCGCAAGCTGAATGCGCCGGCTGAGTGCGAGTTTGGGATTCTTCCTGACGCTCAAGGTCTTCCACTCCCATCCCGTTACGCCAGGGTGTCCGTAGCTGACGCAGCAGGCGTCGTACTCTTCACCGGGTATGTAGCTGCGCCACCTAGCATGGTGGTGCTAGGGCGCGACTCTCCCGGTCAATCCTATGTGGCCCAGGTAAGTGCGGTTAGTGACGAACTGCTTCTTGACAGTGTGCTGTCAACCAAGACTGGGAACGCGCTCAACCAGCCTGCAAGCGCAGCACTCCAGACGCTGGCTGTCTTGTCTGGAGCTACGGTCACCCTGAGTGCCAGCTCGAACACAGCCCTGGTCGGGCGATTCTCGGCGCAGGCTGGGACGAAGTGGTCAGTCGGTGCCGGTGCACTGGCGTCAGCTGCACGCAGTGCGTACCGGGTGCTTGGAGGAGTGACGAGTCTTACGTCGATTGGCTCAACGGTACATACACTGAGCGAGTCGGATGGATCGTTGCAGGTAAGTGCATTAAGTGTTTCCGCAATCAAGCTACTGGCTAACGATGTAACTATATGCGGCAATGTGGAGCCTGCTGCTTATGTCAGTGAGACGTTTGTCGGAGACGGACTGACAAAAGAATTTGCCCTGACACAAGCTCCCTTCAAACCGCACACGTCTGAGACGTTAAACTTCAATGACTTATTTCAAGGAGCGGTGCTCAACGATCAGGTTTGGCAGTGGTCGGACGGCGGCAGTCGGTTATCGATCAATGCCAATGGGGTAAGCTGCTCGGGTGGCAAGGGGCGTGATGGCGAGACCGTGGTGAGCGCTGTGCACCAGGTGGAACTCGGAGGTTCGGTAGTCCTTGAAGCAGGCGGAACGCAGATAGCGGGACAAGGATTGCTGCTGGGGCTCTACACTGGTCCGGCTGGAGCGAGTACCTGCTTTGTCGCGTTCCAGGTAAGCCAGGTGAGCGGGGCTACGCAGGTGGCGGCGCTGGTAAATGGGGTAGTGGGCGGGAGTTCGTTTCAGCCAGCGCAGGGGCATAGATATACGCTACGCATCCGAATTTACTCCCCTGAGATGGAGCGCGTGCAGCAGTCGTACTATTACCTGGATGCGGGTGGAGTCAACAGTTATGGGGGAGGGCTGGTTGTAGCGCCGGGGCATATTGTTCTCGAAGTGCAGGATGTTACGAGTGGAGCTCCGGGCTTGCCTGTTGTTCTCTACGATGGGACCACAACTACGCTGCCAACCAACTGCACCATAGGCCTGCTTGATAGTGGAGCGCTCACTTGCAGCATCAAGAGCTTTACTTGCACACAAGGAGCACCTATCTGGGTCACGGTAGCTCCTCCCCAAGGCACTCCCGGCTCACAGTATCTTGGCAGCACTGCTGAAGGCGGTAGCTGCAAAGTGGATTCCGGCGGCAAGCTCAATTTTTATAACGGGACGATTCCCGCTGCGGGAGCGCTGATCCAGGTAAGCTATCGAACCAAGCACCGTGCTGTCGCGAGACGGAGCATTTCACAAGGCAGCCCAATACAGCAATCAACGACGGCCACTCCGGCAACGCAGATGTGGATGGGGACGGTGAGAGAACCCGCAGCGTGGAGCAGTGTGGACTGCGATAACGCGGCGGCAGCGTTGCTGAAGAGTTCGGCTGCAGCGTCGGCCGCCTGGAGCGGAAACTACACTGGCTGGAACCTGGAAGCGAGGGGGGACATTTGGCCCGGCGATCTTGTGGCTCTCTCCAGTGTGTCCGCAGGTCTAAGTGCCAACGTCGTCGTGCGCCAGGTAGACATTGCCATGGGATGTGCATTTCCGCAGCTGGTGAAGTACGACATTCGCTTTGCCAATGACTGGGCTGAAGATCTGGCGATCAAGCTTTCATCTTCAGTGCCGGAGGACGCATGGCTGCCTGCCTTGCCAAACCTGGGCGGCTCTCCCCTGATGAGCCTTGCAGCATTACAGGTGCAGGCAATTACTGGCACACAGATCAGCATCAAGGCCGGAGCAAGCGCACCTGCCGGAGGGGGTTTCGAAGTGAAGCGAAAGGATTGGACGTTTGGTCCGGGTGCTGATTCTGACTTGGTCCTTCGATCGCCTGTAAGCAACTTTATCATCCCTCGGCTGGCCGCTATGGAGCAGTACTATATCCGCATGTACGATGGCTCTACCCCGCCGAACTATTCGCAGATGTCGGCAGCTGTGTTTGTGAATGTTCCTCTCGGCGGGAGCTGACGGAAGAGACGCCAGTAAGCACGAGGCAATTGTGTACCAGCCATCTTCGAGCCTGACAGCGGTTCTATAATTTGCAGATGGAAGAAGCTCCGCAGGTCGGAATAGTAATGGGCAGCAGCAGCGACTATGAGGTTATGTCTTCATGTGTCGATCTGGTGAGGGAGTTCGGCATCCCCTTTGAAGTGCGTGTGGTCTCCGCGCATCGAACTCCTGACCTGCTCTTTTCCTATGCTGAGCAGGCTGCCGGGCGGGGGCTGCGGTGCATTATTGCCGGCGCAGGAGGTGCAGCCCATTTGCCGGGGATGTTGGCGGCGAAAACGCTTGTCCCAGTACTCGGGGTGCCCATCGCTGCGACGCAGTTGCAGGGTCTGGATTCATTGCTCTCTATCGTACAAATGCCAAAGGGGGTGCCGGTAGCGACGCTGGCCATCGGCAAGCCAGGGGCTGCCAACGCAGCGATTTTAGCTGCGCAAATACTCGCAACCACAGATCTCGTTTTGCGCTCGAAGCTTGAGGCTTGGCGGCGGGCTCGCAGTGAGGAAGTGCTTGCGCAGGAGTTGCCCCGATGAGTGCGATTCTGCCTGGAGCAACGATTGGGATTCTCGGCGGAGGCCAGCTAGGGCGCATGATGGCGATGGCGGCGCGCTCGCTTGGTTACCGGGTGCAGGTGATGGACCCTGATCCCTCATGCCCTGCTCGCTTTGTTGTGGATGCATGTTTTGAGGGCAACTGGGATGATGCACGTGCAGCTGCTAACCTGGCGCGTGGGTCCGATGTAGTCACACTCGAGATCGAGCAGATAGCGGCTCAGAGCCTGAGCGCTGCCGCACGCTATGCTCCCGTTCGTCCAAGCCCTGCAATGATGGCAATCATCCAGGATCGCATTGAGCAGAAAGCCTGGCTTGCAGCGAGAGAGGTTCCTGTCGGTCCATTTGCTGCTGCTTCGTCCCTGCATGCACTGCAAGATGCACTTGAATCGTTAGGTCCACGCTGTTTCATCAAGAGTGCGCGTGGAGGATACGACGGTCGCAGCCAGGAGAAGGTCGGATTTTCTCCCACCGATGAAACACTGCGCGAAACAGCAGAACGCCTTTGGAAGTCGCTGGGAAGTAACCCTTGCGTGGTGGAGACAGCTCTTGAGTTGGAGCAGGAAATATCCGTGATGGTCGCGCGGTCTCCCTCGGGCGAGATCAAGTGTTTCCCTTCTGCACGTAACCACCATGTGAATCAAATTCTCGTATGGAGTGTCATCCCTTCTTCTATCTCCCCCGCTCTCGAGGATCAGGCACAGGGCTTGGCGTGTCGCATTGCGGAACTACTTGAGCTGGAAGGGTTACTTGCGGTCGAGATGTTCGTGGCAGCCAATGGCATGCTCTACGTCAACGAGTTAGCACCGCGCCCGCATAACAGCTATCACGCGAGTGAACGAGCATGCGATACAAGCCAGTTTGAGCAGGCGGTTCGCGCTGTATGCGATCTGCCGCTTGGCGATGTGCGGGTAGTTCGCCCCGCAGCCATCGCAAATTTGCTCGGAGATCTTTGGCTGGACCATGAACCGCGCTTTGAGCTCGCACTCGCGGTGCCCGGGGTCCACCTGCATCTGTATGAAAAGCACCTGCCGCGCAAGGGGCGCAAGATGGGGCACCTTTCCGCAGTAGGGGAGACGCCGGATGAAGCGGTTGAGCGCGTGCTAGAGGCACTTAGCAAGCTTTAGTCAAAGAGCGAAGACAGCCGATGAGACCGCCTTCGCTCGTTGATGCTTCTTCCAGTGACAGTAAACGGCACTTAGCCGATATCTTCGCTCCAGTTTTCAAGATATTTCTTGACCTCAGCCATGAAGTTACCAGCATCTGCGCCATCGATAATGCGGTGATCGAAGCCCAGGGTGAGATGGATCATGTGCCGGATAGCGATAGAGTCCGTTCCAGACTCGTCAGTAAGTACTGCTGGCTCCTTGAACAAGCCACCGATACCTAGGATTGCACTCTCCGGCATGTTGATGATTGGGGTGCCGAACTGCTCTCCATAGATGCCAGCATTGGTAAGCGTAAAGGTGCTGGTGCCCACCTCATCCGGTTTTAACTTTTTGGCTCGCGCACGCTCAGCCACATCCGCGATAGCGCGAGCTATGCCAAGAAAGCTTCTCTCCTCGGCCTGTTTGATCACAGGAACAATCAATCCCCAATCAAGCGCCACCGCAATGCCGAGATTGATGTTCTGGTGATAGCGGATAGCGTCTCCCTCAATCGATGCATTTATGATCGGCATCTTCCTGAGGGTAGAAATAACTGCCCGCGAGATATACGGCATGTAAGTGAGCTTGACACCATTGCGCTGCTCGTATTTTGCTTTCTCCTTCTCCCGCATGCGCACGATGCGGGTGAAGTCGATCTTGAATACAGTATGCACGTGCGCATTGGTGCGCTTGGACTCGACCATTCGCAGGGCGATGATCGACCGCATCCGGGTCATTGGCACCAGTTGCCCGGGCTGGGCCGACGGCGTAACTGCAAGGGGCTTGGACGACCCACCTGCAGTCGCAGGAGCGGGTGAAGCGCTCGCAGCAGCCGATGGCGTGACTGGCGAAACCGGCGCAAGGGTGGGCTTTCCTTTGTCCAGATAGCCTAGAACATCTTCCTTTGTCACGCGTCCCGCTGAACCGCTGCCCGCCACCTGGCTCAGGTCAATCGAGTGCTCCTTTGCCATGCGACGTACAAGAGGCGAAGACCTGATGCGGTCGCCGATCTCTTCCGCTCCCTGCTGCGAGCTCTCAACAGAAGGTGCAACGGCCTGCGGGGTCGGGGCGGTGGGCCCGCTGGGTACCGGTGAGGCTTTAGCGGAGGGCGCGCTTGCACTGGCAGCGCCGCCAATCACTGCGACCACAGTGTTGATCTGCACTGTCGCCCCGGCCTCAAACTTTATCTCGCCTAAAGTGCCAGCAGCCGGTGAAGGGATCTCGGCATCCACCTTGTCCGTCGAAATCTCGAACAGCGGCTCATCCCGTTCGACTTTGTCGCCGGCCTTCTTGAGCCACTTGGTGATTGTTCCTTCGAAGATTGACTCCCCCATCTGCGGCATCAGCACGTCAGTAGAAGGGCCCGCGGCAGGCGCGTCACTCTTCTGTTCAGGTGCGGCGATTGCTGGCGCCACTTGAGGCGAAGGGGGCGCCTGCGGTGCCGCACTCGCGTCGGCGGCCTCGCCGATCACGGCAACGATGGTGTTGATCTGAACCGTCGCGCCTTCCTGCACCTTAATCTCGCTCAGCACCCCGGCCAAGGGCGAGGGGATCTCCGCGTCGACTTTATCCGTCGAAATCTCGAAGAGCGGCTCGTCGCGTTCCACCTTGTCCCCGGGCTTCTTCAGCCACTTGGTTACTGTTCCCTCAAAGATGGACTCGCCCATCTGGGGCATGACTACATCGGTTGCCATAGATACCCTTCCTCAACTTCGCGTGGCACGCCGAACCTCAAGCGTTCGCGACCCGCCCACTCATCAGAAACGAATGCACTGCTTAGACTCACCAGTGTATAAGCACACGGCCTCTTCGTGCTTTTGCGGTGGTGTATGTGCGCCAGGCGACCGGGGTGTAGGTGCACACAGCAGCAATAGCCACCTTCCAGCGGGGGGACATGCGGGCGGAACTACCTAGAAGCCAACATGGCTGATCTCTGCCACTCGGACAGGCTGGCATCCAGATCTTCCGGCGACTCCCGCCAAAGCACCTGATGTTCGAAAACGCGGCCAAACTGCCGCACTACCGCATGCGTGACCGTCTCCATTGAGAGTGGCAAGTCACTTTCATCCTCAAGGTTGGTTACAGTGCGATCGGTGATCCCGCAAGGTACGATCCATGCGAAATCACGCAGATCCGCAGCGACGTTCAACGCAAACCCGTGCGAAGTGATGCCGCGCGATACATGAACTCCGATAGCCGCCATCTTCTTTTCGGCGATGCTGCCGCCCGCAGTTGTCCAAACACCTGTACGCCCCGCTATCCGCTGCGCCGGCACGCCGAGGTCGCCTGCGACCCGGATCAGCACTTCTTCCAGGTGCCGCACATAGGTGACGACCCCCATCCGCGGCTCGAAGCTTCGCAGGTCAATGATCGGGTAACCGACGAGCTGGCCCGGTCCATGGTAGGTGACATCGCCTCCACGGTTGATCTCGTGGACGGCAACGCCCCGTCGCGCGAGCAGAGTTTGATCCGCCAGGATGTGGGTCCGATCCGCGTTGCGGCCAAGCGTGAGAACTGGCGGATGCTCAAGCAGCAGCAGCGTATTGCTGATCTTCCCCTGGTAGCGTAGGTCGACAAGCAGCTGCTGAAGCGCGAGTGCCTCAAGGTAGCCGACACGTCCCAAGTACAGGAGCGACAGAATCATCTGATGGCAGCCGGTGGACTTTCTAGGGGGCGTCTGGGTCGGCACGCTCCTACCTCTGAGCGCATAGCATCCCCTCCCCGTTGCTTTTCACGGTCACTACGAGGCTCGGTAGTGCGCTCCCTCAAGGAAGCGCAACGAGGACGCTCGCTCGTTCGGGTACACGCGTGCAGCCATGCTCTATACGTTGATCGCCAGCCCCTCGACGGCTCCAAACCCGTCAAGCATCGCCTCGGCCAGGGTCGGGTGCGCGTGGATAGTGAACATGAGCTCTTCAAGAGTGGCT
>CAZZYO010000086.1:0-15640 GCA_964658255.1 Candidatus Babeliales bacterium
TGAATCTGATCCATGAATCATCGCTCAGTGGATGTATTGCTCGGTTGATCCTTACTGCTGAGGCTGGGCTCCGGGCTCACCCTGGGGACCCATGGGGCCGCCATGCTCACCGCGCTCTTCGCGCCGCTCTGCCATCTTCTCAAATTTGGGCTTCTGCTTGTCATCGAGGATCGCGTTGATCTTGGTGTGCGAATCTTCGTCAAGCGCCTTCATCTTGGGCATCTTCTCTTCGCGGGAGAGAGACTGGTCCTGCCGCAGCTGCATCATCTGCTGATGGTGGTTCTCAAGGATGGGCTTGATCTGCGCCTGCTGGTCGCTGGTCAGGTTTAGCGCCTTGGTCAGGTGCTCGAGCTGCTGGTCGGGTCCCATGGGTCCGTGTCCGTGGTGCATGGGTGCCTGTCCATCCTGTTGCATGGGAGGCTGGGCCTGCTGGTCTTGAGACTGGGCCAGTACCGCGGTGGAACCAAGTCCTGCACAGAGCAGGCCACCTAAGGCGAGGGTCGTGAGAGCAAATCGCATGGCGTAATTCTCCTTCGCCGGTGAAAACCCAAGTTGCATCTGTGAGTTGCGCTAACTGGGCGCAGATGGAGCACTTCTCGCATCAGGCAGGCGGAGATGGCTATTCAAGAGGCGGCATCACGACCAGGTTGCTGCGCAGTCCGCAGGACAGCAATCCCTCTGCCGGCTGCCCGGGCGGGGGCAGGTAGGCATAGGCCAACACCGCCCGGTACTGCCTGTCCTCAGGATTGCGACAGCGCTCACAGCCGGGCCGGAAGCGCAGCGCGGGATTGTCGCGTATCGAGGCCAGCCAGTCTACATGAGCGTGTGCCAGCACGGTCAGGGTCACGGCGCGACCGACAAACGCCGGCGGCCGGTACGCAAGCACCGGGCCCCGCTCCTTCATGGCGTCTACCAGGCCGCCGCCGGCGCCGGTGGACGCGCGCCACAACCAGCGGCCGCTCGCGGACTGCGCGTACCAGTGCGCGCTGGTTGGCACGGGCGCGATCAGTATGACCGGAGCGTCGGTATCGTTGCTGATGGTAAGCAGAAAACCCGGCCCTTCATGGGGGCTTACCTGGGCCAGGTACGAGGCCGCCATGGATACGCTTGAGCATTGCGGTATGGCAGCACTCGTGCCCGCGTTCATGGATAGCGGATGAGACAGGCCCAGCAGTACCAGGGCATGCAAAAGGATGCGAACGCTCACACTGACTACTCTAACGTGGAGCCTTGGCACTGCCGCTGGGTGCGAAGGGGCTATTCAGCTTGAACCAGCAGGGCTCATGCTGTGCACGATGCGCATTTGCCCTGGAACTGCGGCAGGTAAATGAGGAGCGCAGGTACGTTGGTACTTGCGGGCGCCAGGAAGAGACTGGCAGCGCTGTCCTCGAGCGCTACACTCGCCCACATGAGCCTCGCTTCGCTGCAAGTGCGCGCCCTTGAAGGTCTTGTTCACACGCTTGATGCTGTCGCCGCCAGCCGCCCGGCACCAGGGGCCGAGCAGCAGGCCGAGCACATCGAGACAGGGCGCGCCGGCGAACTGGCTGCCTTCTTCTACCTGCGGCGCCTGGGGTACACCGTGGTTGCCCGGGACTGGAAGTCGCCGCGCGCGCCGGGCGACATCGACCTGATCGGCTGGGATGATGACACACTGTGCTTTGTCGAGGTGAAGACGCGTACCACGCGTGACGTTGCGACTGCCGAGGCCGCTGTAGACGAACACAAGCGGCGAACCCTGCGCAAGCTGGCCGGGTACTACGTTCGCAATCTGCCCGATGGCACGCCTACCCGCTTCGACGTGGTCGCGGTGTACCTGGGCGGGGCGTTGAGCGCAAAGCAGGACCGGGCGGTTGACATCGAGCTGTTTCGTGGCGGGTTTGCCTGGATGTAGGGAGCGCTCCTGACCGACTCCTGGGCCTGGCCAGAGGAAAGCCAGGCCGTCCCCCTGATACACTAGCCCCATCGTGGTTGAGCTGGTTCCTTCCATACTTTCTGCGGACTTCGCCCATCTGGCGGACGAGGTCGCCTCGGCCGAGCGCGGCGGCGGCACGGCGGTCCATGTCGACGTCATGGACGGCCACTTTGTGCCCAACATCACGCTCGGGCCGCCGATCGTGCAGTCCCTGCGCAAGTACACGTCGCTGCCGCTGGACTGCCACCTGATGATTGAGAATCCGGACGACTTCATCCCTGCCTTTGCGGAAGCGGGCGCTGACTGGATTGGGGTCCACCTGGAAGCCTGCCGCCATCTGCACCGTACCATCCAGCTCATCAGCAGCCACGGCATGCAGCCCGGGGTTGTGATCAATCCTGCCACGCCGGTGGAGCTGCTCATTCCGGTCCTGCCCATGCTGCACCATGTGCTGGTCATGAGCGTTAACCCGGGCTTTGGCGGCCAGAAGTTTATCCCCTACGCGCTCACCAAGATTCGCCAGTTGCGCGAGATGCGTTCGGCGATGCGCCTCGACTACCGTATCGAGGTGGATGGTGGTGTGGCTCACGACACCGTAGCGCAGGTCGTCGAAGCAGGAGCCGAGCTTCTGGTCGCCGGCAGCGCGGTGTTTGGCGAAGGCGATGCGGAGCGCGATGGCCGCTCCCTGTTAAACGCGGCGGTTGAGGCTTCGCAGGGCTTGCGGCTGGCCTGACGCGCGCGGCACGATCGGAACGATTCACTGAGCGCCATCGAACGAAATTAGGTTGTGAACTGAGGTTCTATGCGTCGTAGCTTTCTGAGGATTCCCGCCCCGCTGCTTGCCCTTGGCCTGTGTGCTGTTCTTGTCCCTACCGGTCAGGCGATCGGCCCCAAGAAAAAGAAAAAAGTGGACCTTGCGGCCAATCCCATGGCCGATGTCAACTCCAAGCAGCCGGATAAGGAGCTCTACGACAAGGCCATGGTGGCCCTGAAGAAGGGCAAGTTCGACGTGGCCCGGCTTGATCTGCAGACGCTCCTGAACACGTATCCTGACTCCGAATACCAGATGCGCGCCAAGCTTACCGTTGGCGACACCTGGTACAAGGAAGGCGGCACTGCGGCCATGGCCCAGGCCGAGCAGGAATACAAGGACTTCATCACCTTTTTCCCGAACACGCCCGAAGCAGCCGAAGCGCAGATGAAGGTGGGCGACATCTACTTTGCGCAGATGGACAAGCCCGACCGTGACGCGCAGAACGTGATTCACGCCGAGCAGGAGTACCGGCAGATGATCCAGCAGTTTCCGGACTCGTCCCTGGTGCCGCGCGCCAAGCAGCGCCTGCGCGAGGTCCAGGAAGTTCTGGCCCAGCGGCAGTTTGAGGTAGGCGAGTTTTACGTTGGCCGGCAAAATTGGTCAGCTGCGATTGCGCGCCTGCAGACGGTAGCCGACAGCTACCCCCTCTTCTCGCATTCGGACCAGACGCTGATCTCGATTGGCGATGCCTACGCTGCGCAGGCGCAGATCGCGCAGAATCTGCCACAGCTGCCGCCCAAGGCCAAGGACACGCTGGTACGCGCGTACAACGATCGCGCAGCAGCTGCCTGGGACACTGTGGTGACCAGGTACGCGATGTCAGCGCACGTTGAAGATGCCAAGGATCGCCTGATTGCGATGGGCCGCGCCGTACCCGAGCCGACCCCTGCGCAGATGGCCGAGAGCGAGGCGGAGGAAGGCAGCCGGGTCCCGGTACGGATCAAGGATCGGGTTTCGCTGCTCATCCAGCATGGTCCATCGACGGTGGAGTCGGCCCGGGTGGGTGAGCCGACCATGACGGACCCGGCGGCCACCTACGCCCCTGCGGTTTCGGCTGAGACGGTCGGCAACTTTAACCTGGCCATCAAGGGTGAGCCCATCCCGGCGATCGGTGCAGCGCCCAGCGCCGACGCTGCTGCGATCGCTGCGGGGACAGCCCCGCCGCGTACCGGCCAGCCTGCTCCTGTCACCATGGAGAACGTGCCGGAGAGTGGCGCCGGCAACACCGTTGGAGCCGAGATTGTCTCCGCCCCGAGCGGCGCCGCGGCAAGCTCCGGCTCGCCGGATGCAGGCACCCTGACCTCAACGCCCCCAAGCGGCTCCGCCGTGGGCGCAACCGCTGCCGGCAGCTCGACGGGCGCGGTACCTGCTGCGGGCGGTGGCACCGCGCCTGCTGCCAACCCCATGGCGGTTTACGGGCTCTCGGCGCCGGTAGGCCCGACCGTCGCGCCAACCTTGCCGCCGATCGACAAACCAGCCGCGGCCGCTGACCAGATCAATGACGTCAAGGCGGGCGGACCAGCCCAGGTGGCAACCGGGACGACTGCCAGCAAGCCGAGAAAGAAGAACCCCAAGCCGGCCTATGACTCCAAGGACGAATCCTCCAGCAAGCACAAGCCGAAGAAGGGCGTCGACAAGATCAACCCGTTGTAGAATCGTTCCCGCCGCGCACGCGGCAGAGGCAGGGGGCCCAGCCATGGGGCCCCCTGCCTGTTTATGGCATTAAGGATTGCGGCTGCCGGTTTCGGTCAACGCCCGCGCTCCGTCCTTTTGACCCGCCGCGCCTGGCATCCTGACCGGCCGCACTGTCATCCTCATCCCACACTTGTCATCCTGAGCAACGCGAAGACCAGCGTCTGCCTTTACTCGCGAGCCCACCTCAAGCGGTTACGGCAACCCGCAAAGAGTTATCCTCAGAATCAGCATGTCTCACGACCTACCAAAAACTTACGACCCGGCCGCCATCGAAGAGCGGTGGGCTGCTTACTGGGTCAGCGAACGGCTGTTTGATCAGCCTGCACCCAACCGGCAGACAAAACCCCTCCCTTTCACCATGCTGCTGCCTCCGCCAAACGTCACCGGCCGCCTGCACATGGGGCACATGCTCAACCAGACGGAGATGGATATCCTCGCGCGTTGGCACCGCATGCAAGGCGAGCCGACGCTGTGGGTGCCAGGCACGGACCACGCCGGCATCGCCACGCAGATGATGGTTGAAAAGCAGCTGGCCGCAGAAAAGACAAGCCGCCAGGAGCTCGGCCGTGAGCGCTTCATCGGCCGGGTCTGGCAATGGCGGGAGGTGTACGGCGGCGCCATCCTTGAGCAGATGAAGCGCCTCGGTGCGAGCGTTGACTGGTCGCGCGAATACTTCACCATGGACGACAAGCTCTCGGTCGCGGTCAAGGAAGCCTTCGTCCGCCTCTGGCAGCAGGGTCTCATCTACCGCGGCAATTACATCGTGAACTGGGACCCGGTACAGCAGACGGCAGTCTCTGACCTCGAAGTGACGCATGAAGATCGCCTTGGCAAGCTTTACCACCTACGCTACCCGCTCGCCGACGGCTCAGGCTCCATCGTCATTGCAACCACCCGGCCCGAGACAATGCTCGGCGACACAGCCGTCGCTGTGAACCCGGCAGACGAGCGTTACCTCGCGCTCCAAGGCCAGTACCTGCGCCTGCCGCTCAGCGCTGTTTCTGGCGAAGCAGAACGCGAGATCCCGATCATCGCCGACAGCTGGGCTCATCCAGAGTTCGGCACCGGCGCGGTCAAGGTGACCCCGGCGCACGACCCCAACGATTACGCCATAGGCGAGCGACACGGGCTGTCGAAGTTGAACATCATGGATACGCAGGCACGCATTGACCTGCCCGGCTCGCCCTACCATGGTCTCGACCGCTACGCTGCACGCGAGCGGATCGTTGCTGACCTGGAGGCGCTTGGCCTGCTGGTCGAGGTGAAGGATCACCCGATGTCGATTGGCCTGAGCCAGCGCACGGGGGCGGTGATTGAGCCGCGGCTCTCGACGCAGTGGTTCCTGCGCACAGCTGACTTTGACGATGCCACGGGAACACGACGGCACGGCATTGCGCACCTTGCGCGCGAAGCGGTCGCGCCCGCCGACGGCAGTGCGCCTGCCATTCGCATCACGCCCGACCAGTATCGCAAGGTGTACCTCGACTGGATGGATAACATTCATGACTGGTGCCTCTCGCGCCAGCTCTGGTGGGGTCACCGTATCCCGGCCTGGTATTGTGCCGGCTGCGATGACATATCGGTGGTCACGCACCAGCTTGAGGCCTGCCCGGCCTGCGGGTCCGCGAAGATCACGCAGGAAACCGACGTGCTCGATACGTGGTTTTCGTCTGGCCTTCTGCCTTTCACCGTCTTTGGCTGGCCGGAGGCAACGAACGATCTCAGCGCGTTCTATCCAACCCAGCTGCTCGTCACCGGCTTTGACATTCTCTTTTTCTGGGTTGCGCGCATGATCATGCTTGGCACCCACTTTATGCTTGGCGCGCCGATGCCTGATGGTGCTGGGAGCACACGTGCCCGCACGCTGTCCGACGCCGTGCCTTTCCGCGAGGTCTACATCCACGCACTCGTGCGGGATGCGGATAAGCAGAAGATGTCGAAGACCAAGGGCAACGTGATCGACCCGATCGAGATTGTGAAGCAGTATGGCACAGACGCGGTGCGCTTTACGCTCGCTGCCATGGCATCCCCGGGCACGGATATTGCCTTCTCTGAAGCGCGCACGGAGGGATATCGCGCGTTTGCCAATAAAATTTGGAACGCGGCGCGCTTCATCTTTATGAACGTAGATCGGGCCGCGGAGGCTGGCATCGTGGTCGACCTGCGCAGCGCTTCCACAGCTCGCAATGAAGACGCGACGCTTGAGGCGCGCTGGATCACGTCGCGCCTCAACGTCACCGTGCTTGACGTCAATACAGCGCTCACCGAGTACCGCTTTCACGAGGCTGCCAGCCTGGTCTACCAGTTCTTCTGGGGCGACTTCTGCGACTGGTATCTTGAGCTGGTCAAACTGCGGCTGGACTTTACTCGTATCGCTCCCGACCCGGCCCGAACGAACGGTTCCATCGGCTCCGCTGCCCAAGTCGGCCGCAGTCAGCCGGAGCGAGGCGAAGGATCTGCGATTGCTCTCGAGCCCTCCCCGCAGCGCGCCGCCCTCACTACCCTGTTCGTGACCTTTGAGGCAGCCCTTAAGCTCCTATCTCCTTTCATGCCCTTCCTCACGGAAGAGTTGTGGCACGCGTTGTACGCTGGCGCACCGCCGGCAAAGTCGATCGCGCTCTCGCGCTACCCGCAGCCGGGCCCGCAAGACCCGGCAGCCGACCAGGAAATGGCGCTTCTGCAGGAGTTGATCGGCACGGTGCGCGCGCTGCGCAAGGACCTCGCTGTGCCGGAGAAGGAGGTCGCCGCCATCCGCGTGCGCTCGCTTCGTCCCGGGTTCGAGGTCGAAAGCAAGCTCGGCATACTTCAGAAGCTTGCGCGGGTGTCCACCCTCGACGTAGGCGGGGTAGATGCGGCATTGCCACGTCGCGACACGGCGAACTTCTCAGTGCAGGTGATGTACGAGCGCGCCATTGATCCTGGGGTGGAAAGCGCCCGTCTGCAAAAAGAACTGGCACAGTTACAGAAAGCAATCGACAATGCAGAACGACAGCTCAGCAATACGAGTTTTCTGGCCAAAGCGCCCGAGGCGGTAGTCGTCGCCATGCGCGCGACCCAGGCAGAAAACAAGACCCTGCGCCAGAAGAAGCAGGCGGAGCTCGACGGGCTGGCCGCGACACGGTAGGCAACCAGAGATCGGGCAAGCGCCTGCTTCTTTGCTACGCTCCCAACATCCACCTGGTAACGATCATGCGAAGGCGCAGGAAAGGGCAGCACGATGGATTGGAAGAGCAGGCGCGTTGAAGCCATCCTTGAGCAGGCGCTGACCGAGGACAAAGCAACAGAAGACGCAACCACCGCACTCACCATTGACCCGAACCTGCGTGCGAACGCAACCGTCTTGGCCAAGCAGGAGTGCGTCGTCTCCGGTCTTAGCGCGATCGCGCGCACGCTTGAAGTCTTTGCGCGTCTGGATGGCAACCGCAGCGCACGCTTTGAAGTGATCTCTCACCCGGAGATCTTCGACGGCGTCCGGGTGCGCAAGGGCCAGCAGCTCGCCGTCATCCGCTCCAACGCACGCGTGATCCTTGCCTGCGAGCGTACGATCCTGAACCTGATGCAGCGCATGAGTGGGATCGCCACGCTGACGCGTCGCTATGCGGACGCGGTCGCCGGCACCAGCACGACCGTGATCGACACCCGCAAGACGGTGCCCGGCCTGCGCATCCTGGACAAGTACGCGGTGACGTGTGGCGGCGGCGAAAATCACCGGCTTGATCTTGCCGACGGCGTGCTGATCAAGAACAATCACATTTCGCTCGGTGGCGGAGTGTCGGCGGTTCTCAAGCGTGCGCAGCAACGACGCCTGCCGGGCCAGATCATCGACATCGAGGTACGCAGCTTTCCCGAGCTTGAGGAAGCGCTGGCAAACGGGGCCGAGTCCCTGCTGCTCGACAACATGACGCCGGCAGAAGTGAAGCAGGCGATCGGCATCGTGCGCGAGCGCGGCCTGAAGATTCCTATCGAAGCTTCGGGCGGGATAGAGCTTGCAACCATTCGCGACTACGCGCTTGCCGGTCCAAACTACATCTCCGTTGGCGCACTCACCCACTCAGCCGTGGCTGTCGACCTGAGCATGCGGATCGCGGCGGAACGTTAAATGCTCGCAGGTACCATACGTAGCAGCGACAGTTACGATCTTGCCGCGGTCGACGTGGCCCTCGGCGCGACGCCGTTTGCAGGCAGGCTCCAGCACTTCGCCGAGATCGGCTCGACCAACACGCACGCGATGCAACAAGGAGCGCAAGGAGCGCCGCACGGCAGCGTTTACCTGGCTGATGCACAGGGCGCGGGGCGCGGTCGTGGGGTGCACACCTGGTCTTCGCCTGCAGGATCAGGGCTCTACGTTAGTGTGCTGCTGCGGCCTGCCCTTGCCCCGGGAGAGGCGCTTTGGTTCTCGCTTGCCGCGGGCATGGCAGCGATGATTGCGGTGCGTGCGACAACCGGCCTCGAGGCAGATCTTCGCTGGCCCAACGACCTGCTCTTCGGTGCGCAGAAAGTCGGCGGCATCCTCACCGAGATGCATGCCGAGCCCACGCGCGTGCGCTACCTCGTCATCGGTATCGGCATCAACGTGCACCAGCCGGAGTTCCCGCCAGAGCTGGCCGATGTCGCGACATCGCTTGCCATTGAGGGCGGCCGCACCACGCGCAGCGCATTACTCGTCGAATTGTTGACCGCGCTCGACGCCGAGACATCAGCCCTGGCAGGCGAGGCGCCAGGGTACGCGCAGCAATCGCTGGTGGCGCGGTTGGAAGCAGCCTCGTCGTGGATGCGAGGCAAGGCAGTGGTGGTCGACGAAGGCCAGCCGGGCGCAGGAAGTTCGTTTGCCGGCGTGACGGAAGGATTGAACGAACAAGGCTTTCTGCAAGTGCGCACAGCCAGCGGCTTGCGATCTGTGCTGTCCGGCGGCGTGCGGCAAGCTGCAGCGGAGCGCCAGGAGTGAACGCCCGCTCCGTGCAACCAAGTACACTTGTTTTCATAGCCCGTTAGGACTTTTGCATGCTGCTGACGCTCGATGTTGGAAATACAAATACGGTGCTCGGCGTGTTTGCGCATGCTACGGCGACTACGCCAGCACAGTTGCTTGCAGACTGGCGCGTGACCACGCATAAAGCGCAGACTGCCGACGAATACGGCGTGTTGTTTCTCAATCTTTTTGCGATGCGCGGCATCAATGCGGCAACAGTGGACAGCATCATCATTTCGTCTGTCGTGCCGCCGCTTGACTCCACGCTGCGACGCATGGCCGAGACGTACTTCAAGCGCAAGCCTTTATTTGTCGAGCCCGGCATTCGAACCGGCATGCCGCTGCTGGTTGATAACCCGTCGGAGGTGGGCGCCGATCGCGTGGTTAACGGCGTTGCGGCGTTCGCAAAGTATGGCGGCCCGTGTGTTGTTGTTGATTTCGGAACTGCCACGACTTTTGACGTGATCAGCGCTCGCGGCGAGTTCCTGGGCGGCGCCATTGCACCCGGGTTGGGCATCTCGTCCGATGCATTGTTTTCAAGAGCGGCGCGACTCTCGCGCGTTGACGTGAAAAAGCCGGCGCGGGCGATTGGTACCAACACTGTGACAAATTTGCAATCCGGCCTGTACTACGGCTACCTGGGGCTCGTCGACGGCATCCTCGAACGCATCGTCGCCGAACTGCCGGGCACACCGAAGATCGTGGCTACTGGCGGGCTGGCTCGCTTGATCGCGCCGGAGTCGCGTTTCATCAGCGCCACCGATGACATGCTTACGCTCGACGGGCTGCAATTGATCTGGGAGCGAAACACGAGCGACCGGCGCGGCGCCCGCGAGTCCGAAGCGAGCGCTGCACCAGCTGCGCGGTCCTGATTGTTGCAGAACTACTTTAACTACTTCACCGAGGTCGAGGAGCGCTTTCAGCAACGGCGCGGCTCGTTGTTGCTTCTCTCAACTCTAGACTGGGCACTGATAGAAACCTGGCGCGAGGCCGGTGTGCCGCTCCATGCGGTGCTGCGCGGGATCGATGCGGCGTTCGACAAGCGGGAGAGCCGCAAGGGCAGAGCACGCAAGGTAAATGGCCTCGCCTGGTGCGCACAGGCCGTGATGGAGGAGGCTGAAGCGCTGCGCGAAGCATCGATTGGCATTGCCAGCACCAGTGTCGCGACGGATGCTGACTCCCGGGCCGAGGCGGGCTTTGAGCCGGATCGTGTCGCAGCCCACCTGCATCTGTGCGCTCAACAGTTACAAAACTCAGCGCTTGGTCCCGAGGCGAGCGCACTTGCGCAGGAGACCGCGCAACGCCTCCTGACGCTTGCTGCTGAAGCTACCAGCCAAAGCGTGCAGCTTGAAGAACTCGAACGCACCCTTGCTGTGATGGAGCAGAAACTGCTAGCCATGCTGCTCGCAACCGAGCCCGAGGCAGAGCTGCTTGCGCTGCGCACGCAAGCCGCGCGAGAACTTGCGCCCTATCGCAGCCGCATGCAGGCGCTGCAGATTCGCCAGATCGAGCAGCAGTTCCTCGACAAGCGACTGCTCGAGCGACACGCAGTCCCGCGGCTAAGCCTGTTCTACATGAGCCAGCAATGAGCGATATGTCGGCACTCACACTGCGGATTGACAAGCCTGTTTATGGTGGCGCTGGACTGGCGCGGCACCAGGGGCAGGTCATCTTCACTCCCTTCACGCTGCCTGGCGAACTTGTCACTGCGGGTGTCACATATGCCAGGACAAGCTTTGCCGAGGCGCGGCTTGCCTCGGTGCTTGAGCCTTCGCCGGCGCGGGTCAAGCCGCCCTGCCCCTACTTCGGCGTCTGCGGAGGCTGCCATTATCAGCATGCAGGCTATGAGGCTCAGCTGGCCATCAAGCGCACCATCCTTGCTGAGACGCTTGCCCGTGCGCGGCTGATGGATCTGCCGGAGATCGTGACGCACGCCAGCGAGCCGTTTGGATATCGCAATCGCATCCGCCTGCATCTGGATGCCGGCACCTCCGCGCTTGGTTACCGCGAACGCGCCTCGCATCGTCTGCTCTCGGTCGAGGTGTGCCCGATTGCGACGTCCGATCTCGAGCAGGCGCTCAGCGCGCTCCGCGCCATCTGTGCGCAGCAGCAGTGTGGGCGGGTGTTCAGCGCGGTGGAACTTAGCAGCAACCACGACGGCTCGGAGCTGCTGCTTGCACTGTGGCTGCGGCCAGGCACAGCTGTCTCCCAGGCTCAGCCTCTCCTGCAAAACCTCTGTGAGGCTTTGCAGGCGCTGGTTCCTACACTTCGTGGCGCCGGGGTGCACGCGCCTGAGCCTCGCAACGAGCTTGAGCCACGCGCGAGGAGTCAGGGCGGTTCTCGTACCTCCCGTTCGTCCCGCACACGCATGCCGGCGGCAGGAGGAGGCAAGCTGGGCGACGTTGATAGCGGGCCGCTGGAGGAGGAACCAGGCCATCTGATCGCGGCCTGGGGAACGCCGGCAATGACCTACAAGGCTGGCGGCTTTGCGTATCGCGTGAGTCTTGGTGCCTTCTTCCAGGTCACTCGCACGCTGGTCGATCGACTGGCAGCGCTCGCTACGGCTGAGAGGAGCGGCAAGGTCGCCTGGGACTTGTATGCGGGGGTGGGGCTGTTCTCCTGTCTACTCGCCCGGCAGTTTGAACAGGTCATTGCCGTCGAAGGTGCGCCGGCCTCGGCCGGGGACCTCAAGCAGAATCTGGCCGCACCACACCAGGCTGTTCGCACCGGCACCGGCGATTTCCTCAGGCGCCAGCTCAGTGCTTTCACATCTCCTACCCGCAAACCTGGAGCGCGCAGCGCTCCTCAGCCAAACACGCCGGCTCGGCCAGATTTCGTGCTCATCGACCCTCCGCGTGCAGGGCTCGGCGCAGAAGGATCGCGCATTTTGTCCGAGATCGGGCCGCCATCCATTACTTACGTTTCCTGCGATCCCGCCACGCTCGCCCGCGACCTGCGCGTCTTCGTAGAATCAGGATACAAACTCCAGCAACTGCACCTGATCGACCTGTTTCCGCAGACCTTCCACCTGGAAGCAGTGGCCATGCTCTCGCTCGTCTGAGTCGCGCACCTGCGCGGCGCATGCGGCGAGCGCCGCCTCTGCGTGGAGAGCTAACGCGTGTCCGCCGCTCTACCAGCCGTCGCGAGACCCATGCAGGACGTGCGCCAGGCGCAGTCCGAGGCGACCAGCAGCACTCGCTCGCGCGCCAGGACGTGGGGCGCCGCTGCAGAGCGGCTCTGCTTCAGCACCTCGCCGGCTTTGTTCGCAGCGGTCTGCTTCGCGGCAGGTATTCTTCTGGCCGATCGGTGGTGGCTCGCGCCCGGGCGAGTCCTGCTGGCGTTTGTAACGCTTGCCGGGGCCACTGCTGTGGCGATGCTGCGGGCAAGGCGCGTCGCGGTGCTCCCGCTGGGAGCGACCTTTCTCCTGCTGGGATGCCTGTGCGCCGAGATGCAGCCGGCGGTCGATCCGCAGCAGGCACTCGCGGCGGCGGCCGACGGCTCAGAGCGCCTGGTGTCCGGCGAGATAGCGCGGGTGGAGCCAGCAAAGCATGGCAGCTATACCGCCTTCTTTGGCCACAGCACACGCGAAGAACTGACCCAGCGCTTCGATCTACGGGTCAGCTCGATCGGCGAGCTGCCGGTCACCGGCGGGCTGCGGCTTTCTCTGTACGCGCCGGTCGGCGAGGCGTTGCCACAGCTGACGTGCGGTACGCAGCTTCGCGTCCCGGTCTCGATGCATCCGGAACCGCGCTATCTCGACCCCGGTGTGTGGGACACGAGCGCCTACCTGCATGAGCAGGGGGTAGGAGCGCTTGGCTCATCTGCCGCGGCCCGCGCGGTCATCCTTGGCCGAGGCCATGCCACCCTTACGTGCCTGCTGCACACCTGGCAGTCGCGCGCCAGCGAGCGTGTGATGGCAATGGAAGATCTGCCACTCGAGCAACGCCTGCCCACACCGCTGCGCCTTACCGCGGCGGATGCCAGCATGCTGACCGCGATGCTGACCGGCGACCGGACTTATCTCCAACATGAAACCCGCATCGGCTTCGAGCGTACGGGGAGCTTTCATCTGCTGGTCGTCTCCGGCATGCACCTGGCGATCTTCGCGTCAGTCATCTTCGTCGTAGCCACGCGGGTGAGGCTTTCCAAGATTGCTGCGACCACGGTCACCCTGGCTCTCTCGCTTGGCTACGCTCTGTTTACCGGCTTTGGTGCCCCGGTCCAGCGCTCGCTCGCCATGGTGACCCTGTTTCTTGTCGGGCGCCTCATCTTCCGTGAACGGCATGCCCTGCAGGCTCTCGGCCTGGCGGGTCTGTGCCTGATGGCTGCCAACCCGCGTGCGCTTGGTGGGTCGAGCCTGCAGATGACGCTGCTCTCAGTCGTCGCCATTGGCGGGTTCGCTGCGCCGCTCACCGAACGCAGTTTTGGCCCCTACCTGCATGGTGCGCGCAACCTGTGGCTTGTCGCGCTTGATCCGGCGATGCCGCGGCGTGTCGCCCAGTTCAGGGTCACGCTGCGCATACTGCTTGAAAAACTCTCGCCGATCACGGGGTGGCGGTTCGCGCGGCGAGTCGTCCCGTGGCTGGTTCGCTTCTCCCTCCAGGCACTTGAACTACTGCTGCTCTCAATGGTCGTGGAGCTGCTGATGGCGCTGCCGATGGCCATTTACTTTCACCGCATCACGGTGCTCAGCCTGCCGGTCAACTTCCTGATCGTGCCCTTCCTCGGAGTGCTGCTGCCATCGGCCATGGCTACTTTTGCGGCACTGATGATTTCTCCAGCGCTGGCGGTGGCACCGGCAGCCGTGGCGGCCGGGCTGCTGCACATTGTGGCGGGCATTGTGCACCTGTTTTCGACGATGCACGGCGGAGACTACCGGATCCCGCCGCCGCCCGAGCCGCGGATCGTGGCCTGGGTTCTGCTGGTGGCTGCAGCCGTATGGCTGGTGCGTCGCCCAGGATGGGGGCCCCGTCTGGGTTGGGCAGCCATGATCGCCGCTGCTGTGCTGACGATTGCGCCCCAGCAGGTCCGGCACAGGCCAGATACGCTTGAGGTCACCGCGATCGACGTTGGCCAGGGCGACGCGCTGCTGGTGGTCTCGCCCGAAGGGCGGACGCTGCTGGTTGATGCGGGCGGTATTGCGGGCGAGCGGCCAGATCGCAGCTTTGACGTAGGCGAGGATGTTGTTTCGCCGATGCTCTGGTCGCGCGGCATCGCGCGGCTGGACGCCGTGGCAATCACTCATGCGCACACTGATCACATTGGAGGGATGCCAGCGATCCTGGCCAACTTCCATCCGCGTGCGATCTGGGTGGGCCACAATCCTGACTCCCCCGAGTACGACCAGTTGATTGCCTCGGCAGCTGGCCTGGCCATCCCGCTTGTGCCGCACGCAGCCGGCCAGCACTGGAGCTTCGGTTCGGTGGACGTAGAAGCTTTATGGCCCTCGGCCAGCTACGTGCCCAAGCCAACACCGACCAACAACGACTCGCTTGTGCTCCGTCTAAGTTATGGCGCGCGGTCCGCCCTGCTCGAAGGCGATGCCGAGGCGCCGTCCGAAGCAGCGATGCTGGCGCGTGGGCTCGCTCCGGTCGACTTTCTGAAGATTGGCCATCACGGCAGCCGATCTTCGACAATCCCGCCTTTCCTGGCGGCTCTTCACCCTGGCTACGCTGCCATCTCGGTTGGGCGCCGCAACTTTTATGGGCATCCTCGGCATGAGACGCTCGACTCCCTCGAGACAGCCCGCGTGGGGACCTACCGGACAGACCTGCTCGGCGCCACGACCTTCTATCTTAATCGTAGGGGGGTCACCGCCAGGCCCTTGGCAGGGTGTGCAGAGCCTACTGCGTGCGCAGCTCTCGGCAGCCCGTGAGACTCGAAGCCTGGTTGAAAAACACCAGCGTCGCCGCGATTATGAGGTGCGATCAAAGCATTTCTCCAGGTTTGATTTGACCGGAAACTGTGCCTGGCTTCTCATCATCGGAAGGGCCAGCTAGAAAGGCAAGCCGCGACCGCGTCGCGCTTCGCAGCAAGCGGAGAATGCTCTAGCATCACCTCTACGGGCTTTCGACTCGCGCACCAGGAGAACCGATGGGATCACAAGGAGTTGAACCGGAACCTGGCACCCACGCGCCCAACAGCGTGCAGAGCGCTGAAGAGCTTGCCGAAGAAAAACGCAAACTACGCAGGCTGCAACTGATGATGCAGGTCGTAATGTCGGTGATCGGTCAGGATCAAACGTTGACGA
>CAZZYO010000087.1:0-15631 GCA_964658255.1 Candidatus Babeliales bacterium
TGAAGAACTGATGAACTGATCAGCGGGCGCGCAGTTGCTCTGTGCCTGGTAATGCAGCAGCTGTCATCCTGAGCGAAGCGGAAGCATTCGCGGTTCTCCGTGTCCGGCGACCATCACCCGCGTAATCCATGGGCGCCTGACCTCTCCGCATCCGCATGCTCTCCGCCCACGACCGCATCCGCGCTGGTAGCTTATTCTTGTAAGACAGCAACGCTTGCCGTGCCGCGGTGACAGTCGGCGGCTTGAAGCGCCGTGCTTTCAGGAGACTGCTTTGACGTTTGGTTTACGTGGTGCGCGCCCGGCGATCGGCCTGGGCGCCTTGATGATGGCAATGCTCCAGCCCGTGATGCGGGCACAAGTTACAGCGACAGCCCCGGCTGTCGCAGGCGCTGACAGCCCCGAGCGGTTTGACATCTACGGCGGCGCAGCCTACTCGCACTTCAACCCCGGCTACGCGCACCATGTGCAGGCCATCAACCTGCTCGGTTGGGACGGCTCGGTGACGGGCTGGTTCCGTAACGCGTATGGCCTGGAAGCAACCGCGCGCGGCGTCTACGGGCAGTTTACGATTCCGCCCAATAGCTATGCGGTTACGGGCAAGTCAAACATGTCCGAGCACATCTTCCTCTTTGGCCCAAGCTTCCGCATGCTGCGGGCCGAGAAGTACACCGCCGGCATGCACGTGCTGATTGGTGGCGCCTACGGAAGCTTCGACAAGGGCTACGCCGGGTCGGGCGTACAGCCATTTGCGACAGGTGTGTACAACAACCAGCTGGCGTTTGCTGCCGCGGTTGGCGGCTGGGCCGACTACCACCTGACGCCAAAGTTTGCCGTGCGCGCCGTGGCTGACTACCAGCCGACGCGCTATGGCGGCACGATGCAGAACGAGTTTTTAGGTACGGTCGGCATCGTCTACAAGATCGGGACCAGGACCGGAAAGTAGCGCGTGTCACCCGCGGGGGCCAGGCTGGTCGTGTTGCTGCGCGGGATCAACGTCGGCGGGCGACACTCGGTGCCCATGACGGCGTTCAGCGCTGTGCTGGCAGAGCTTGGCTGCACTGACGTTCGGACCTACATCCAGAGCGGGAACGCAGTGGTCACCGTGGCGGACGCCGCGACCCTCTCCGGTGACGCTCTCGGCCAGGCGCTGGAGCACCGGTTCGGGTTTGCGGTGCCCGCAGTGGTACGCACCTCCGAGGAGTGGCAGGGGATTGTCGCCAACAATCCCCTGCTTGCGTGTGAGGTCGCCGGACTGCACGTCGTCCTTCTGGCCGAGCGGCTGTCTGCTGCGCAGATGGCGGTACTGCTCGCCGCTACCTCGGGCGAGGAAAAGCTGGTTGCGGGTGCACACGTGTTGTACCTGCACCTGCCGGCGGGTGCAGGGCGATCCAGGCTTGCCATGGCATGTGTGGGGCCCAAGATGCCGCTCACGAATACGATGCGGAACTGGGCTACGGTGCTGAAGCTAAGCGAGTTGCTGGAGAGCGGACCGCGCGTGGGCTGATTGTTCAGGGGCACCGGCATCAGCAAGCTCGACCGATGAGCCTTCGCCTGGCTCAGGATGCCGCTCGGTGTGCGACGGACGAGCAGCTTGTGCCCAGCGTGCCCGTCAGGCACCAGGGCCGGAGGGGCTTCGCTCCTCTTAGTCGGAGTGCGTGGCTCCACCGGGTCGGAGCGCATGGCTCCGCCAAGAGTGAAACCACGCAAGGGCTACTCGCGCGGGGCGAAGTAGCCCTTGCGGGCGCGTACCTGGTAGCGGCGGTCGAGGCAGAACAAATAGATGGTGCGGAAGGCGCCGTTGGCCTGAAAGTCCGCCGGCTTATAGACCAGTGCGTACTGGGAGCGGAGCTCGTCCTGGATCTGGCCGAAGCTGACCGGCATGTCTTCAATGCGCGTCGGAAAGAAGGCGCGGCCGCCGGTAGCGTCGGCCATCTTCTGGAGCACGTCATCACCGCGATCGCGGCTGGGGCTGACGTTGGTGCTGATCGCGTAGACGATCGTCTCCGCGCGCTGGCACTCCTTGATCGCGTCATCAAGATAGGCGTGCGACTGGTTGTCCTCGCCGTCCGAGATGACGATGATGGCCCGGCGCGCAGGCTCGTGCCCACGGGTCGAGTCAAGCAGCTTTGAGTGGCAGGCGGTGTAGACGGCGTCAAAGATCGCTGTGCCGCCGCCGGGACGAAGCGCGTTGATCCCCGTGGTCAGCTCGTCGAGGTTGTTGGTCCAGTCCTGCTTGAAGTCCGGCGTGATGTCGAAGCCTTCAACAAAGGCCTTGTCAGACCTGGGGCGAAGGATCTGGAGCAGGAACTCGGTGGCGGCCTGCTGCTCGAACGCGAAGCGCTGGCGAATGGAGGTACTGGTGTCGATCAGTACGCCGAGACGCAGCGGCAGGTTGGTCTCCTGCGTGAAGCGGTAGACCTGGGCCGGCGCTTTCTGATCGTCAAGCAGGGCGAAGTCCGACTGCTTAAGGTCCTTGATGAAGTGTCCGTGGCGGTCGGCTACCGTGAAGACCAGGTCGACCTCGTTGACGCCTGTCCGGATGGTGTACTGGCTGTCGTTCCCAGCGGCGACGCCGGGCGTCGCTGGACTCTGGGTTTGTGCCGGAGCCGGCAAAGGAGCAGGAACGGGGTCGGTCGTCGCGGGAGCCTGGGTAGTCTGGGCGCTTGCGGAAACGACAAGCAGGATGGCGCAGAGAAGCGTAACGGACAGCGAGGAAAACTTCATGTCGGTGCTGCCATTCTACCGTTTGCCGGCGCGGCTGTGCGGGTTCACTGTGGCTCTGCAGCGGTTCCGCTCGCTGCTTCAAAACGGCGAGGCGCTATGTTGCAGGCTTGAGAGCAATCGCCTGGTGCTTCGCTTTGCTCGGGATGACATGCGCTTGCGCAGTTGGATCTCGCGCCTGCCAGCGCCTACGCGGGTTCCTCGAGAGCAGCGAGGAACGTGGCCAGCTCTTCAGGCAGGGGCGAGGCAAGTTCCATCGGCGCGCCGGTGCGCGGGTGCGCAAAGACCAGTTCCGCCGCGTGGAGGAAGTTGCGATCGAGGGACAGGGTGTCCAGCGCCCTGCGGCGGCTCTTCTTCGTGATGATCTGCCCGTCCTCGGCGCGCAGGATCGCCGGGGCGCCATAGAGTGTGTCGCCCACGATTGCGTGCCCGATGGAGGCCATGTGCACGCGAATCTGGTGGGTGCGGCCAGTCTCGATCCGCACGCGCACCAGCGTGAACTTGCCAAAACGAGTGTGGAGCCGCTGCTCAACCTTGTAGTGCGAGATGGCCGAGCGGCTCCCATGGGTGCGGCGCACCGTCATCCGGGTGCGGCGGACCATGTCGCGGCCGATGGGCGCGTTGATAGTGCCGGTGGCCTGCTCGATCTCACCGTGCACAAGCGCCAGATATGTCTTGCGGAGCTTGCGCTCCGCAAACATCTCGGAGAGCTTGAGGTGCGCCTGGTCATTGCGGGCGACGATGATCAGGCCGCTGGTCTGGCGGTCGAGCCGGTGCACGATGCCGGGGCGGAGCTCGCCACCTGCGGTTGAGAGCTGCGCCTGGTAGTGGTGCAGGAGAGCGTTGACCAGGGTGCCGCGATTGCGGGATTCAGAGAGAGACTCAACGCGCTCCCCAGCCTCGCCCGACCCGGCGTCCTCCTCTTCTTCAGCCCGCGCTCCGGCGCCTGCGTGCACCAGCATCCCTGCTGGCTTGTCGATGACAGACAGGTCGTCATCCTCGTAGACGATCGAGAGCGGGATCTCCTCAGGCACAGCCCGCAGCGGAGGGAGCACCGGCTCGCGGAGCACTTCGACCTGCTCGCCGCCCTCCAGCCGCAGAGAGCGCTTGGCCGGCTCGCCGTTGACGAGCACGCTCTCCTGCGTCAGCAGGAGCTGCACGCGTGCGCGGCTGACGCCCTCGAGCTGAGTGACAAGCCACGCGTCTAGACGCTGGCCCGCGGCCTCTGGTGGAACGGTGTGGGAAGAAGCTGGCATCCTCTCAAGCGTGGCACGTTCGTGTGAGCATGTCACGCTGTGAGGTTTTGGAATAGGGGCACGGCCGAGGTTTGAAGTGGCCAGAGCTGCGTACCGCATGCCCGCAACATCCTGCAGGTGGTCAAACTATCCATGCACATCGATCTTGCCTCGTCCGGCAAAAGCTCGCCAGCCAAGTCTCCTGGTCAGTGCCCAGGCCCATCGAGTCCGCTTGGCCAGTCCGGCATGTTTGGTCCCGGTGGCGGCGGTGGCGGCGCATTCGATGTCAGCAGTCCGCGATGGATCAGCCAGGCGCGCAGCAGCATGGGCCACCCGGCCAGCTCGGGAATCGTCCCGCAGAGCCCGCAACCGTGATCTGAGTAGTCAAACAGGTGCATCTCTGCCGGGACGCCTGCTGCCTTCAGCGCCATGTAAAAAGCCTCACTATTTGCGACCGGTACGACCGGGTCTCCTGTGGTTGCAAACAGGAAGGTCGGGCCAGTTGCGGCCGTCACGGCGTACTGCGCCGAGAGCTGGCGGGCAAGCGCCGGGTCGGGACTGGAGCCGAGCAGGTTTTCGCGCGAGCCCGGGTGGGTTACGTTCTGCTCCATGCCGATGACTGGATACGACAGGATGACAAAGTTTGGCTGACAGTCGGCCTCTGCCATGACATCCGTCGGACCGGAACCAAGCTTGCACTGCGTAGCAAGGGTCGCTGCCAGGTGCCCGCCCGCAGAGGAGCCCCAGACGCCGATACGATCCGGATCCAGGTGCATGTCAGCAGCACGCGAGCGGATGGTGCGCATGGCTGCAGCGCCATCCGCGATCTCGACCGGATAGCGGTAGGGCGCCACGCGATAATCAAGCACAAAGGCGGTGATGCCCTGGGCGTTCAGCCACTGGGCGTACTGGATGCCTTCATGTCCGAGCGCCACGTGTTGGTACCCGCCGCCTGGCAGGATCAGCACCGAGGCCGTGCTGGTGCGGTTCGCAGGCACGAATGTGTAAAGCAGAGGGATGTCCGCCGGGCCCTGGCCAAGGGCACCCGGAACTGCCTTGGGGTAGAGCGGTGCGGGCGCGGGCACTTTCTCGATCACCTGTGGGGTAGGTAGCGCGGAGGGCTGCTGAGCCCTTGCCGCGACGGGTGCGACCAGGAGCGAGGAGCACGCAGCCACAAAAACGCGAAGCGTGGGTGCGAGTATGTCAAAGCCTGACTTGCGCTGCATTGGTAGCATGATGGGGTGAGACGCGGGTCCGCTCTGCGGAGATGGACCGGCGGCAGTGGGTTTTCGACAGGCCCGGAGGCACTTGAGCGAAGCAGGAGTGGCGGTGCGGAGCGAGGCGCCTCTGGCGGGAGTGCTGCAGGCGCGCGTTGACCCGCTCCTGGCGTGGTGCCTTCAGGCATACGGTGCCGTTGCGCTGATTTTCCTGGCCCTGGTCCCGCACTGGTTTTTACCGGCAGAGGACGCGGTGATCCTGTTTGCCTACAGCCGCAACCTGGCCCAGCATGGAGCGATCACCTACGTGTCCGGTGGCCCGCACGTGGAGGGTGCGACTGACTTTGCCTGGATGGTCCTGCTGGCCGGTGCAGAGCGTCTCGGCATCCCATCGTTCTGGGCGTGCGCGGCTGCAAACGTGGCCGCACTGCTTGGGCTGGGAGTCGTGCTGTGCCGGTTGGCAGGGGTTCGCGCGACGGTACCGCGACTGCTGGCTGTTGCTGGGGCGGCTGCGCTCTTTCGCCAGTTCTTTGCCGCGACAGCGGGATTTGCGGTCCTGCCGGATGCTTTCCTGATGGCGCTGCTGGTGTGGATGGTGGTGCGGAAACGGCTGGCTCTGGCCTCCCTCGTCGCGCTCGTCGTTTGCCTCTTTCGGCCCGACGGGGTGGTGTTTGCTGTACCTCTTCTCGCCGGGCTGCTGTGGCGTACGCGTGGGAAAGCTGGCTGGTGGGTGGCGGCCCTGTTTGTTGCGCCCGGCCTGGGCTACTTTCTCTGGCGGTGGCATTACTTCGGCGAGCTGCTGCCGCTGCCGTTCCTGGTCAAGGCTGACTTCCATCGCGACTTTGGCCTCTTTGTCGGAGGCTCGGTGCGCGCAAGCCTGATCCCGCTGCTGTTCACAGCAATCGCGCTTGGACCTGTGTTCGCCCTGGGGCGCGGCACCCGGCTTTGGCTCGCGGGCGTGCTGATCGGGCTGCCAACACTCTTCTACTGGATGATGCGCCTGGACCAGAACGTCGGGTCCCGCTTCTTCTACTACCTGCCCGCAGGCACGGCAATCCTGTTGGCGCTGCATTGGCAGGCGCTCGGGCCCAGGCGTCGGCTTGCGTCCCGCATCGTGTTTGCCGCATGGCTGGTGCTGATGGCGGCGCCGCTCTACCGTGAGTGGCTGACCTTCCGGTACATGCAGTTTGGCAGCGTGAAAGCCATTGCGCAGGCGCTGGGACGTTCGCCTGAACGAGGGCAGCTGCTGACCTCCGAGGCGGGCTTCCTTCCCTTCTACTCAGGTTGGTCCTCGACCGATCCGTGGGGGCTGAACACTCCGGAGTTTGCCCACCGGTTCTTTCAGGCCGCAGACGTGGAACGCTCCGGGGCGGACCTGCTCGTCACGCATCCAGACCTGACGGAGAGCTGCATCGTGCAACCGAGATGGCCGAAGAGTTATGCTGAGCGGTCCTGGCCACACATGACACGCAACCTGGTCCAAGGTGCGCAGGGCGGCTACACGCTATGGCTGACGACCTACGGGTCCACGCTGTACCAGGAGCGCAAGGCGTCGCTACGGGACCGGGAGTGCTGGTTTGTGCGGAATGCTTCGCCGCTCAGAGCGGAGATCGAGAGGGTTCTGCGGGAGCATGGGGCGGTTGGCGGACCAGCTGCGAAGGAGATTGAAGCTTCAAGGAAAGGACTTACACCGTAGCAGGTTGAGACAGAGTCGGGCCTTCCGCGCTGCCGGATGACACTGGTTTGCTCTCCAGGGACTTGCGTGTCGCGACTTGGATCTTGAGTGTCGGAGCCGGCGCACAGTTATTTTCGTGACTGGGCGTGCGTAAACAAGCGGTTAAAAACTACATGACCAGGGCGACACGCTCAAGTTCGGTCTGCATGCAGTCCATATCGCATTGGGACAGCTCAAGTCGCACGATCGACTCCTGGATCAGTTCTGTATCAACTCCATAGCCGCGTCCGTTGAGGAAGGCGGCCAGCAGGCCTGTCGCCTGGTACGAGTCGATGTCCATCTGCTGCAGATCGCATTGCAGGCAGAGCAATTCGTTTTGCGAGAAGCGCTCGACGCACTTGGCCTGTGTCACGGATGCTTCCTTTCGCGGTAAAGGTGGGGAGACCTAATCGCCGCCGCACCCATTATGAAAGGCGTGGTGCCATAAGAGTTGCCGACGAGACACAAAATCTTGAAGGGAGAGCAAACGGAAGTAATGCAGAAGTCCCAAGATGGAGATAAGAAGGTGCAGCCGTTGCAAACGTGGACATTTCTGTCAGCGAAAGTAGGTAGGCGATGAAAGAGCGCGGGGAGCGATCCCGCGAAGGGCAGAAGGGTGGTCTCTCCTGGATAGCCATGCTCGCCTGGATAGCGGCCGCCTTCCTCGCTGCCGGGGTAATTGCTTATCACCTCGTCGCGCCTTTTTTCCATGGGCGCTAGGTGCGCGGCAAACTGGAGCGGTCGGCCAGCAGGATGGGGATGCCGTCCTGCACGGGATAGAGGCGGCCGCAGCCGGTGCAGCCGATGGCAGGATCCTCCGCGGCTCCAGGAAGCCAAGCAAGAGGCGCGTAGCAGGCTGGGCAGGCAAGCAGGTCGAAGACCTCGGACGGGATAGCGACCTCGGGCTTCACGGCTGACATGCCTCCAGTGTAACCAGGGACTCCAAGAGTAAGAGAGCGAGACGCTATGTTGCGGGTTGGACTGACCGGAGGGCTGGCAAGCGGCAAGACCGCGGTAGGCCTGGTGTTTGCCGAGGGCGGCGCGCATGTCCTGTCGGCCGACGCGATGGGGCGGGCGCTGATGCAGCCGGGCGAAACTGTCTTTGCGCGCATCGTCGAGCACTTTGGTCCGGGCGTGCTGAGCGTTGACGGGCTGCTCGACCGCAAGGCGCTTGCCCGGCTGGCGTTTGAAGACGGCCGGCTTGGAGAGTTGAACGCGATCGTGCACCCGGCGGTGTTTGCCGCGCAGGCTGAGGCGCTCGACCGGCTCACAGCAGAGGACCCGGGCGGCCTGGCCGTGGTCGAGTCGGCATTGGTCTTTGAGGTGGTGCGCGATGGTGGCGAGGCTGCCCGGCACTGGCGCGAGCGCTTCGACCGGGTTGTGCTGGTGAGGGCGCCGGAATCCTTGAAGGTCGCACGGTACCTGGCACGGGTGGCGCCTGCGGATGCCGATGCAGCCACCCGCGCAGCGCTCGAGCGGGATGCGCGCGCCCGCCTGGCAGCGCAGATTCCTGACGAGGAGAAGGCCCCGCTCTGCGACTTTGTCATCGAGAACAACGCAACGCTTGTCCTGCTGCGGCGCAGGGCACAGGCGGTGCTGCGCGCGCTCCAGGTCATGGCTCGCAGCAGCGGGCAGTAACCGCCAGTGGCTACTGGGAAGGCTAAAGCGGTACTGCCGGCGGTAAAATGAAGAGGTCTGTGGTGGAGTCCCCGCGGGCAGGACGTTGACGGGCCTATGACATTACGCAGGCTGGTACTGATCTCCGCAATGGTTGGTGGTGTGTGGTACTACGCCAACACGCATCACACCATGACCTCCTCGGTCGCGCCGTCGGGACGTGGCGTGCTGAGCCTGGCTACGCTCGCCCCAGGCCGGGGCAACTCACCCCTGACGCTGACCGAGGCGCATGCCGCGCCCGAGTACGACGCAGAAGAGTTGAACAATATCTCGGTGTACCGGCGAGTCTCGCCTTCGGTGGTCAACATCACGTCCACCTCGGTGCAGATGAGCTTTTTCTACGGGATGGTTCCGCAGCAGGGGCAGGGTTCGGGGTTCATCCTGGACAAGCAAGGCCACATCGCGACCAACTACCACGTCATCGCGGACGGGCAGAGCGTCGAGGTGCAAACCATCGACAAGCACCGGTACAAGGCGCGCGTGATCGGCAAGGATGAGCGGCACGATCTGGCGCTGTTACAGATAGACAACGCTGGATCGCTGACCCCGGTAGTGCTCGCGCAGTCGCGCGACCTGATCCCTGGCCAGAAGGTGTTCGCCATCGGCAACCCGTTCGGACTGAACGGCACCATGACGACCGGCATCATCTCGGCGATCCGGTCGGTGCGTGGGCCGCTTGGCGGAGAGATCGAGAACGCTATCCAGACCGATGCGGCCATCAACCCGGGGAACTCGGGCGGCCCGCTGTTGAACTCGCGCGGCGAGGTGATCGGGATCAACTCGCTGATTGCAACCAACCCGAACCAGGCTGTCGATCAGAGCGCGGGGATCGGGTTTGCGATCCCGATCGACACGGTAAAAGCAGTGCTTGCCGACTTCCAGAAGTATGGTCACGCGCGGCGCCCGTCGCTCGGGATCGTGTCTCTGCCGATCGGGCCGGAGCTGGCGCAGCAGATGGGCCTGGCGGCGGACGCGGGCGTGCTGATCCAGAAGGTGGTGCCAGGCGGCGCGGCACAGCAGGCCGGGCTGAGGGGCGGGTCAGAGTCGGCGTACCTGGGCAACATGCAGATCTTCCTCGGCGGCGACCTGATCGTCGGCATGGATGGCAAGGAAATTACCACCAAGGAAGATATAGCGGACCAGATGGACCGGCACCAGGCCGGGGATACGGTGACGGTCACATATTATCGTGGGCGCCAGAAGCTGACGGTGCGGGTGGTGTTGCAGGAGGCGAGTGCGCGGGCGGCCTGATGTTAGGGCGTCCGCGGCCTGAGAGCAGAACCTGACAGCAGATCCTTGGCATCGCTCACGATGACACCTGCTGTTGGTTCAACGTTGTGAGGCTGGTCGAACATGTACCGAGCGCCGTGCTGGCTGGAACTTGCCTAGCGGCGGAACCTTTGGACCATCTGCTTCGGCAGCACGGAACCTGTGGCTACGAGCACACCAATCCCCAGCCCGGCCCATAGAACGAGGCTCGCGACCAGGAGGAGCAGCTCCGCCAGGCGACCAACCGGGTTGCCGGTGACGTGACGCAAGCCGAGAAGTGCAGCCAGGGTGACTCCGGCCGCGGCAAGCGATCGCGCGAGCTCCTTGCCGGCAAGCCCCCGAAAAGGTACTAACCCGCGGCGATCGAGCAGGATGGCGAAGACCAGCGTCTGCACCGTGATGCCAATGTCGGAGGCTACAGCCAGGCCGGCTGAGCCGTGCAGGTGGAAGAGCAGCGCATACACAGGCAGTGATCCAAGCGTGACCAGCGTAGCCGCGACCATGGGCGTGATCGTGTTGGCGGTCGCGTAAAAGGCTCGCGCGTAGATCGCCTGCGCCGACCAGAAGCAAAGCGACGCCGAGAAGATCGCGAAGTAGAGGGCCATCTCGCCGGTGTCGGCCCGGCGAAAAAGTCCCCCGCGAAAAGCCAGGTCCACCGCAGGGCGGCCCATGGCGATCATCCACGCGCTGAGCAGCAGCGAGACCGCAGCGATGCGCGAGACCGACTCGTTGACGGATGCTGCGAAGGGTTGCACGTCAGGCTTGCCGTCAGCATCGCGATGCGTGTAGAGCGAGGCGAGGAAGGGCAGTGACGCCGCTCCCGCTGCCTGCCCGAGCGCCTGCGGAACGCTGAAGATCTGCTTGGCGTAGGAGAGCAGCGAGACTGCGCCGCCGATGCGCGAGGCGAAGTAGCTGATGATCCAGAGGTCGACAGTGACGAGTGAAAAGCCCAGGATGAGCGGCAGGGTGATGCGCACCCATTCGCGCAGACCAGCGTTATGGAAGTCCAGACGCAGATCAAGCCGCATGCCTGAGCGATAGGCCTGGAGTCCGTTGAGCAGGAAAGGGCCCAGGATGACGCCGGCGAGCGCTCCCCAGGCGAGCGAAGCAACACGCAGCCACCGGTAAAGCAGCACGCCGCCAACGATCATGCCGAGGTTGTAGATCAACGGAGCGAAGGCCTGCAGAGTGAACTGCTTGCGCGCCAGGAGGTAAGCGCCAAAGACGCCGCTGCCGAAAAAGAAAAGCTGCCCGGGCAGGATAATGCGCGTGAGGCGCACGCAAAGGTTGAACTTCTCCGGGTCGGCAGCGAAGCCGGGGAAGAAGGCGTGCACGTAGAGGGGCGCGAAGATCTCGGCTGCAATCACCGCGACACCGAGCACGAGCATCATCGTAGAGAAAATTACCGACAGCGCCTGCTCGCCCTCGCGCTCGCGGCCTGACTCGCGATAGCGCGTGAGCATGGTGACGAAGGTGATCGAGGTGGCGCCGCCGATCAGAAAGTAGGAGATCGTGTCCGGCAGCTGAAACATCGCGTTGTAGGCGTCCGCTTCGGCACTGCGGCCGAGCAGGTGCACGATGTACTTGACGCGGATCAGGCTGATGACCTTCGACAGCAGGGCCGCGGTGGTAAGCAAAAGCGTAGCGGTGAAGGCGCTGTGGCTGTGCGAGGGGCGCAGCACAGCGAGGGCGCGCCGCCAGGCTGAGGGCCCGGCGCTGGAGGGCGGCTGAGGCATCTGTAGCTGATTCTAGCGGCACGGTGGCCTCGGTCCGGCTCGAGCTTCCTCGGCGGGCATGCGCGGGTCAAGGCGCATCTGAGCGAACATGTCAGCGAACGAAGAACTGCTGGTGGCCTTCTACCAGGGGGTGGGTCGCGACGCACGCGGGCGCACGCACGCCGAGATCGTCGGCTGGACGGACGCGAAGCTGGAGGCGGTGCACGATTACATCCAGTGGCTGTTTCCGCTGCCTGAGCCGAGCGGGGCCAACCCTTCGGCGCCGCTGCTCACCTCGCAGGTCCTTGCGGCGTTCGCCGAGTCGCCCCAGATGCGCGAGCGGCTGCATGCGGCCTGGCTGCGGATGCTCGCCTTTTACGGGTTTGCGCGCCAGAGTGATGGCGCGGTGGTGCGCGACGCTGTGTTCGCAGCCCAGGCGCGTCACTGGCTCACGCCATACAACCACAATCATCTCCGTCTCACACGCATCCTGCGCTGTTTACGGCTGGTGGGATTCGAGGCGCAGAGCCAGGCGATGTTTGCTGCGCTGCGCTCGCTCTACGACGAAGACGCGCGCAGAGGGGCGGGGCGGATCAGCGCGGACACCTTCGGGTACTGGCAGCGCGCAGTCGGCTAAGTGAAGTCTTGTGACGCGATCCCTGCTCGAGCGGGGCGGGCCTCGCGTTATGCTGTTGAGGAAAGCGAGGTTGCATGCGGAACATATGGCTGGCGGCATTACTGACTGCAGGATTTCTTGGGCAGGGAGCGATGGCGGTGCGTGCGCAAGCCGGCGCGGCACCGATCGTGCACAAGCATATCTACCCCGATGTTTCAGCGGCGGAAGCAGACATCAAGGCGGGCGAGGCTGAAGCGCGCAAGGAGCACAAGCGCGTGCTGGTCGACTTTGGCGGGGACTGGTGCGGCGACTGCCAGGTGCTGGATATCTACTTCCACGACGCGACAAACCTGCCTCTGCTCGAGGCCAACTACGTGCTTGTGCACGTGAACGTTGGCCGGATCGACCAGAATCTCGAGATTGGCACCCGCTATGGCGTCGACTTGAAGAAGGGCGTGCCGGCGCTGGCCGTGTTGTCACCCGCAGGCAAGCCGCTCTACGGCCAGCAGGGTGAGTTCTCAGACATGCGGCACATGGAGTCAGGTTCGGTGACCGGTTTCTTGAACCAGTGGAAGGGTAAGTAAACGATGACCGGGGCGCGGCGGAAGCAGCTCATGGGTGGACAGTGGATGGCGCTCCTTGCGGCAGTTGCCTGTGGACTGCACGGGTATGCACAGGGAGCTGGCGAGCCCGTGCAGGGTGGCAATGGGATAAAACTCCCGGCTCCTCCTGCATATGTAACCGAGACGGTGACAGACCAGATGGGCGGCCATGCCGTGGCTGATCCCTATCGCTGGCTTGAAGACCAGAAGAGCCCTCGAACACGTGCCTGGATCAACGCCGAAAACCAGTACACCGCCCGGTACATGGACCAGCTGTCTGCCCGCCCGAAGATCGTGGAAGATTTAACCAGGCTGCAGCGGCTCGATGTGTACACGATGCCGACAGTGGCGGGTGGCAAATACTTCTTTGAGAAGCGGCTGGCGAGCGAGAACCAGGCTTCGATCTATATGCGCAACGGATGGACGGGCGAGGACCTGCGTCTGGTGGACGCGACCAAGTTAAGTGCGGACCAGAATACCTCGGTGCAGATCTCGGACATCTCAGACGATGGCAAGCTGCTGGTGTATGGCCAGCGGCATGGCGGCGCTGACGAGGAGTCGCTGTACGTGCTGGACACAGTTACAAAAGCGCCGCTGAGCGATGTGTTTCCGAGCGCACGGTACAGCGGCGTAGCGATCAGCCCGGATCATCAAGGCCTGTACTACGCTGTTTTCTCGCATGCAGGCACGCTGGTGCGTTACCACGCCTTCGGGCACCCGGCAGCTGACGATACGCTTGTTTTTGGCAAGGAGTACCGCGGCGAAGCGCTGGGTGAAATGGCGTTGATTGGTGTGCATGTTACCGACGACGGCCATTGGCTCATGATCACAATCGCGCGCGGCGTACCGGCCACGCGTGAGGACATCCTGGTCAAGGACCTGCGAAAAAAAGGCGCAGACTTCGTGCCACTCGTCTATGGTCTTGAGGCTCACACGCGCGCCGACGAAGTATCCGACCACTTCCTTGTCCAAACGGATTACCAGGCGCCGAACGGCCGGATTGTGGAAGCGGTGCCAGGCGCCGAGCCTGCCGCGTGGAAGACGCTTGTGCCCGAGGCGAAGGACGTGATCGACGGCTTCACTGTCGTTGGCGGCAAGCTTTTTGTCCAGCGACTGCACGACGTGAAGACAGAGACCGCGATCTACAGCCTGGACGGAGCTACGGCTGGAAAGGTGGCGTATCCGGGGCCTGGAACCGGATCAGGTATCTACGGCAAAGCCACGGCTGCAGAGGGCTTCTACAGCTTTCAGTCCCTTGTTACGCCGCCGACGATCTACCGCTATAACGTAGCAACCGGTGTTACAGACACCTTCTTTGCGCCCAAGGTGCCTTTCGACTCTTCGCGCTACGAAGTCAAGCAGGTCTTTTTCTCGTCCAAGGATGGCACGCGGGTGCCGATGTTTATCGCCGGACGTAAGGGCCTGCCGCAGGATGGACGCGCGCGCCTGCTGATGACAGGCTATGGCGGCTTTGATGTGCCGATGCTGAGCGACTGGAACCCGGAGTATGCCTGGTGGATGGAGCAGGGCGGCTACTTTGCCATGCCAAATCTGCGTGGTGGCAACGAGTATGGAGAGCCGTGGCACAAAGCCGCCATGTTCGAGAAAAAGCAGAACGTGTTCGACGACTGGTTTGCCGCAGCCGAGTACCTGGTGCAGAACAAGTACACCAGTCCGGAGCGATTCGCGATACGCGGGCGGTCCAATGGCGGTTTGCTGATGGGCGCGTCCATGACCCAGCATCCGGAGCTCTTTGGCGCGATCTGGTGCGGATATCCGCTGCTCGACATGCTGCGCTACCAGCACTTCGAGTTCGGCCCACTCTGGACAACCGAGTACGGCGATGCAGACAAGGCAAGCGACTATGACTACCTTGCCCGCTACTCGCCTTATCAGCATGTCATCGCTGGCACACGCTATCCAGCCATCCTGTTTGTCACAGGCGATAGCGACACGCGCGTTGACCCGTTGCATGCACGCAAGATGACGGCGCGGATGCAGGCAGCGAATGTTGGTACGCGTGCTGTCCTGCTGCACTACAGCCTGCAGGGTGGGCACAGCGCTGGCGTCTCGTTATCGCAGACGGTGAGCGATGAGGCAGACGAGCTTGGCTTCCTATGGAACGAAACTTCCGGAGCGAAGTAAGAGCAGCGCGTGCGGGATACAATCGTGTTGGCTGCAGAGCGAGCCGGGCCTATAGCTCAATTGGTTAGAGCAGCGGACTCATAATCCGTTGGTTCCAGGTTCAAGTCCTGGTGGGCCCACCATGAGCTTGCAGGATGGTTGGACCTGACCGGCGATCAGCCCGGAATGAAGCGGGACTGACGCTCCCACCTGTCAGGCGATGCCGGCTCATCCTGAAAGTCAAGACGGAACTAGAAACGCCCGAGAACAATGCGGACAGCCACCGGGCCTCGCTGTGTCGAGGCAGGTGGCGCCGGGTCGCCGCCCCCTGCCACTGCTCCGTTGCGGTTGACTGGCCGCGCATTGGGATCAGGAAAGTGGATGCCGCGGTCAGTCTCATCCCCGTTCAGGATGCGGACCATGTGCCAGTCCTCCGGCGCCCCTGGCGTGCTTGAGGGCGTGTAGTAGCCCTCTTCGGCGACAAGGATCTGCATGCGAATACCAGGCAGGTAGCCCGGGCGATGGAAGAAGACTGCGCCGCCGATGCCGGTCAGCAGATACTCATCGGGTCCAAGCTGGGCCACCAGCATGCGGCCGCCCTTGTTGGTTGACCCCGGGGCTGGCTCGCCATCCCGCTGCGGAAACCCGAACCGCACCTCGGCTACCCAGTCACCGGCGGCATCGGCTGCGCGCGTCGCCCCGTTGCCTGCCTCCTCGGGGGCTACGGTCGCGGTCGCGAGC
>CAZZYO010000088.1:0-15612 GCA_964658255.1 Candidatus Babeliales bacterium
GGCGCTGCTGGCCTGGGTGCGCGAGGCGCAGCCCGGGCTTTGGCTTGGAGCGACCGCCGCCATGCTGGTCGTCATAGCTGTCGCGTTCTGGTCGCTCGCCCTGCTTGGCAGGCGCCATGGATGGATGCCGACCAGGGCAGCACTTGGACGGTTTTTCCTCTCGGCTGCGGAGCGCCTGCTCCCGGCGCGGAGGTCGCATGGGCTCTAGCATTTTGCAGGCAGCCGGCGCCTCGCAACACAATCCCGTACCTGCACAAACGCCACGGGCCGACGCCGTCCGCGTTCTCGCCTATGTGCACCTGCGCAACATCCACCGGTCAACCGGGGCAGGGCGCGTCGCCCGCCAGTTGACCGAGCACCTGGCCGCTCGACCCGACATGCACCTGCGCATCCTGGCCGATGCCGCCGACCACGCGCTTATCGTGCCGCTGGTTGGCGCGCCATGGGATCAGTACACCTACAGCCTCTTTGCCAACGACACCTCCAGGCAACAGGCCCGGTGGCTGGCGCTCGGCTCGCCCGCGTCCGAGCATTACTGGCCTGAGGCGCAGGTACTCTTCTGCACCGCCGAGTCCTACGTCCCGGCCCGCGCCGCGCGCTCGATCGTCACGCTCCACGACGCGGCCTACTTTGAGCGGGACGCGCACACCCGCAACGCTGCCTTCTGGAGGCAGAGCTTGAAGTGGCGGCTGCTCTACCTGAGGCTCAGCAGCCGCGTCGACCTGTTCCACACCGTCTCGCAGTTCTCGGCTGATCGGCTGGCGCACTTCTTTCCTTCGATCAGCTCCCGCCTGCGGGTGGTGCCAAACGCTGTTTCGCCGCATTTCTTGGAGCCAGTTACGCCCGCAGGCGACGCCTATCTGCGCGCGCACCAGCTTGACGGGCGACCGGTGCTGCTGGTTCCTGGCGGCCTGCACTATCGCAAGAACGCCGAGCTGATCCTGGCTGCGGCGCCGGTCCTGCTGGCGCGCTTCCCGGAGCTGACCATTGCTGTCGTCAACCACTCGGACCCAGCCTATGCGGCGCCGGCAGCCGCGCTCGGCGAGCGCTTCCGGCTGCTGGGGTTTGTCGCGGACGAGGCGCTACGCGCGCTCTACGGTGCCGCTGCCGCAGTCTGGTTCCCCTCGCGGTACGAAGGCTTCGGACTCCCGGTCGTCGAAGCGATGGCCTGCGGCGCGGCCGTGGTCGCGAGCCACAGCTCGTCCCTGCCGGAGATTGCGGGCAGCGCCGCGCTGCTGGTTGACCCGGCGGCTCCGGGCGCGCATGTGGACGCGCTCGTCTCCCTGCTTACCGACGAACGCGCTGCGCATGCCCTGGCTGAGCATGGGCGCGTCCATGCCCGGCAGTACACCTGGGAGCGTTCGGCCGAGCAGATGGCCGGGCACTTCCGCTCGCTGCTCTAACTTAACTTTTTGCAAGGAAGGAGGAAGGCCGCATGGCGACATCGACCCTAGTCACAGGAGACGCAACTGCCGTGCGCCGCGACGCAGCTGGTGCCAACCACGCAGTTTCGCCGCCCTCCTCCGTCGGGCTCCCCGGGCTCCGCCCGCGCGCCGTCGTCGTCCACAGCGGAGCGCGCGATGGCTACCAGGTGGCCCGTGCTCTGGAGAACCAGGGCCTGCTGGACGCGCTGGTGACCGATCTGTTCTGGCCGCAGGATCGTCGGTGGGCTCACATGCTGCTCGCTCTGCTGCCTGCCTGGCTGCGCGCGCAACTCCTGCAGCGGAGCGCGCCCCTCAGCTCCCGCCGCGTTCGCGCGCTCAGCCTGCGGGGGCTCGCGACCCTGGCCCTCGACAAGCTGCCCCGGGCGCCGTTTGCCTGGCGGCGATCGCTGATGCGCGCAACCGACGCTGCGCTTGGCCGCGCCGCCGGGCAGCTGGCACGGCGGACCGGCGGGACGCTGGTCACCTACAGCTACTACGGGTACCACGCGTTCTCTGCGTGCCAGGCCCCGGGCATACTCTTCCAGCTGCACCCGCACCCGGCCAGCATGCGGCGCATCCTGCTGGCCGAGCTGGCAGCACACCCGGAGTGCGCGGGGTCGCTTGAGAGAGAGTGGGAGCTCGCCCTGCCGGAAGACGACTTTGCCCGGCTTGTCGCCGAGCCGGCAATGGCAGCGCACCTCTTTGTCGCCTCCTCATTCACACGCGAAACACTGGTGGAGCATGGCACGCCCGGTGACGCCATCACGGTCATCCCGTACGGGGTCGACTGCGCCCGCTTTTCGCCCGGGCCGAGCCGTCAGCCGAGCCCGGGCACGCTGCGCCTGCTCTTTGTCGGGCGCATCAACCAACGCAAGGGGATCCAGTATCTGCTGGAGAGCCTGCGCCTGCTTCGCCCCGCGGGTGACAGCCTCCCAGCCGTCCACCTGACTGTCTGCGGTCGGGTGGTCGACGGGCTCGGGCTCTTCGCCCCTCTGGGGTCACAGGTCACAGTCCGGCCAGACGTCTCCGCCGACGAGCTGCTTGCGGCCTACCGCGAGGCAGACCTGTTCGTCTTTCCCTCGATTGCCGAGGGCTTTGGACAGGTCTTGCTCGAGGCGCTGGCCTGCGGACTGCCCATCCTCAGCACCACGCGCACCGCGGCGCCTGACCTGATCGAGGAGGGTGTGGAAGGCTTTGTGGTCGAGCCTGGCGATCCGGTGGCGCTTGCCTTAAGGATTGAGTGGGCCCGGACCCACCCTGAGCAACTCGAAGCCATGCGCGGCGCGGCACGGCGGCGCGCGGCGCAGTTCACCTGGGAGCGGTTCCGGGAGCGGCTGGCTGCGGCCTTTGCCGAGGTGACGGCGAGCTTCCCCGCACCGGCTGCAAGCACTCCGCGAGACGCTTCGACCCGGCGGAGGACTCATGTTTGAGCTTCTCCTGGGCCTGACGGCAGCCGTGCTGGTCTTCGGCATCCTGTACGCGCTCGACGGCAGCCGCGATGTCTTTCACCCGCTGGTTTTCATCGGGCCCATGATGCTGTTTCTTTATGTCTGGATGCCGTCGCGCCTGCTCGCGGCCGATGGGCTCAGCCGCTATTTTGACGGCGAGCAGCTGGTGTTTCTGCAATCGCTTTACCTGCTTGGCATCCTCGCGTTTGTCGCAGCCTGCCTTGGCGTCGGCGTGCGCCTGCGGCGTCCCCGCACGCGTGGCCCACGACCCCGTTCGCGCCTCAGGGCAGTCCGCTTCTCCATGCCGAGCCTGGGACCGGAGCGCGCCATGCGCCTGCTGATCGGTGGAGGCATCACGGGTTCGATTGGTCTGGGCTGCTGGCTTGTCACGATCGTCAACGTAGGCGGCTTTGTGAAAGCGTTTAGTGCCTCCTACGCCGGCGGCTGGGATGACAGCGGCTATGTGCGCGACGGCAGCCTGCTGCTGCTGGTCGGCGTGCTGCTTGCGCTCACCTCGCTTGCCGGCCGCGGACCCCGGGTGCCGAGTCTGCTGATGGCCTGCGTGTTTGGGTTTCCGTGGGTCGCGCAGGCGCTGCTCACGGCGCGTCGCGGACCTACCTTTGCGATCGCCGTTATCGCGCTGATGGGCTGGTACCTGGCGCGGCGCAGGCGGCCGCCGCTGGTTGCCATGGCGGCTGCCGGCTTTCTGCTCGGGTGGCTGGTCCTCTTCCTGGTCACCAACCGCCAGAGCATCCACCTGGGCGCTGACCTGAGCGATGTCAGCACCGACGTAACCGAGATCACCGACAAGCCCGATACCGGCAACGAGTACATCTATGGCGGCGGCTCGGTGCTAAGCGCCGAGCGGCGCGACCACTACTTCTGGATGCGTCGGTACCTGGCGCAAATCCTCGTCCGGCCGATCCCGAGCGCGATCTGGACGACCAAGTACGAGGACTTCGGCGTGCCCGAGCTGCTGAAGAACGGCGGCACAGGTGAGGGCTTCGGCGATGCACTTGGCTGGGAGGGCGCGGTCGGCTCGGCGCCGGGCATCGTCTCTGATCTCTGGGTCGAGATGTGGTGGCTGGCGGTGCCTTTTATGGCGCTGCTTGGGTGGATCTATGGCCTGGCCTGGAAGCGCGCCGTCACCCGCGGCGGACCGTGGAACGCGCAGTACGTGATCCTGTCGGCGCTGTCGATCTACCTGGTCATGCAGACAATGGAGGCGGTCATCTTCCGAACCTTGATGCTTTCGATTCCCTGCTGGCTTAGCTGGCGCTGGGCGTTGCGGGCGCCGCTGCCGGTCACCAGGCGTCTGGCCCTGCGCCCCGGTGGGCAACGTGCCGGGGCGGAGCAGCCGGCCCGGCACGGGTCAGCAAGGGGGTGGCAACGTGCCTGACACAGCCCTTCTCTCGAGTTCGGCAACCAGCCCGGTCGCGTCAGCCGTGCCTGGACGCTGTCGTGTCGTTGTGATCTGGATTGACTGGTACGCCTACCACGTGGCGCGTTTTCGTGGGTTGGCCAGTCATCCCTCGCTTGCCGGCTCGGTCGCGGGCATCGAGCTGGTGGGCGGTATCGGCGTGCATGCCGGCCTGCGCTTCCGCGAGGAGTTGCCCGGCGGCCTCGCTGTCGAAACGCTCTTCCCTGGCGAAAACTGGCAGGACGCCGGCCAGTTGCGTGTCGCGCAGCGGCTCTGGCAGCGGCTGGACGCGCTCGACCCCGAGATCGTGCTGGTACCCGGCTACTACACGCTTCCGGGCGTAGCCGCCGCCGTGTGGGCGCGCGTGCACGGCCGCTCCAGCGTGCTGATGACAGAAAGCACCCAGCAAGATCTTCGACGCAACGGCCTGAAGGAACTGGCGAAGGGCTGGCTGATCCGCCTGCTCTTTGGCTGGGCTGTTGTCGGCGGGCGGAGGCACGCTGCTTACCTTGCCGCGCTCGGCTTCCCGGCTAGCCGGGTGGTGCACTCCTATGACGTGGTCGACAATGATGGGCTTTACCACCAGGCCGAGGCGTTGCGCCGGCATGCAGGTCCAGGCAGCGACCGTCCCGGACACTCGTTCCTTTATGTCGGGCGGCTGGCCCTGGAGAAGAACCTTCCCGCCCTGATCGCCGCCTACTCTGCATACCGCGCGTCGGGCGGAAGCTGGTCGCTGGTGCTGGTAGGCGATGGCCCGGAGCGGGCAGCGCTTGAAAGCCAGGCTGCCCAGACCGGCTTTGCCACAAGCATCCACTTCGCAGGGCACAAGAGCTCGTCCGAGCTGCCCGCCTACTATGCGGCGGCCGGCTGCTTTGTTCTGCCAAGCACCCGCGAGCCCTGGGGCCTGGTCGTCAACGAGGCGATGGCCTGCGGGCTGCCGGTCATCGTCTCCTCCCGCTGCGGCTGCGCGGACGACCTGGTCATCGACGGCAGCAACGGCCTGCTCTTTGATCCCCTTGGTGATCGTTCGGGCTCGGAGCTCCTGGCAGCTCTCCGCACCGTCGAGACGCTCTCGCCTGAGGCGTGGGCCCGCATGAGCGCGGCGTCCCTGGCGCAGATTGCGCACTACGCGCCCGAGCACTTTGGCGAACAGATCGCCGGTATCGCCCGCGGCGCCCCTTAGGCGTGGCTTCTCGTCCCCCTTCTTTCTCGCAGGCAAACGCACCTTTTCCCGGCTGGAGTGATCATGGCAAGCAATTTCGCGGTACCTGCGGCGCTCCAGGCGAGCTCAACGCTCACCCGCAGCCGCTGGCTGAGCGTGATCTCGCACCTTGACCCACGCTACGGTGGCCTGAGCGCGGTGGTGCCGCAGCTTGCCTCCTCGCTTGCCGAGCACAGCCGCTTTGATACAGAGATTGCCGCCTTTTGCCTGCCCGGCGAAGAGTACCAGCCTGCCACGACGGCGCCGGTCCCCGTCTCCTTCTGGCCGACCAGTCGCAAGGCCTGGCTGGTGGATCGGGCGCTCACCACACGCTTTCGCTCTGCCGTCAGCGCGGCGCCGGGCCTGCATATTCACGGCCTGTGGGAGCAGAGCAGCCTTGCTGCAGCCCAGGCCGCGCGCGCTACCCATACGCCCTACATTGTCTCGGCGCACGGCATGCTTGAGCCCTGGGCGCTTGCGCAGGGCCGGGCCAAGAAGCAGCTGTATGCCGGCCTGTTTGAGCGGCCGAACCTGAACGGCGCTGCTTGCCTGCACGCTTTAACCACAGCCGAGGCCCGTCACTACCGCGCCTTTGGCTGCACTGCGCCGATTGCCGTGATCCCCAACGCCGTGGCTATCCCTGCTACCGCGAGCGGCCAGCTCTTCCTCGGGGCTTACCCCTTGCTGCGCGGCCGTCGGATCCTGCTCTTCCTCGGGCGCCTGCACGCCAAAAAAGGCATCGACATGCTGCTGCGAGCCTGGGCTGCGGTCCGCGCGCAAGCAAGCGCAGCATGGAACGATGCGGTGCTCGTCGTGGCCGGGCCGGGCGAAGAGGCGATGCGCCTCGGTCTCGAAGAGCTCGCCGGGCATCTCGGACTGCGCGACCACGTCACCTTTGCCGGCATGCTTGGGCCAGCGATGAAGTGGAGCTCACTTGCTGCCGCGGAGTGTTTCGTGCTGCCTTCGTTCTCTGAAGGGCTCAGCATGGCAACCCTCGAGGCCATGGGCGTTGGCCTGCCGGTCATCGTCACCACCACCTGCAACCTGCCCGAGGTGGACGCATTTGGTACAGGCTGGCAGGTCGAGCCCACGCAGGCCGCGCTTGCCGAAGCCCTGGCTGCCTGGCTCCAGAACACTCCCGAGGCAAACAGCGCTATCGGCCGGCGAGGCACGGCATTGGTGCACGAGCGGTTCAGCTGGCAGACAGTGACCGAACAGATGGCCGAGCTTTACTCCTGGGTCGAAGGCGGCAGGGAGCCCCGGAGTTTCACCATGCAGGCAGAAGGAGCCGCGTGATGATCCCTGCCGAGCTCGAAAACCGGCCCGTGACCGCGCAGCAGGTTGACCTGCGCGGCTATGACAACTCCTGGTACACGCCGGGGCGTTCCCGCGCCTGGCAGGCTGCGTGGTTCTTCCTCGGGCTGCCCTTGCTCCGCTCGAGCCTGCTTCCCTCGTCTTCCCTCCGCGTGCGGTTGCTGCGGCTCTTTGGCGCGCGGATCGGCAAAGGTGTCGTCATCAAGCCCGGCGTGCGCGTGAAGTATCCCTGGCACCTGGTCGTCGGCAACTGGAGCTGGATCGGCGAATCGTGCTGGATTGACAACCTTACCCGCGTCGCAATCGGCAGCCACGCGTGCTTGTCGCAGGGCGCTTACCTGTGCACGGGCAACCATGACTGGCGCGACCCGCAGTTTGGCCTGATCGTGCGCGGTATCACCGTCGAAGACGGCGCATGGGTAGGCGCGAAGGCCATCCTGATGCCAGGCGTTGTGCTCGGCCAGGGAGCAGTAGCTGGCGCCGGCAGCGTCGTGGCCAAGCCAATCCCTGCCGGTGAAATCCACACCGGCAACCCGGCCCAGTTCGCGCGCTACCGCGTCCTCAACGCTGGCCAGGAACCTTCCACGCCCACGGAGAGATCCTGATGAAGATTCTTTTGATGAACCAGTTCTTCTGGCCCGACTCTGCCGCAACCAGCCAGCTCCTCACCGACCTTGCGGTCGGGTTAGCCGAGCGCGGCCACCAGGTGCATGTCGTGTGTGCGGAGGGCAGCTACGCGGTTGCCTCTGCCGAGAGTTCGCCGCCAGTCCAGATCCACCGCGTGCCTGCGCTCGCTTTCTCACGCGGCAGCCTGGGCCGTGTGCTCTCCTATCTCTCCTTCTATGCAGGTGCGGCCTGGCGCGGACTGACCCTGCCGCGCCCTGACCTGGTGCTTACGCTCACCACGCCACCCTTGCTCTCGCTGCTCGGTACGCTGATCAAGCAGGTGCGCGGCTCGCGCCACTTCATCTGGGAGATGGATGTGTACCCGGACGTGGCCGTGAGCCTCGGCTACTTCAAGGCAGGCGGCGTGCTTGACCGGGTTGTGGGAACGCTTGCTGACTTCTCGCGCCGGCGTGCCGATGGCCTGCTTGCACTTGGCGAATGCATGAAGACCAGGCTGGCTGCCCGCGGCATTCCGCGCGACACGATCCACGTTGCCGAGAACTGGGCAGATGGCGCGGCCATTGAACCAGCCGATGCTTCGCACCTCCTCGCTCAGCCCTCGCGAAAGCTCTCCGTGCTCTACTCCGGCAACCTTGGCCTGGCGCACGATGTGGACACCATCGCCGGCGCCATGCTCGCGCTCAAGGGCTCGGGCGACTTTGCATTTACCTTCACCGGTGGCGGCCCTCGTCGCGAGCAGCTGGCTGCCTTCTGCGCGCGGGAGCAGCTCACCTCGGTCGAGTTCAGGCCCTACGTGCAGCGCGCCAACCTTGGTGACAGCCTTGGCGCCGGCGACGTTGGCCTGGTCACCCAGCAGGATGCCTCGAGCGGCGCGGTGGTGCCGAGCAAGGTCTATGGACTGCTCGCAGCCGGGCGGCCAGTGCTTTTTATCGGCCCCGCAGACGCTACTCCGGCCAGGATCATCGAGCGCTTTGGCTGCGGCTGGCGTGTTGCCTGCGGCGATGTCGTCGGGCTCACGCAGCTGCTGCTGCACCTGTTTGCTAACCCTGAACTGGTGCGTCATGCCGGGCAGCAGGCCAGGCGCGTCCTGCTCACGCACTACGACAAGCCAATCGGCGTCGCGCACATCTGCCAGTTACTGGGCGCAGACGCTCAAGTCACAGCAGCTCAACCCACCAACGCTACAGAAACACAGGCCGCCTAGAGCCTCCGCAACGCAGGCGAAGCTGTCACGCCCGGCGTGCAAACTGTACTTCTTTTTTCCTTGGATAGGTGATGTATGCGTGCACAAGTAGCTCTTGGAGTCACTGCCTTTGTTCTTTGTCTGGTGACGACGCCGATCTGTCGCGAGATTTTTCTGTGGCTCGATATCGTCGACCGGCCGGATGACAAACGCAAGCTGCATGGACGACCGATCCCGCGCATCGGCGGTATCGCGATTGCACTCTCCTATGCCATGGCGCTGGGTCTTTTGCTTGCCTTTGCCCCGCGCGGCATGAAGATCGCCGTGCAGCACAAGGCGCTGCTGCTTGCTTTGCTCCCGCCTGCCTGCATTGTGTTTCTTACCGGGTTGATCGACGACCTGGTTGGCCTGCGGCCCTCGGCCAAGCTCGCGGGGCAGGCCGTCGGGGCGGTGCTTGCTGTTGCCTTTGGAGCCCGGATCACGCTTGTGGGCGGCGCGGGCGCCTCGCCCTGGGTCACCATCCCCCTCAGTATCTTCTGGCTGCTCGCTTGCATGAACGCGATCAACCTGATCGACGGCTTGGATGGCCTGGCGGCCGGCGTTGGGCTCTTTGCCACTCTCACGACTCTGCTTGCGGCCGTGCTGCAGGGCAATGCAGGCCTGATCATGGCGACCATCCCGCTAGCTTGCTGCCTGGTTGCCTTTCTCTGCTTTAACTTCGATCCGGCTTCTGTCTTCCTGGGCGACTGCGGAAGTCTGACCATTGGTTTCCTGCTTGGCTCATTCGCTCTGATCTGGAGCCAGAAGTCAGCCACGCTGCTGGGCATGTCCGCGCCCATGATGGTGCTGGCTCTTCCGCTCATCGAGGTCGGCGTCTCGATCGCCCGCCGCTATCTGAGCAGTCAGCCGATCTTTGGTGCGGATCGCGGACATATCCATCATCGCCTGCTGGCATTTGGCTTTACTCCGCGCGACGTGGCGCTGATTCTTTACGGCGTGTGCGGCGTGGCTGCCGTGCTCTCGCTGTTGCAGAGTGTGCTGAGTCATCGCTTCCAGGGCCTGGTTGTGGTCGCATTCTGCGCGCTTATCCTGCTGGGCGTCCGGCGCCTGAACTATATCGAGTTTGCCGTGGTAGGCAAGCTGCTCTCGCATCAGACCTTCCTGCGCACAGTCCAGGAGAAGCTCTACCTGGTCTCGCTCGATCGCGCCCTTGCCGCCGCGTCTACGCTCGATGAGTGCTGGCAGGTGATCTACGACACGTGCCAGCACCTGCGATTTGCCTCGGTGCACCTGGAATACGCCGGGCGAAGCTACGCAGGCGTGCTGCAGGCCACCGAGGAAGAGGCTGGCTGGGCGATGACTCTTACCCTTGGGCGACATGGGCTGCTACGTCTCACTCGCACCGAAGACCTCGCGCATCCCACGCTGCTGATGCTGGTTCTCCACACCATGCAGGAGGCCTTTGCCCGCCGTGGGCACCTGCTGACAGCATCGGGGGATGGACCGGAGAGCAGCGCGATCGTCCGGGGAGCAGCCTGATCCTGCACTTACCTGCCGGCCGCACGATAGATCTCGACGACGCTCGGGTTATTGGCCTGCCAGTAATCCGCATGCACCATCAGAATGTCTCCACGATGCACCGCTTCGGTCAACTGCGGTGTGTACTGGGCCAGGGTGGCCGAGTTCACGTCGTTGACCAGGTTCACGCTGAACGCCTGCGGATAATAACTGTAAGTGGCTGCACTCGTACCCAGGTCTTGATGAAACAGGAAGCTGGCGAAGGGTGCGGTATACGCAAAATGTTTTGGTGTAGTCTCTTCCGGCATGATGAGCGAATCAGGAAATTGCGAAGCCACCGTCTTGAAGATATCGGCCGAGAGAACCGCGCCGTCTGGCTCAACCGTCGAGTCCACGTAGAAGAGCGTGGCCCCCCAGCGATCATGGGCAAACTTGATCTTTCGGATCAACTCGGAGGCTACCTGGGCGTCGGTCAGCGAAACCTGTTGCGCGGTATTACTCGACCCGGCGGTAAAGTGCTGCGGCCGGACGCACACACCTACCCGCATGCCAGCATCGCGCATCGTCTGGAAGTAGGCATCGTCAAGCTTCATGCCGTGGTAGGGCGACTCTGTTGCGGCGACGATACTCTCCATCTCGGGCGCAATGGTAGCGATTGCGTCCGGCTCGCAGACATAGCTGGTTGGCTGCGGATACTGCTCGCCTTCGATATCCCAGGTAATGGCTCCCTGCGCATTCAGACGCTTCAGGTTGACCACGTTTGCCTTGGCCTGCTGCAGCACACGAGTCTGGAAAGCCGCCAGGCCCGTGGGCGTGCGCACATCGAAGTCGCTCGAGTTTGCGTCGTTGAAGTAGCGGCGGGGATTATTCGGGTAGCCGGCAGGCTGGGATGGATCCCCTTGCGAGGCCGTGGAAAGGTATACCGTGCCGAGGATGCGCCGGTCAGACCATGCAAGTTGCGCCGGCCATGCAGCCGCCCACGCCTTGTACGCGTCGCCAGCGAGGTTTGCAACCGTTGTGCCGGAGGGCGCAAACCGCAGCGAGACTACGGTTTTATCTGTCTGCCCCGGCGCGAGAGGACGATCCGTGTGCGGCAGGAAGACTGCGAGACCATCGGGCGTCGTGCTGCTCATGATGGGGGTGTAGGTACCCGCGCTGCTCCCCGGCAGGTAGCCATCATAAAACGGCCGCACCGCGTCGGCATCCACAGCGGCCACCTCGCCACTCCCGTAATCGGCTACGACGACACCCGGCCCGGTGACGTTGGTTGCCAGCTGCGGCGTAGCAGCGTCAGCAAAGCCAGCCGGCAGCTTGGGGAAGTGCAGCACCAACGGATAAATGCTCGCGCCGTCAAAAATAATGCCGGAGTTCGCTGCGTTGGACGTGGTCATCAACATGTTCAGGGCGTTCCCGCTCTGCTGGAAGGCCACGGTAATCGAACCCCAGACGAAGTCGTACGTCCAGCTTTGCGTCGACGGGTTCCAGCTGCGGCCGTTGTTCACCTCTCCCCACCCGTACTGGCCCTGCGTCAGGGCGTTTCCCTGCAGGTCGGTCGCCTTCATATGCCAGATGTGGAATGTGTCCGCGGGATTCTGGCTCAGGTCTTCAAGAACAACGCCGCCATAACTCAGGCGTTCTACACCTTGCGTGCCATAGGTGACAGAAAGGGTTTGCGCCGCGCTCTTTCTCGTCATCAGGAACACGGCGAGCGGCAGCAGGATCACCGATATGGATAAAAGAATGCGTTTCATCTCGGGTGACTCCGTAGAAAGAACAAGCGGCTTGCCCACTCGTCTGCCAGCCTAGCAGCATGCGCTGTGCATACAGCAGGCGGCATGTGCATGACCTTACCCACGCCTCTCTCCCTTTGCAAGCGCTTTGGGGTTTGGCTGGCCTTCGCAACGACGCAAAGGTAATTTGCCTGGGAGACCGATCTATGCAGGTTGCAGGTCCAACGACAACCATTGGCATCACGCCCGCGCAAGGCAGGCGACTAGAAGCTCGCGTTGCGCGCTTTGCAGGCGTGGTTCTCTTCGCCAGCCTGGCAATCATCGTTTCGCTGCCCCTGTTCTCAAGGGATTCCTGGCTGATCTTTGTTCAGGATGACTTCCTCTATTACCTGAAGGTGGCGCAGAACATCGCGCACGGACATGGCTCGACATTCAACGGCATCGTGCCGACGAATGGCTATCAGCCGCTGTGGCTGATCCTCCTGGTCGCTCTAAGCTTCTTCAGCCAGAGTCCACAGGTGATCCTCGGCTTTCTTGCGGCAACTACCTTCGTCGCCGCCCTGCTCACGTTCTTCTTCGCCGCAAAGCTCTTGCGCACGTCGGGCGCGCGACCGCTGCTGGTTTTCTCGCTGGCCGCCTATATCACTGTCTATTCAGTCACCCTTTTCTTTTACGGCATGGAGGTAACGCTGGCTGTTCCTCTTATCCTTGGCGTCGTCTGCCTGCTGCTCCGCGTGGACTGGCTTGTGCGCAGCCCAAAACACACCTTTCTTCTCGGCCTGCTGCTGAGCGCGATGGTGCTCGCCCGCATCGACACGCTGATCCTCGGAGGCCTGCTGCTTGTGGGCATACTGGGCTCAGCAACATTGCGGCGCCAGGTCCGACCCGGGCTGGTTGTCGGCGCAGCGCTGGGGCTGGTTCCCCTGGCGATTTACTTCTATCTCAATCACAGGATCTTCCTCACCTGGCTGCCTATCTCCGGGATGGCGAAAGAGCTTCGCCATACACATCACCCTTCTATCGAACCCTGGCGGGTCTTCTTCCATCCTTTGGCTGGCGCCTATGCAGCCTTGCTCATCGCTGCAATCTGCGTCTGTGGCTTGCTTCGCAAGAGCCTAACTCCAATAAGCCGGGTAGTGTTTTCATCCATCCTGCTGTTTCCATTTCTCTACTACTTCATCTTGAGCTGTGTAAGTGACTGGACCCTGTGGGGGTGGTACATGTATCCCCTGCGGACGGCCATCTGCGTCGCCTTCTTACTATTCTGCTTGTGGGAGCCATCGCGGCGGCTCCTGGAGCATCCTGTCGTGCTCGCTTTGCTACTCGCCACGGTGTTCGGCAGCGTCGCTGTTCTGCGGTGGCGTCGGCAACAGACAGACATTTACGCAGCATCTGTCGAGGTACAAGAGTTCGCGCGTAGTCACCCTGGGATTTATGCCATGGGGGATCGCTCCGGGCGCGTGGCTTACCTCATCGCCGAACCGGTGGTCCAGACGGAAGGGCTGATGATGGACCGCGACTATCTTGAGTTAGTCCAGCGGGCGTTGCCCCTGCGAGAGGTGCTTGCACGCTATCACGTGCGCTACTACATCGGGACCGCGTACGCACCGTTCACCGGCTGCTTTGCGGCAGGGGAACCTGCAAAAAGCGGCCCTGCGTCGGCAAAGTTGCGAGCTACCTTTTGCGAACCACCCCAGGCACACTTTCAGCACGACGGGGTACAGACGCTGATTTACGATCTGTCTACAAAGGACAACAGCGCTCCTCGTCCTTAGTGCGCGGCGCCTGCCGACACGCTCTCCCGCCCTGGCATGGCGTAGCTTGTTACGCGTCCGTTCTGGCATCGGGCGACGTGCTCTTCAAGCAGAAGGACCGCTGCTACTGCTGTCATGGGGCATAGCTCGCCCCAGATGCGCGACTCGAGGATAACACCGGTGTAAAACATCACGGCAAGCCACACAGGGAAGATATAGAAGTAGTTGGCGAAGCGACGCTGAGGAAGGCGATCCTTGAAGACAAGTACCACCGGCAGCACATAACCGCAGATGTTGAGCAGCGTTGGCCACAGGCGCGGCCTCAAGCGGCCAAAGTTTCCCCAGAGTCGAACAAAGTTCTCGGAGTTATCGTTCTGTGCAAACCGATGCATAACAGCCAGCTTGACTGCAAGCCACACGGCGGTGAGCAGGGCTACCTTGAGCCAGGGTACCTGGGCCGGCGAAAACCGGCTGCGAAGGGATGCTGCTCGTTCCCCTGTGTCATGTGAAGCAGCATCCAGTATGAATATGCCAACGAGAAACAAGGTCGTCTCCCGGTTCATGGTTCCAAATAACAGAATGCCGAGCAACGGGATAAACTTCCTCTTGTAGATAGCAAGCACGCCGCCCGCAAAGAATGCCAGCGATGGCATGTCATACGGGTAGGAGAAATTTGCATCGATATGCACGACATAGGCCCAGAGCGTCAACGCCATGAAGGTGGGGAAAACGAGCACTGCAAGCAGCCTGCTCTCGGTGAGAGCCGTGTAGAGCCGCACCACCAGCAACGACGCGAGCGCGAACGAGACAAGCGAGAGCACGTAGAATGCGGATGTCTCAGGAGTGGCAGCAGAAGGCGTGTACACACCTGCCCTTGCATGCGCGAGGTGGTGCAGGACATACTTCGAGTGATTGATCGGCCACATCAGCAGTATTGGAAGGAATCGCTCCTGGAATGGCAGACGCTCATGTCCACTTAGATACCGTGGCATATCCAGGTAGAAGTAGGTGCTGACCACGTAGTACCGGACAAACTGCAAGGTGGCACACGCGTACAGCAGCCACACCGCGACCCGGCCCGCTAACTTACGATTCAAAACCATTTTCTACTTCCGCCAGGAGTTTATCTTTCAGGTGTCAGCGCACCAACTGAAACAGACTTTGACTTGGATGTACATATCTCGCTGAGAGAGAGCTTCTTTTTGATTGTGCGCGCAAGGATATGGACCACATAAAACGAAGTGTCCTTATCTTACGTGTAGCGCAGTGATCCAGGTGACTTGTTCTTCTAACCGCACCCTAGCCGCTTGTTCAACGTGCTAAGCCCAGGGAGCACGATACGACGGCTTGAGCAGCGCGGCGGCCTGCAGAGCCACGCGTTAGGCGTCCACTCCCGCTATCCCAGCTAAGCGCTTCCTGCGTGCGAATCGCGATGTTGCCGAGCATCAGGCTTTCAACAATCGGCAACTCGAACAAGTAGTTCGCGCTGGCAGGTGAACCGCCCTTGCAGGCGTGTATCCACTCAAGATAGTGCGCGGCCCTGGCCGAGTTGGCCGCGCTCCCAAGCTGTGGACGCGTTGCATCAAAAGGCTCGTTGAGTGGGGTAAGTGCGGGCATGGCCGCGGACAACTCGCCTTTGGGTGAAAGCAGGCGAGGGCCCTGCGCTATGAAACCTGTGTCTGCCCTGCTCACCGCTGTAGAGAATGCCTTCTCCCTCAAGGCTCATCTGCGCATCACGGGGCAACTCGGCCGGTCGGATTAACCGGCGACCGGCCAAACGCGGTATGCGTTTGCATCCACGCAGCGGCCGCGCAGGTTGCGGTTGACAAAACTTCCTCCGGCTCAGCTCGTCCAACAACGACATTCCTCCCAAAACAAAGCTGCCGGCATTCTAAGCCGGTGATACAACAGTGTGGTGGATCGACAAGTTCGTAGATCGTTTTGGAGATCGACTCGATGAGCACGCATAGTATCGCCTCACCCGGATCCGCAA
>CAZZYO010000089.1:0-10086 GCA_964658255.1 Candidatus Babeliales bacterium
ACACCGACTTTGAAGCGCTGGATGAAGTAGTACGCGGGCTCTCCGCGGTAGGCGAGCTGACCCCACGTATCTCTGACATGATCGTCTCCTATGGTGAGCGCCTGTCAAGCCGAATGATCGCCGAGTACTTTGCCACGGACGCTGTTGGTCTCAACGGCTATCACGTGGACGCCCGCCTCTGCATAGTGACCGACAACCAGCACACCCGCGCCGTGCCTGATGACGATGCGATTGAGCAGCGCCTGCGCACGCACGTGTTGCCGCATGCCTCTGCCGGCTGGACTGTAGTGCTTGGCGGCTTTATCGGCTCTACAGATAAGGGCGTCACCACGACTCTGGGGCGTGGCGGCTCAGACTTCACAGGTGCGCTGGTGGGCGGCGGACTGCAGGCCGAAGCAATTGAAATATGGACCGACGTCAATGGCATCATGACGACCGATCCACGGGTCTGTCCCGACGCGCTGCGCGTGCGGTCCATCTCTTTTGAGGAAGCAGCCGAGCTTGCCTACTTTGGTGCGAAGGTGCTGCACCCGGCAACGATTCTGCCTGCGGTGAAGAAAAACATTCCCGTCCTGGTGCTCAACTCACGTAACCCGGAGAACGAGGGCACACGCATCCAGGCCATAGGGCCGCCGTGTTCCAGCCCTATCAAGTCGATCGCCGCAAAGAAGCGGCTGACCATTGTTGATGTAGTTGCAAGCCGCATGCTTATGACGCACGGCTATCTCAAGGCTATCTTCGACATCTTTGACAAGCATAAGTGTGCGGTCGACATGGTTTCTACCTCCGAGGTCTCGGTCTCACTTACAGTAGACTCCAACGAAGCACTGCCTTTGATTGCTGCGGATCTATCGCAGATCGCCGACGTTAAGTATGAAGGCCGAAAGGCGCTCGTGTGCCTGGTAGGCGACGACGTTCGCGGGCACGCCGGCATGGCCGCGCGGCTCTTCAACGCAATCAAGCATGTCAATGTACGCATGATCTCGCAAGGAGCGTCCGAGATTAACATGAGCTTTATGATCGATGAGGATGACGTGGAAGAAGCAGTTCGCTCGCTGCACGCGGAGTTCTTCCGGGATCCTGACCCGACGATCTTTGATGTAACGGCACGAGACCTGGCGCGGGCAGCTGTTGACGCCTCCACGGCAGACCGATAACCCGATGCGTCTGCTGGTACTCGGCAAGGGAAAAACAGGCGCGCTGGTGGCTGAGATGGGCAGGGAGCGCGGCCACGCCGTTACCAGCCTGGGCGGCGCGGAGAACACCGGCGCGTGCATGCTTACACCCGGCTACCTTGCTAAGCATGATGCGGTGATCGACTTCACCACGCCTGAGGCTGTATTGCTAAACCTGCGCGCATGCCTGGCCACTGGCGCGCGCGTGGTGGTGGGCACCACGGGCTGGTATGCAGATCTGCCCACCCTGGCTGCGCTTGCAGGTGAGCACCACGCAGCGCTGCTTTACGGGAGCAATTTCTCGATCGGTGTCCAGGCATTCTTTCGTGCGGCGCGGGCGCTGGCGACCGCCCTGCCGGAATACCACTTCACCATTACAGAGACCCATCACATAGCCAAGAAGGATGCGCCATCCGGCACCGCGCTTACGCTGCAACAGGTGGTTGCCGGCACTCTTCCGCCCACTGCACGGGTCCCGATCAAGTCGCTACGCGAGGGCGATGTCGCCGGCCTGCACATACTCGAAGCGCACTCCGAAAACGATGTGATCACCCTGCGCCACGATGCGTTGTCAAGGCGCGGCTTTGCTGAAGGCGCGGTCCGCGCAGCCGAGTGGCTGCAAGATCAACCCGCAGGAACCTACAACTTTGCTGACATAGCAGGGCATCTTACTTAGTTAGTGATCTGCCTTAAAGTAGATTCATTACACCCAGGGTACGCTTGACCGCAACCGCTCCTTGACCTTCTTTGCCGGCGCCCCGGCGTAGATGCCAAAAGGCTCCATGTGCCGGGTTGCAATCGAGCCGAGCCCAAGGATTGCGCCCTCCCCGGCATTGATCCCGGGAGCAACAATGGCCCGCGCGCAGATCCATGAGTAAGCCCCGAAGCGCATCTCGTAACTTACCAGCGGAAAGCGCGGGTCATTGTAAGTGTGCGATGCGCCGCAGATATATGCGCCCTGCGAAACGATCGCATGCGAGCCAAAGTACATGGGTGCGGGGTTATAGATCTCCGCATCATCGGCAAGCGAGACGCGATCCTCGCAGACCAGGTTCCATGGCGCCCACACTTTACCCTTGGCGTAGAAGTGACACTTAGGCCCAAGCTTTGCGCCAAAAAGCCGCAGCAGGAAGGCACGCCATGCATGCATGGGCCGCAGCGAGGTGCGGTAAAAGAGCACGTAGACCACGCCCCACAGCTGGCGCGCAATCCGGTTGCGCAACGGAAATGCCGCACTCAAGCTTGGGTCTTTGCCGAAGCCCGGGTTGAGCGCAGGCTCTACATCTTCCATCTCTGCGTCCTCTCTCATGACGACCGCCCAGTGCGAGCGGCCGCACGCGCGGCAAGCAGCTCTTCAGTCTTGAGCACGATGAAGTATTCGTAGATGGCCTGCAGGGTCGAATAGACAAACCCGGCGCGGCCATCCAGTATCCCGCGCCGATAGAGCATCAGGTAGGCCCAACGCACCAGTGGCCGCCCAGGCATACGGTAAAAGATGGCCTTGCGCGCGGAGTGCTTCGCGTTGAAGTCTTTCGCAAATAGCGCTGTCTTCCACGAAGCATCCGCGGCAAAGGTCTGCTCGGCCACTATCTTTGCCTCGCCGCTCGCGTAGGCATTATGTTTGGCGATCCAGTGCGTGAGCCCTTTGGAAAATGGATAGTGGTCAAAGGCACCGGCAAGTTCGCGCACCCCGCCGTCGAGCACCAGCACCTCGTTGATCTCGCGCGCATACCGTGCACGCCCGCTGCGCACCAGGCGAATGTAAAAGGGCGTAGTCTGTGCGTGCTTCAGCCATCGGCCCATAAAGTGGTCGCGGCGACGCAGGCGAAATCCCGCGACGGCCTCAGGAGCCGCGACAATTGCTGCGCGCATTTCGCTTGCCAGCTCGGGGCTCAGCAATTCATCTGCGTCCAGCAAAAAGATCCAGGCATGCTTAAAAGGAAGCGCGAAGGCTGCGTTCCGCTGGGCGGCGTAGTTATCGAAATGCCGCTGCGCTACCTGCGCCCCGCGCTGTTTGGCCACAGCAACCGTGTTGTCTTCGCTGAAGGAGTCAAATACCCACACGTCATCCGACCACGCCACGGCGTCCAGACAAACGGGCAGATCCTGCTCTTCATTTCGCGTAAGGATCAGCACCGAGATGCCGACCGGCTCAGGCATAGCGCTCATGGTCATCTCGAGGGAAAGGCTCCTAAAGTGTGCGGATGCTTCCTGCCAGTGTACTGTCTCCACTCCGGCTGATAAAGGCGGCTCTGGCACGGCTTGCTGCGGGTTTCCTTGCAGAGAGTGAAGGCATCACGAGCATCCGCCCAGTGCCCGCTTGCGGCTCGGCTGCACGGGCTGCCGCAGCCAGACCGCGGGTGAGCTCCCGCGTCTTCAGCACGATCAGGTACTCGTAGATTGTCTGCAGTGCGGCGTACACCCAGCCCGCGTGCCCGTCGAGCAGCGCGCCGCGATAGAACATCAGGTAAGCCCAGCGCAGCATCGGCCTGCAGGGGAGGCAGTAGAAAATCGCCTTTTGTGCCCGCCGGCGCCGGTGGAAGTCCTCGCCAAAAAGAGCCGTGTTCCAGCTGCAGTCCTCACGGAAGCTACCTTCCGCCACGATCCCTGCCTCCATGGTCGAGTAGAGATTGTGCTTTTCAATCCAGCGCGTCAGGCCTTTTGAGAACGGGTGGTGATCAAACGAGCTTTCCAGCTCTTCGATGCTTCCGTCGACCTCCAGCACCTCGTTCACAGCGCGCACATAACGTACTTGCTGGTGACGCACCAGCCGTGTGTACCACGGCATGATTTGCGCGTGGCGCAGCCACCTGCCCATGAAATGGTCCTTGCGCCGCACGCGAAAGGCATGCAGGTCCTCTGGCGCCGCGGCAATGGCGGCGAGCATCTCCGCATGCAGCTGCGGGTTGAGCCGCTCGTCCGCATCGAGGATGAAAACCCAGGCATGCCTGAAGCGGATTCGCTTGAGCGCAGCATTTCGCTGCGCGGCAAAGTTATCGAAAGGCCGCTCATGACAATGCGCTCCGGCCTCCCGGGCAATCTCTTGCGTGCGGTCGGTGCTGCAGGAATCAAACACGTGCACGTCGTCTGACCACGCTACAGAGGCCAGGCACGCGGCAAGGTCATGCTCTTCGTTCCTGGTGAGGATCAGGATGGAAATACCGGGTTTCATCGTCACTCGAGGGGCGTCGCGCCTGCTTACGAGCGCGCTGCGCAGGATCAGTTGTCAGCATCAGGAGAGGCGTCCCGCATGCCTTCCTGTCACTCTGTTGTGTGCATCGGCAGCGCCGGGCACACACATGAATTTTGCTGCGGACGAAGTGGATGGCGCTGCCTGGCCAGAGACTCGACGGCACCGCCATCAACCCGTCGACCGCAGCACTTTCCCTCGGCAGCAAGGCAGGCCAGGCAGCATGTAGACTCGTCCTTGCATGCGCGCACGCACCGCTGACCAGGCGATGCAACGCCGTTCGCGCATCACAAGGGGAGTCATGGAACCGTTGCCAACAGGGTGTGGCACAGCATTGGTGACGCCCTTTCGGGCCGATGGTGCTGTGGACGAGCAGGCATTGCTGGCGCTCGCGCAGTGGCAGGTTGCGAGCGGCATGGACTGGCTGGTCGCTTGCGGCACAACGGCCGAGACGCCGACTCTTACTCCTGACGAGTGGCCGCGGATCGTCCGCATCGTGGTTGAGGCTTCAGCCGGGCGCGTGCCGGTCTGGGTCGGCTGCTCACATAACTCGACGCGTGAGGCCGTCGAGCGGGCTCGCATCGCCGCGGCGGTCCCTGGAGTGAGCGCCGTCCTGACCGCCAACCCTTACTACAACAAGCCTTCGCAGGAGGGCCAGTACCAGCACTTCCGCGCCCTTGCGGAAGCCGTCGGCCCAGAGACTGCCGTGGTGCTCTACAACATTCCAAGCCGCTCCGGCGCCAACCTTGAGCCGGCAACAGTTGCGCGCCTGGCCGAGGACTGCCCCAACATTCGCGGTATCAAGGAGTCGAGCGGCAACCTGGCCCAGATCACCGAACTCCTGACACTGGTTCCGCGCGCGTTTTCGGTCTACGCGGGCGACGATGCGGTTGCACTCGCCATCCTCGGCGTTGGCTCGGCCGGGCTGGTCTCCGTCGCGTCAAACATCATTCCAGCCGAGATGGTCGAGCTGGTGCACGCGGCGCTGGCCAACGACTGGTCGACGGCACGGCGAATCAACCGCACCTGGTATCCGCTTATGATGGCCAACTTCTGGGAGCCCAGCCCTGGCCCGGTCAAGGCGTTACTGGCCATGCAGGGCCGCCTGCATGAGACGTATCGACTCCCGATCACGCCAGTCACGAGCGAAACACGCACCCGTCTACGGGCGCTTGCCACCCATCTAGGGCTGGAGTTGCAGCAGGAAGCGCACGCCAGCAGCTAACTGCCTGCAGGCAAAGTCCCACCCGGCGCGCCTGCATTGCCTCGAAACTCACGCATACTCACAGGAGCGCAGGTACGGGCGTGCTCAGAAAACGCGCCTCTGCGGTCACCTGTCATACGCTCTTTTGAAAAAGGATGATCACCGCATGTCTGAACAGCACTTCGAAGCGCTGGAAGCGAGGATTGAAGCGGCATTTGCAGCAGGCCCTGCTGCTGGCAGTGATCCAGGCGCGCAGGCAGCCTTCACTGAGCTTCGTCATGCGCTCGAGGCAGGCACGCTTCGCTCGGCCGAGCCGGATGCTGCCTCGCCCACCGGCTGGCGCGTCAACGCATGGGTCAAGCGCGGCATCCTGCTCGGCTTTCGCCTGGGGCAGATGGAGGCGAGCGGCTGCTCGGCAGGGCTCTCGTTTGTGGACAAGCACACCTATCCGGCGCGGCAGTTCACGCCTGCGGATGGCGTCCGCATGGTCCCGGGCGGATCGGCCGTGCGGGCGGGTGCATACCTGTCGTCGGGGGTAGTCTGCATGCCGCCCATGTACGTGAACGTGGGCGCCTATGTGGACGAGGGCACCATGATTGACTCGCATGCGCTGGTCGGCTCCTGCGCGCAGATCGGCAAGCGTGTGCACCTAAGCGCGGCGGCGCAGGTGGGCGGGGTGCTTGAGCCGGTGAACGCCGGGCCTGTCATCCTTGAGGACGACGTGCTCGTCGGTGGCAATTGCGGCGTGTACGAGGGCACGATCGTGCGCAAGCGCGCGGTGCTCGCGGCCGGTACCATCCTCACGCGCGGCACCCCCGTGTATGACGTGGTGCGCGGGGAGGTGATCCGGGCTGAGGGCGACCTGCCGCTGATCATCCCGGAGGGAGCGGTGGTCGTCCCGGGATCGCGCGCGATCACCAAAGGCCGGGCAGCCGAGTGGGGACTGGGCGTGTACACACCGGTCATCGTAAAGTACCGCGATGAGAAAACAGAGCTCAGCCTTGCGCTGGAAGAGCTGCTTCGCTAGGTGTCTGCCTCGCCGGGCGGGGAGGGCTCAAGCCGCACTGTCGGCGGCAACGGCTCGTCACGGCGCAAACTTCCGCTGGTAGTAGGCTGTCCTGAGCACGATCGCCGGAACGCCCCGGATAGTCGGCCCGAGCCATTGCGGAGCCAGCGCCAAGAGCAAACTCACCCAGCCTCAAAGGGCCAGGCCCGGCTGGGTGCTGTCACCCGCGTACTGCCTGGCTACGGCATATGGTTTAGCGCGAAGGCGACCGCCGCGGCAGCATGGATCTCGGTCGTGTCAAAGAGCGGCAGCTCGACATCGCCGACCCGCAGAAGGATTGAAAGCTCCGTACAGCCGAGGATGATCGCCTCGGCTCCTTCTGCGACGAGGCGCCCGGCGACCTCGCGGTATGCTGCACGTGAAGCCTCGCTCACGATGCCCCGGGTCAGTTCCTCAAAAATGACCTGGTGCACCATCGCACGGTCTTCATCGTTTGGAGTAATCGTCTCGATTCCGGCTGCCGCAAGGCGCGCCCGGTAGAAGGCCTGCTCCATCACGTACCGGGTACCGAGCAGACCAACCCGATGCAGCCCGGCAGCCCGGACCGCCGCCGCCGTCACGTCCACCACGTGGATCAACGGGATCCCGACCACGCGCTCTACCTCCGGCGCGACCCTGTGCATGGTGTTCGTGCAGAGCAGCAGGCAGTCCGCGCCCGCCGCCTCCAGGTGCCGGGCGCAGGCCTGCATCATCGCAGCAAGCGTCTTCCAGTCGCCTGCTTCCAGCAGCGCCACTACCTCAGGAAAGCTCACCGACAGCAGCAGGCTCTGCGCATTCGCGTTGCCTCCAAGCCGCTCCCGTACCTTTTGGTTGAGCAGCCGGTAGTAGGTCGCCGAAGACTCCCAGCTCATGCCGCCGATCATCCCGATGGTCTTCATACCCTGTGATTCTAGGAGCTTGTTACCCTTCTTCCATGCATGAGCACGAGGAACAGCCCAACCCGCTCCCATCCGAGCCCGAGTATCTGACCGATCTTGGCCCGCCTTCGGCCGCCGAGTCTTCGTCGCCGGGTCCGCGCAAAGCGGCAGCCACCTTCATCTTCCTCACGGTTGCGCTCGATATGCTGGCGCTCGGCATGATCGCCCCGGTGCTCCCGCGGCTCATCGCAAGCTTCCTGAACAACAACGCCGCGTCTGCCGCGACCATGCTTGGCCTCTTCGGCACGGTCTTCGCCGGGATGCAGTTCTTCTGCTCGCCTATCCTGGGCTCGTTGTCCGACCGGTTCGGCCGCAGGCCGGTGGTGCTGCTCTCGAACTTCGGCCTGGGCTTTGACTACCTCATGCTGGCCTGGGCGCCTTCCCTCCCGTGGCTCTTTCTTGGGCGCGTCATTGCGGGCTTTACCGCCTCATCGATTCCGACCGCGCAGGCCTACATCGCTGACGTGACGCCGCGCGAGCGCCGTGCCGCCGCCTTCGGCACGCTCAATGCCGCGTTTGGGATCGGCTTTGTGCTGGGTCCGGCGATCGGAGGCTTGCTGGGCAACATCAACCCGCGACTACCCTTCCTGGTCTCGGCTTGCCTGTCACTGGCAAACGGCTGCTACGGCTTTTTCATCCTGCCCGAGTCGCTCTCGCCAGCCCTGCGCGCGCCGTTCTCCTGGCGTCGCGCCAACCCCATCGGGTCTGCCGCGATCCTTACCCGTACCCCGCTCATGCTTGGCATCTCCGGCGTGCTGGCGCTGGCCTACCTTGGCCAGCAGTCGCTGATGAACGTGTACGTGCTCTACGCTGACTACCGCTTCCACTGGACCGACCGCACCGTCGGGCTCTCCCTGGCAACTGTCGGCACATGCACCGGGATCTACGGTGCGGTACTGGTCAAGCGCGTCGTGGGCAAGCTTGGGGAACGGAATGCCATACTGATCGGCCTGTCGCTGGCGGCGGTCGGCTTCTCGATGTTCGGACTGTCAAAGACAGGCGTTCTACTGTGGATGGGGATACCGGTGATGAACGCTGTGTCGCTGGTGTGGCCGTCAGCGCAGAGCGTTCTCTCGCATTCCGCTTCACCATCCGAGCAGGGCCAGCTCCAAGGCGCGATCAACAGCCTTCGTGGGATCGCGGGATTGATAGGGCCCGCGCTCTTTACCTGGATCTTTGCGCAGTCGATCCGCTCCATAACCCTGGTCCACGCGCCGGGTATGCCGTTCTTTGCATCGAGCGCGCTGCTGCTTGGCGCCTTCCTGCTTACCCTTTACATCACGCGTAACATGCCTGAGCACCGAGCGACAACAGCGCCAGGCGCGTAGCGGATGCCCACTGACGGCTTCGCAAAGCCAGGACTCAGGTCAGTGGCACCCTGTCCTGTACGCCAATGCCATGCTCGTAGACCAGGTTGCCGCCCAGGTGCGCTGACGCAGACACAACCACGTAGCCGAGTGCGGCCAGAGCGCGTCCGGTCGCGCGTCCACCTTCGCGGCGGCGTGACCACCAGGCAGCGCCAAAGAGGCCCGTTGCGGCTACATTGAGCAGCGCGTGCACGATGCCGATCCTTCGCGGAGCACCCTTGGTATCCGCCCAGTCGTTCATCCCGGTCGTGGCCGCGGCCATGGCTGCGACCAGCCCCAGCACCAGCGTGGCGTCGGCTGCGTGATCGAGCGCCTCGCCGCCGCCGAGGGCAGCCAGCCCGTCAAAGACCACCGTGCCGGTCCACGAGCCGACCGGTATTTCAACCAGGATCGCGTGGAGCGGCTCGTTCAACCAGGTCCCATGCAGCAGGTTTCGCACCCTGGTGCCGCGCTCTTCGCCCAGCGCAGCGAAGGCCTCGTGCACCGCGTCCTGCAGCGGCTGTTCGATCGGTTCAAGCCAGTGCTGCCCTTCGGCAAGCCGGGCCAGTGGGTCTTTGCTGATTGCCATAGGTGGAACTCCATCCGTGCGCGCTAGTTAGCTGCTGCTTGTTTGTGATGCCGCCTAAAGGGCGGCTCGCGCTCACGGCATGCCAATCGCTTTCGCCGCTCTTGGAGGAGAGCCTGCACGCCAGCAGCCAGGCCGGCGACTGCTACACTGGCCGCGATGCAAGCCACCTTCCGAGCTCTGGCGCCCGCCTTGCTGCTGCTCGCAGCCCTCGCAGGCTGCGGCAGTAGCGGGGGGTTGGGATGCACGCCGGCCCTTCCGTCTTACACCGTGACACCATCCTCGGCAACTGCAGATCATGCCAGCTCGCCTCCCGGGAACCAACGCCAGTTCATCGCTACCAGCGCGCCCGGCACTGGCCCCGGCTGCGCGACGTCGCAGGTGGTTGAGCGGCTGACCCCGGCCTGGACCGTCTCCGACTCGCTGCATGTGTCCATCAGCAGCGCTCAGGATGCGACCAATGGCCTGGCCATCTGCTTAGGCCCAACCCGCGGACCGGCGACAATCACGGCGCATGTTGTCGCGGGCACAGCTGTCACCCTGCTGACTGCGACGCTATTCTGCGAGTAGCTAAGTCATGCACGACGGGCAGCTTACTGCGG
>CAZZYO010000089.1:10096-11818 GCA_964658255.1 Candidatus Babeliales bacterium
GCTTCGCCCCGACGACCTGCTAAAATCAGAGATTCTAATGGCTGAAGAAAAAGTAAAACTGATCCCCCTCGGCGGCCTCGGCGAGTTCGGTATGAACTGCATGGCCATCCGCTACAAAGACGACATCCTGGTGATAGATGCCGGCCTGATGTTCCCCGAGTCGGAGCTGCTGGGTGTCGATATCGTTGTGCCCGACATCACCTACCTGGTCGAGAACCGGTCGATGGTGCGCGGCATTATCCTCACGCACGGGCATGAAGACCACATCGGCGGCCTGCCCTGGATCCTCTCCGAGATCAACGTGCCTGTCTACGGCACCGAGTTCACGCTCGCCTATGTCGAGGGCAAGCTCGACGAGCACAAGATCCTTGATGACACCGAGCTGGTCGAGATCGCGCCCAACCAGCGCTTCAAGATCGGCCCATTCGTCGTCGAGCCCATTCGCGTCACACACTCGCTGGTCGATTGCATCGCGCTCGCGATCGAGACCCCTGTCGGCGTGATCGTGCACACCGGCGACTTCAAGATCGATCTTTCGCCGCCAGATGGCAAGCCGTTTGACCTGCACAAGTTCGCCGAGTACGGCCAAAAAGGCGTGCTCGCGCTGCTCCAGGACTCGACCAACACCGACCGCAGCGGCTACACGCCCGGCGAGTCGGCCGTTCGCCCGCGCCTCGACGAGATCTTCCTCCGCACCAAGAAGAAGCTCTTCTTCTCCTGCTTCTCCAGCTCGATCTACCGCATGCAGATCGCGCTCGACCTGGCGCAGAAGCATGGCCGCAAGGTGGCGATCGTCGGTCGCTCCATGATGGAGTCAAGCGAGATCGCGCAGGACCTTGGCTACCTCAAGCTGCCCGGCCAGCTGCTCATTCATCCCGGCCAGATCGGCGACCACGCCCCGTCAAACGTCATGGTCATGATCTCCGGTACCCAGGGCGAGCCTATGAGCGCGCTCTCGCGCGCGGCGGTGGACAACCACAAGCACGCGCGCATCTCGCCCGGAGACACGGTGCTGCTCAGCTCGCGCGTCATTCCAGGCAATGAAAAGTCTATCTACCGGGTCATCGACCACCTCTACCGCCGCGAGGCCGAGGTGATCTATGACGACGGCTCGGCGGGCCTGATTCACGTCTCCGGCCACGCCTCGCAAGAAGAGCAGCGCCTGCTTATCAACCTGCTGCGGCCCAAGTTCTTCATCCCCGTGCACGGTGACTTCCGCCACCTGAAGAAGCATGCCGAACTTGCTGTGAACACCGGCGTGATCGGCTCGGCGATCCTGATTGAAGATGGTGACGTACTTGAGCTGACCGCGACCACTGCCAAGAAGAATGGCAAGGTCACCGCGGGCCGTGTCTGCATCGACTCCGGCTCCACCGGCGACGTGGTTGGCGACCTCGTGATCCGCGATCGGCGTCACTTGTCCGAGGACGGCATCGTGCTGCCGATCCTGTCGATCAACAAGTTGACGGGCAAGGTCGAAAGCCAGCCCGAACTGATCACGCGCGGCTTTGTCGGTGCCGACAACCAGCTGCTGGGGGATGCACGAAACGTCCTGATCCAGCTGCTCGACAGTTGCAGCGCAGAAGAGAAGGCCGACCCGGGCGTGATGAAGGAGAAGATTCGTCTCGAACTGAAGCGCTATCTGCAGAAGCACACCAGCAGGCGCCCGCTGATTATGCCGGTGATTTTGGAGGTATGACTTGAAGCTCTCGCTGCTGATTG
>CAZZYO010000089.1:11828-15607 GCA_964658255.1 Candidatus Babeliales bacterium
GCCTGATGGAGGCAGTCAGAGCGACCCTGCAGCCGCGATCGTCCGAGCGATTGCAACACGGTCGCCAGGGTGCACTTACGTTTCAGCTCTGCCCGCGGGCGGGCAACAGCAAACCGGGTCGGTGAACACGTCTGAGTTTCGCGTAGGTTTGGCGCGTTCCCTCTTCCGGGTTCACGCGATGATTGGTTCCTGCCGCGCTAAGATCAAGTTTGTCCCGACCGCTGGACGGAGAGACGGCGTGCACTAGGCACGTACGCCAGTCCGGCGCAGCATCTCTCCCACTGTCTGCCTCACCGGGATCACTGCCTGCGCCACTGTCGCCTTCCACTGGTCTACTTTCGGATGCATGCCGGGCATGGACGGCGGCAGCCGCAGCTTGCGTTGATAGTGGTTAAACGCCCGCGTCCTGCCCAGCGCTCGCGACTTATCGGTCTCGAACACAAAGGTGTAGGACACGGACCTGCCACCAACCGTCTCCACCCAGTGTGGCGCGTTCTGCGGCTGATGCAATCCAAAGCCGGGTCGCAGGTAGAACACGTGCTCATACGCCGCATGACGATCAGCCATCCTGAGGACAGCAATATCCACCACGCCCCGGATGTAAAAGCGTTCCATTTCTCGCTCGGACGCATCCTTGGGCGAGTAGACGTGATAGTTCTTCTCGCCCTCGATCTGAGAGAAAAACCCCATCTCCGGGTCGAAGTGTAACGGCGTAATCGTCGAGGCAGAGGTAATCAGCACCGCCGACTCCAGACGCACGACCCGCTCTCCTGGCAGCCCTCCGCGGGCCTCCATCACCTGTGCAAACAAGTCGCTCAGCAGTTCGGCAAAGCGGAGATCCTGCTCCTCCGGGCGCTTGAGCAGGATGCGCAGCGGGCGCTCCTCGAGCAGCTCCAGCGCCTCACTTGGCGTGAAGCCGCCATGCGGAACCTCATAGAACGATGTTCCCGGCTCGGGCGCACCCGCGGCAACAAAGTAACCACACTTGGCAGTAGAGTACGTTCGGCAAAGTTCATGCAGCGACGCGGGTTGAAACAGGTCCAGAGTATGAAGGTTCTGGGTGAAACCGAAGGGCTCGCGATTCAAGCTGGCTCTCGTCTCAGCTCGTTGAAGCATCAGTCTGGGAGCGCTACCCGCTCCATGGTGGATGCTAATTGCTGCTGGATCTACTGCGTTCGGCTTCTGCATGCGACTCTCCTGGGGGAGACGTCAAGCAGGGCGGAGCAGCCAGCCGGGGTTGCCCTGTAACAGGACATTATGCACGTAGAAGTCCAAACTCTACCCAACTCTTGCACGCAGGGGTGGCTTCAACAAACTCATAGCGGGCTGCAGTGCGCAGCCCTGTGCATATGTTAGGACGGCGGCCCCGCATAACTTGAGAGTTGCGATGCAGAGCGACGTCGCGTGCGAAGAGCAGCGCCACGGAACCTGGCTGCCAGGTACGTGCTCAAAACCTATGCCCGGGCGGAAGCAAAGAACGCTCACTCACCTGGAAGCTTTCCGCAAACAATGAGCGACAAGCAGCCGTGGTGCGGGCGGAGGGAATTGAACCCTCACGGCCTTGCGGCCTGCGGATTTTCATACCACTTCGACTTTCGTCGCCTCGCCTGCTGCGAGTTCGTGGTCTGGACTATCCCTTCACCATCCCTGCAGCCAGGGTTCAGGTGCTGCCCGTCTAGTCTCTACACCTTCCCGGATGCTTCCAGGCTTGGCTCGGGATCGCCATTGCAGGGTTCCCCGACTTTGAGCAGTTCTACTCCGCCGGTTTCCCTGGCGGGCACTCAATTTGCTTCAAGTCCGCTGCGTCTGCCATTTCGCCACGCCCGCACCCTCCCATCATAAAGCAGGTCGCGAGTGTTCCCTGGGGAGGCAAGAGCACTTGACGCCGACCTTGTGCCTAACGAACACTGCGTCAAGGTCCACTCTGGAGAACTCCCTGATGCCTTATGCTCGCTCCCGGACGACGGGGCCGCTGCTGCTCGCCGCCTCGCTTATGCTCTCGTGCGCCACTCTCAGCACGTCCACACCTGCGCAGGCGCAGGGAACAACCAGTGCCAGCCAGACCGTGCAAGTGACCAGCCTGAACGCTGGCAAAACCTGGGTACTCTCTGCGGGCGAGATGAGCTACGCCGTCGGCATCAACGACGCGAACCTGGTCCAATCGCTCTACTGGGGTGCTCGGCTGGCAAATGATGCCACGCTGGCCTCTGCCCTGCCTGCGGCGACAATGCGCCCGGAACTTGCCTCCTTTGACACGCCTATGACCACGACGCCGCTCGAGTATCCCGGCTGGGAGGCAGGGCTGGCCTATGAGCCGGCACTGAAGGCGAGCTTCCCGGATGGCGATCGTGAGCTGGCGCTCGTGTTTGTCAAAGCCGAGCAGCAGGGCTCGGACGGTTTACTGCTGACCACCCACGATGCGCACCAGGGCGTTACCGTCGAGTTGCACTACAAGCTCTACCCTGCAGGCGTGCTGGCGCGCTGGACGGTGATCCGCAATGATGGCAAATCGCCTGAGATGCTTGAGCAGGCTGCCTCTGCCACGTGGAACCTGCCCACCCGCGACGACTATCACCTGCAATGGCTGACCGGCCACTGGGCCGGCGAGTTCCAGCTGCACTCGCAACTACTGCAGCCTGGCAGCACGGTGCTTGAAAGCCGCCGCGGCAGCACCTCTCACCAGACCAACCCCTGGTTCTCGCTCGGCACAGCCAGTACTACCGAGCAGGCTGGCCCGGTGTGGTTTGGCGAGCTGGGCTGGAGCGGCAGCTGGCGCATCAACCTTGAAGAGACAGGCGGGACGCGCGCCGTTCGCATCACGGGCGGCTATAACCCGTTTGACTTCGGCTACAAGCTGGCCCCAGGTGGGTCACTGACAACGCCTGTGTTCTACGCCGGGTACACCGCCCAGGGCAAGGGTGAGGCGTCGCGCATGCTGCACCATCTGCAGCTTGATTCGCTGTTGCCGCAGGCGCCGCACCCCAGGCCCCGGCCAGTACTGTTCAACTCCTGGGAGGCGACAGGGTTCGACGTGAACGAGGCCGGCCAGGTCGCGCTGGCGGAAAAAGCGGCCAAGCTTGGCGCCGAGCGCATGGTCATCGACGACGGCTGGTTCGGCCAGCGGCTGACCGATCACGCCGGCCTGGGCGACTGGTACGTCAACCCGCAGAAGTTTCCTCACGGCCTCAAGCCAGTCATTGACAAGGTGCACGCGCTTGGCATGGACTTCGGCATCTGGGTCGAGCCGGAGATGATCAATCCTGACTCGGATCTTTATCGCAAGCATCCGGACTGGGCCATGAGCTTTCCCGGGCGCCCACGCACCGAGGCGCGCAACCAGTTATTGCTCAACCTGGCCAGACCGGATGTAAAGGACTATGTCTTTCATTGGCTGGACGACCTGGTTACAAAGAATGACATTGCCTTTCTCAAGTGGGACTACAACCGCAACTGGTCCGAGCCAGGCTGGGCAAACCTGCCCCTTGACCAGCAGAAAGAAATCTATGTCAAATTCGTCGACAACTTATACGCAATTCTTGACGACTTACGTCGCAAGCATCCTGGGCTTGAGATTGAGTCATGCTCGGGCGGCGGCGGTCGGGTTGACCTGGGCATCCTGCGCTATACCGAGGAGGTCTGGCCGTCAGACAACACGGACGCGCTCGACCGGCTCTCGATCCAGAACGGATTTACGCAGGCCTACACGCCCGGCGTGATGATGGCCTGGGTTACCGATGTGCCGAACTTTCTTGACCGCAGGGTGATTCCGCTGGAGTTCC
>CAZZYO010000090.1:0-15381 GCA_964658255.1 Candidatus Babeliales bacterium
AAACCTCCTATGCCGTATCGCAGCCACTTCCATTCAGCAGCACGGGGACGACGACCCCGGTGGCAAACACAACCGTCGCGGTTAAGGATCTGCCGGCGCAATCGATCCGGCTTGAGGATGGGGCCAATGTCGATGACCTGATCAAGGGTCTGCATGCGATTGGAGCCACCTCGCACGATATCGTCGCGATCCTGCAGGCGATCAAATCCGCAGGAGGTCTGCAGGCAGACCTGGAGATTATTTAAATGATGAGTGGAACAGGCATGGCAGCGATGTCCTCGACGGCTGGAAGCGTTGTTGATGCGCAGGCGGCGAAACTCCTGGCGCAGACTCGACCAGGCAGGCTGGCTGCAGTTGGTGTACCAAACGAGCAGGCGAAGATCGAAAAATCGTCCAAGGACTTCGAATCGATCCTGCTGGGAAGCTGGTTGCAGCAGGCGGAGCAATCGTTTGCCACGGTTCCGGGAGGCGATGGGGACGATGAAGACGCAGGCAAGGACCAGTTCCAGGGCATCGCGATGCAAGCTCTCGCGGGTTCGCTCACAGCCTCCGGCGGGATCGGCATTGCAAAAATGATTGCGAAGCACCTCGGCCACGCGGCTGAGCAGACCAGCGCTGCGGCGGGGGAGACGCCGGCCGGGTAAGAGTATCCAGAAGATTCAGAGCGTGCAGCCTGAACGGAAACGTGAAGGCTGCCGATAGGAGACCCATCGCAGTAGGGGGTGTGTCTCATGCGCATCGATCTTCTTGGACCGGCAGCAGCGGCCAGCAGCACAGGACTAGAAACAGATACAAACGCGTTGGCAGCATCGCGCCCGGTTTCGCCGAGCGCAGAGGATAAGGCGACGCTATCGTCGGGCAGCCTGTCGATACCATCGCTGGCGACCCAGGCGCTCGAGGCGGCTGAAGCTCGGTATGCCAAGGTAGACGCCTTGCACCGGGCGGTGAGCAGTGGCGCGTATACGCTCGACCCGAGCCTGATCGCTGAAGCACTGGTAAGTGCTGGGGTCTAAGTGCACCGGGCAAGCTAACGTTTTCGAGCAGCCAGGTGGGTGAGGAGAAGAGGATCGCCATGCACCCCGACGTCCAACAAACAGATACCGGCGGCTTGGCTTACTTGGCGCGCATCACGGAGCTTCATGCCGAGGTGCAGCTGGCCATGGAGGCAATCGGAGCAAACGCGCTTTCCACGCTCGAGCAGAGTGTTTCGCGTCAGCAGGCCCTTTGTGCTGACTTGCAACGACTTGCGGGAGCAATCCCTGCGCTTCGAGATACTAAGGGGGCTGCGTACCGGTGGACGCCGGCTTCAGCTTCCGACGACCTGCTCTCCCGACGGATCGAGGTGGCAGGCGAGTCCTTGGCGGCGTTGAACCTCCGCTACTCTGCGCTCCTTGAGCACTCCAGGCAATCACTCCGCCTCTTTGCCGGGCTTTGTCGAGGATATGCAGAGCACTTTGAGCCGGCAGCCAAACTGCGCGTGGCGCAGCCAGGGTGGTCCTGCCAGCTCTGAACGAGCGGGCCGGATCTTCGGATCGGCAGCTTGCACGTGTGCCGAAGCATCCTGGCCGGCAAGGCAGTCACGCGCAAGCAATCAGAAGCTTGGTTGGGTGGGTAGTGCACTTACCGGTGCACGCGCCCGCAGATAGAAGGTGAATTTTGGCAGGATTGAATACATCGCTGTCCGTAGCTACGCAGTCGTTGCTCTCAGACGAAGCCGAGATTTCCGTTACCAATAACAACATCGCGAACGCGAAGACTCCTGGCTACTCACGTGAGACGGTCCTCTTGTCAGAGAACTCGGCCATCCAGCAGGATGGCGTCTCACTCGGCGACGGGGCCACTCTCCAGGGTTTCAGCAGCGTACGAGACCAGTTGCTGAACCTGCGCATCCAGCAGCAGACCTCTGAGCAAAGCAGTGCCGATGCTCAGGCTGCTGGGCTGGCCGAGGTGCAGACCCTATTCCCGAGCACAGGCGAGAGCCTGAGCACTAATCTTTCCACCTTCTTCACCAGCGTTTCAGCACTCTCATCAAACCCGACCAGCGCTGCGTCTCGCCAGACCGTACTCTCCTCGGCCCAGAACCTGGCGAGTCAATTCAATACGGTGGCAAACGGGCTTGCAACGCAGCAGAGCTCCTTGAACAACAAGGTCAGCACCGATGTGGCTCAGATCAACAGTCTGACCTCTCAGATAGCTTCTTTGAATACACAGATGCAGCAATCTCCGGGGGCTGGTCAGAACAATGGCCCGCTTCAGGATCAGGTAGGCGAACTGGAAGTGCAACTGTCGCAGCTGACCGGTGTCTCGATCACCCATACCGAAGGTGGCGACACCCTGACTACGGGCAATGGCACCCCGCTGGTGCTTGGCAACCAGAGCTACGCGCTTTCCACCAAAACCGATGCCAGCGGCAACGCGCAGGTTCTCGACGCGAACGGGGCAACGATTACCTCCACCTTGACAAGCGGAGATCTCGGCGGAACGCTGAAGGTGCGCGACACGGATATGCCGCTGTTGCAGGGGCAGCTTGACACTCTTGCAAACCAGTTCGGCACCGCCATCAACACGGCTCAAGCCGCTGGCTACGATCAGAATGGAAACGCGGGCGCCCCGCTCTTCATTTTGCCCTCAACTGTTACCGGGTCCGCAGCCGCAATCAAGGTCGCGACAACCGATCCTGCGGCCATTGCGGCGAGCTCAGATGGTTCTTCGGGGAGCAATGGCAATGTTGCGAAGCTTACTGCGGTTGAAACGACCAAGCTCGCCTCCGGTTTGAGCCCTGCAGATACCTCGGCAAATCTCGTATACCAGGTGGGCAGCCTTGCTTCGAAAGCCAACGCACAATCGAGCGCTATCGGCCTGTCGCTTTCGCAGTTGAAACAGCAGCAGAGCTCTGCGTCTGGAGTCTCGATCGATGAAGAGTCAGCAAACCTGATCCAGTATCAGCAGTCCTACGAGGCAGCGGCAAGAGTGATCAGCACCATCTCCTCGCTCTTCTCCGTAACACTCAACATGGGTACTAGTGGAGGCTACTGACTGACATGCGCTTTAATCCCACTTTTAATACCACCATCACCGCAGATATCGAGCAAAGCGAGCAGACGCTCCAGAATGCTTTGCAACAGGTGTCGACAGGCAAACGCGTCAACCTGCCTTCGGACGACCCAGCAGCCTCGGCCGCCATGGTGCAGAGCCTGATTGCGTCTGCAAATGTGGACCAGTACACCACCAATGCAGACTCTGCACTGTCGCAGGCGCGGACGGCGGATTCGGTCATTTCTTCGGTGGTTTCACTGCTGAACAAGGCCATCACACTGGGAACTCAGGGCGCAAACGGAAGCGAATCTGCTGCGGACCGCCAAGCCATCGCCGCGCAAGTTCAGGGACTTCTATCTAGCGTGGTTTCGCAAGCCAACACGACCTTTGGAGGGGTGGCGCTGTTTGGAGGTACCGCTGGCGCAACCGCTCCCTTTCAGCCGGATCCATCGCATCCTGGCAATTACACCTACCAAGGCAACAGCGGGGTCAACTACGTCTCTGTTGGAGATTCGCTTCAGGTCCAAGCAAATGTGCCCGGCAGCACCCTCTTCTTGCAATCAGGATCGAGCGCCATCGGATCACTGGAGCAGCTTGCAACTGCGCTCCAGACTGGAACGAGCGCAGAGATTGGGGCGGCAACCGCAGCCGTCACGACGGCACTGAGCTACGTATCGCAGCAGCATGCTGTTTACGGAAACACGGTAAATCAGCTCACCTCGCAGGAGAACTACCTGGCGCAGGAGAAGGTTACGCTTAGCTCGCAGCAAGCTGCGCTGACCGGCATCGACCCGGCGACGGCAGCCGAGAATCTGGCGCAGGCCGAAACGCAGAACAGCGCTGTTCTCGCTGCCTCTGCCAAGGTTTTGCCTACTAACCTGCTTGATTATCTGAAGTAAGCTTGGTCCGGGGCCTCCAAAAGCGAGCATCCCTGGTGTGAGTTGAGGCATGATCAAGGTCGACTAAACTTTGCGCTAGTCCGGTTTTTCCCGGGCTTGTTCTATGCCGCGTGGATCAGGGTTTGCTATGCGGCCTGTTGGCGCTCTGCTGAGCTTTGCCCTTCTGCCTGATCAGTTGCTGTTGTTTTGATAGATACACGCGGCTCTGAAGAGCACCTGAACATCACCAGAGAAGCCTGGTTGCCTTATGACTGGCTGCGTCGGCCTTCCGCCGGTCTGGCGCCCGCTTCATGGTCCTGCGCCAAGGACCAGCAGCGATCTTCTATGACTGTTCGCGCGCTTGTCGAAGCGCAGCTTCTGATGCCCTTTTACCCAATAGAAGAACCATTTGTTGCACGACGGGAGAACTCATTCTCCACGAACAGGGCTTTGAAGGCGTGGTGAGATGAGCCACCTATCCCACTGCTTACCGTCTTCGGCGGAGGTTTGCGCTAGATCGGTTTCTCGCGCATCGGATTGCTTCACGCTACCAGCATGCTGCCGACGCGGGCAGTTGAGGCTGTCTGCGTTCCTGTCACAGTGGCAAGCAAACTGCACGCCACAGGACTGGACATACCAACTGAACTTCGTCTGATCTCTCGCTCGGCCTCTGCTTTCGAACGGATTTACGCTCACCAATCAATACCTTTTAGGCTTGAGCGGCGAGCAGGTGACCGAACTGGCTGGAACGTCCGCCTCCGTTCCGCAGCACACCAATGTGTGGACCACAGGAAGGCTCGAAGCTACCTACGACTTTGCGAATGGGGTCTGCACTTTGCGCTTGGGGATTCGGTAGGCACCAAACGCATCCAGGTGTCAGGAACAGGCGTGCCGGAGCTGAACTGCTCCAGCCTGCCGTTTGGTAACGCAACAGGCAACGGCCGGACTACATCCTGCACTCCCTGGCAATCCAACGCACCTCACGCAAATGAGCTGCACTTCACCGGCAAAGAACGGGACACAGAGTCGGGGCTGGACTACTTCGGAACCAGGTACTACGGATCGAACATGAACCGGTGGATGAGCCCGGATGGGAGCACCAAAGAAGACCCGATTCCGTATGCCAAATTGGATAACCCGCAAAGTCTCAATGTCTACAGCTACGTATGGAACAACCCGCTCAAGTCGATTGATCCAGATGGACATGACAACTACACCTAAGACCAGTCGGGTAATGAAACGAGCCACACTGACCAGCATGGGTTCTGGTGGCACGTCGTCAATAGCGACAATTACACCCTGAATGCGGATAACGGCCAGTCCTACAAACTGGACTCGGCGCTCCCCAAACTCGCCGATGGCCAGAAATATTCCTCGGTCTCCCCGCAGCAAACGGAAGCGGCCATGTCATCTCTGATGACTACCCCTGCTCAGGTGCCACAAACCAACGCACTCACGTTTGCTCAAAATTCAGTGCAGGGTGGCAGTCTCGACTCGAAAAGGAAGCTGTCATCCACATCTCTCTATCTAGACGGAGGAGGTGGTGCCCACCAATATGATTTTGTCGGAAATAAAATATGGGGGTATGCAGCAGCAGCCAGAGCCTTCCCAAGAGGCATCGCTGGTGCCGGTGCCGGAGCGTGGCAAATCCACGACCACTTGACGATGGGGCACGACTTCGAGCTGAACTGGTGTGCTCGGAGCGCATGCGATCAGCCAGCAGACAACCAAGCTGTCGGGATGCGCTATAGCCGCTATGCTTCCGAACACCCTGCGGGATACCTGAACTATGTCGTCCCCTAATGAGAATGATGTCTAAGCTAAGAGGAAAAGGCGTTCTGGTGATCCTGACCATCGTAGTCGTAATCTTCTCCTCTGTGTTCTGGAGTTGGAAGACCTTGGAAGCTCGGGGAAGAGAGAACGGCCTCCGTAGTGCTGCGCATTGGACGGACGACTTCCACAAGCACCAACAAGTTTATGAGGCTCTGGTCAGACAATGGGGACAGATATAGCCCGGAGCGAGTGAGTGCGAATCAGCAACAGATGCAAGCAAAGGACTGGTTGAGTACCAACTGTTTCGACCCGACGGAGCTTCCATTCGTCTGGCTGGGCAAGGAAGCGATAAAGAGGTTTCTGGAGTCGGTGACGCAGCTAAGGCGCTCAATGTCCCCGTCGTGAACGTACAGCACATTATCGATCTGCTCTCTTCTGTTCAAAAGCAGGGGATGTCACAGTCCGGAGCCCAGAGACGCATTTGGGCAAAAGTTGGCGACACTGATGGACTTCTGCATGTGTCAACAACTTGCTCGCAATGCAGCAATTACCACCTGTGGGCAAACACAACAGGCCGTACGCCCTTTGCTCGCCTGCAATACCTCGGCGCCGGTTGGTTTTACTATGACGAGCGGCGATGAACACCGGATTGAACTACGACTGTGGTTTTCAGTTTGTACATTTGCACGCTTTGATTGCATCCGGCTTTACCGGCAAAGAAAGAGACAACGAATCAGGACTGGATTACTTCGGGGCCAGGTATTACGGATCGAGCATGGGACGGTTCATGTCGCCCGATGACGATTCCGGTGAGCACGCAGATCAGCCTCAGAGTTGGAACTTGTACAGCTACGTGCAGAACAATCCACTCACAAACACCGATCCAGACGGACATGATTGCATCGACACTACCAATCTCCAAACAGATGGGACTGTAACGGTTACGGCAGGAACTTCGTGCGCTAACAATCTTGGCCCGAACGGAACCTATATCAATGGAACCGTCAACACGAACTCACTCACTACTGACGGCGAAGGCAGTGTGGGATACAGCTTCACGTCTTACGACGGCCAGAACGGGGGAGTTGGAGTGATCGCGCCAAATGCACCTTATGGGCCGCTGGAAGGTCCTGCCAATCTTGCAGGAGCGAACATGATCGGCAACGGAGGCATGGCCGCGATCAAAGAGTTTGTGAAGCAGTCAGCCCTCAGCGCTGTAGCCGAAGGAATCGGGCAAGGGATCGGACTAGGAGTCGACGCCCTTAGAGCTGCTCGCGCAGCAAATGCCGCAGAAGCATTAGCCGTTGCAGAGAGGGTTACGCAACATGCTTTTGCAAAACACGCCGGTGAATTTAGGAAATATAACGCGGAACGAATTCCAGGGATTGGTGCAGGATACGATGGCCAATCCCTCTGAGGTTCGATCACTGTCGAATGGCAGGACGGCTTACTGGAGCGACAGTCGGCAAATGGTAGTAATCGAAAACGGAACTGCGCCGAGTCAATCGACGGCATTTCGTCCGACAGGCGGAAAAGGATATTTTGACAACTTACGATGATGCACGGGATAAGATGACAAATACTGTTAAAACCAGCGAATGTTCATGTGTTTACCTCATTAATGTTCTGAACGAAGTCCTTTATGGTTTTAGGGTTGATTACGAACGAACTCTCGGAACGATGCAAAACGAGATCATGCGAGTTTTCAAGAAGCTAAATGCGCTGTGCCAAGGAGAGGCACTGGATCTTGAGGCGCTTTCTGTGGAGGAGGCACAGCTCTTGTTGAAATGCTCAAAGCTCTGCCTCGCGGAGATAGATGCCCAAGAATTTGCTACGCGACTTGGAGTTTCAACAGAAACAGCGAGCAAAGTCAATTTTCATCTATCGCAATATATTGGGGGCTCGTCGGCAGTCTCCGTCGGTCTGGTCGGGCAAGTGGTTCTGTGAAGGAAAAGGGCTACATCGTGGAAGTCCATCGTGTGGTCTCTGGCAGCCTGAATATGGATTGAACCGACAGCTGCGGTGACAGGCAGGCAAGGACAGTGGTACTTCGTGAACTTCTCCGGTCCGAGTGGCCGTAACCTGCTCGGTGCTCCCAAGGCGCTTAGGGTTGCTCGGATAAAGCTATTCACAAGCCTTGTTGAAGGACATGCTAAAAGAGTCAGACGGCGGTACGTCGAGCGGTCTTACTGCGTCCCAATCTCTACTCTAATCCGTGCTGCTGCAAAGGCGCTGTTGCTCTGCGCCCGCAAATACTCGCAACACTCGGATGAGCAAGGCTGCTAACCCCTCCGGCAGGCCTGGTTGTAAGAGGGGTCGATCACGTGGGCTAGAGACAAAGCCAGCGGCCGCCGCAAGATACCTGTAATGCGGATCGCCTGAGCTGGTCAGTGGAGCTGAAGGTGATGGAGCGCAACGTACCGCTTAGGTCGACGTCAAACCTGGCGCAGCTCAGGTTGCCCGGGCTTGGTTTAAGCAATTTCCGCACTTTAACGGTAAAACCAGTGGCGACCCGGGGCTCCCACGAGGGCAGAGAGCGCAGAGCGAGCATAGCGTTGGACCGCAGTCATGGCATGCTGTGTTCGTCCATGCAGCCGGAAGTCGATTCAAAATCAATCACCGGAGCGCGGCCCGTGGCGAGTCATTGCCGTCTGAGCCAGGAATCAGATCATCCAGAGCAGGAAAAAGCCTGCCGTCCGCTTTCCTTAGAACCTGCCTCTGCGTAGCCAGCGCCCTGCAGGCGCGCTGCTGGTGCTGGGTTCCCGTAAGTATGCTGCCCGTGAGCATTGCGCTCGTCCACCTGCTGCCACGCGCCGCGAACATCGATCAGCAGGCGAGCCTGTTGGCGAAGGATCTCTGGCGAACGCTTGAACTGCGCCGCGAGCATCTGACCGCGCATGTGGGTGTAAAAGCGGCGAAGGTTTGTGGCGGCAGGGCCGCCGTTTTTCATGTCAAGCATCGTGTCAAGCTGCTGCAATACCTTGAAGCCATGCACGAGTTCAGAGCAGCGAACCTCAATGTCGTTGTTATCGAAAGCCGTGGCGGCCCGAGATAAATTGCCCCAAAGCGTGTCGTAGAGGGCGATGACCAGCCCGACAGTGGAGGCTTGTTGAAGCGCTGCCTTCCGGTAGGAAAGTGAAATGGCTGGAGTCATTATGAACCTGAGCTCGAACTGCTGGGATCGAGGAGCGCTTGGATCTGCTTGATTTGTTGCGGAAGTTGCTGCAAGGCAACATCAACCGCGTTGTACTTATTGGTGAGTAGCGTCCGCTGGGTGCTTAGGTATAACTCAAGCGAAGCGGTCTGGTTAGTCAGGTCCTGGTTTTCGCTGCTGATGCTGTTTAGGTCGACGGTGAAAGCGCCTTCAGCCGGGTCGGTATAGGTATTAAGCGCGGTTCCAAGTGCGCTCCCAAACCCGTTCGACGCTACCCCCTGGAAGAAGTTCGTCACCGCACCGAAGTTGTTCTGGATCACATTGGTAAGCGCGCTGTCGTTAAGCGACAAGGTGCCATCCGCATTGGTTGAAATCCCGAGTGAAGCCAGGCTCTGATAGTTGCCGCTTCCTGAGCTGTAGTTGGTCGAGGTGAGCAGGGCGGTCTGCAAGCCCTGGATGGCGCTGTCGCTTGCGAGAGGGCCGGCAGTCTGGGTCGCGCTGTTGTAGGCGAACTGAGAGTTCACGTTCTTGATCAGCGTGTTGTAGGCGGAAACGAAGTTGCTGACGACCTGGGTGACAGCGTTGGCATTGGGCGCCAGGTTCACGTTTACCGCGCCGCCCGCAGCTGATTGCAGGTTCAGGGTCAGCCCTGTGATCGCGTTTGTCACCGTGTTCGAGGCGCTGGTAATCGGCACGCCATCCACCGATAAAGAAGCGTCGACAGCAGCGGTGCCGGATCGAGAAAAGTTCACGGTCGTGTCATTCGAGATGGTGAAGTCGGCTGCGGTCCCGGAGGTGTTTGCCACCAAAGACAAGCGCGACCCGTGAGCATCATTGACAACGCTGGCCGTGACTCCCAGCGATTGCCCGTTGATAGAGGATGCAAGCTGATCGAGCGTCTCCCCGCCGGTAACAGAGATCTGGACAGGTGCGCCGCTTCCCACATTGAGGTCAAAGCTGCCGGCACTGAGTGGTGTACTGCTGGTAACTTCGTCCGAGTACCAGGCACCCGTCGTGGCGAGCTGGTTGACGAGGACGGTGTGATTGCCCGTTTGTGTGCCGGGCAAGGCTGAAGCGGTCACAACGCTGGTGTCGGACGAGGTGGCAGCAACACTGCTGAGGGTGCCACCGGGGTCCTGCAGCGCATTGATCTGATCGGTGAGCGACGAGGCTTCGACCTGCAGCTGGTTGATGGCTGAGGTCTGGCTGGCCAGGGTGGCCTGCTCCGCTTGCCAGGTGCGCTCCGGCGCGCGATCAGCGTAGAGGATCGTGTTTACCAGCGAATTTACGTCGATCTGGGAAGCAGAGGATCCAGTCGTAGCGTTCAGGACCGAGTTTAAAACCGAAGTTGTACCCATAAGGACCCCTTTGGCTTCTGCCTGTCACGAGTGCTCGCAGGAAAGAAAAAGAGCAAGCGGCGCAGGGAAGCGGCGAGCCGGTAGTACAAGGCACAGCAAGCCGAGAGCAGCGATGACGGCATATGCCTCCGTCACCGCTGCCTCTCAGATTAAAGTGACCGAAGAAGCGGCCCACTGCGCCGGATACAGCGAGCGCAGCGGGCGGCTGCTTTTTACTGCAGCAGCTTCAGCACGGTCTGCGCCTGCTGGTTGGCCTGCTGGAGAGCCGAGATGCCGGTCTGCTGCAGAATGCTGTACTTGGTGTCGTTCGCAACTACGGCGCTGATGTCAGCCGAGGTAATCTGGCTTGAGGCCGTCTGCAGGTTCTGCGACTCTGTCGTATCGACGGTGGATGCGGCCTGCATCTGCTCAACGGTTGCGCCGAGCGTGCCGCGATCTGCCGAAACGATGCCAACGGCGCTGCTGATAGCCGTAAGGGCACTCTGTGCAGCAGCGTTCGTGGTCAGCGCGGTAGAGTTCAAACCGAGTGCAGTTGTGCTAACCGCGCTCACAGTAGCGCTCAAGGTAGTCGTGCCGCTCGAAACACCGTTGCTGGTGAAGGCAGTCACAGTGGAGCCGAAAACTGTGACACCGTTGAAGCTGGTAGTGCTGCCGATGTTGCCGATTTCTGTGAGCAGCGACTGGTACTCATTATTGATGGCAGTCAGCTGGCTGGTGCCTACCGTACCGTTGGATGCTTCGGTCGCAAGCGTAACAGCGCGGTTGAGCAATGCGGTAACCTGAGCCAGCGCACCATCGGCTGTCTGCAGCGCGCCCACGCTGTCGGTTACGTTCAGCACCGACTGGTTGAGGGCAGCGACGTTCGCGTTCAAGCCGTCCGAGATTGCCAGGCCGGCGGCGTCGTCCGCGCCGGAGTTGATGCGCGAGCCAGAAGACAGCTGCTGGAGGCTCTTGTTCGCAGCAGCCGTCGTGATAGCAAGCTGATTTTCTGCGTCCAGCGCCGAGATGTTGTTCAGAATGCTGATTGCCATGATGTTGCTCCTTGTCTGAAGTTCGCCTGCGCTGTACCGGTTTTGCTTGCCTCGCCGATCTCGTGCTGAAGCAGGTCGTCTTTGTCGCAAACCTTATATCGGCCCTTTGTCGAAATGCGTTCAGGGGGTAGCGCATTTATTCCTAAAACGTGATTGTTCTGCACCTTGCTTGTACCTGGCACGTATAACCCGACGAGTGCATCTCTGGGCAAAGTATGCCGAGGCCCAAGTGCTGGATGCCGCTCCCCTGCATACTTGCTTGGCACAACGTACCGGCCTGCTGTTCTTCTCGTCGCGAGCAGGCAAGATGAGAAAATCGCCTGCTCACACCAAGCACCTGTAGCAGGTCAATAGCCACGAAAATCAAGCAAATATCTCATCAAGCTCTCATCTTCAGAGGTATCTCAGCTTTTGCTGAGTGCGCGCCGCCGATACGCTTGCCAATTGGCGGCGCAAAGCTATTCATTGTGGTGCTTGACGTGCACAGTGGGTGCCTGCATACCGAGCCTGTGCAGGAGTCCGACCGGGCGCGCAAGAGGGTTTAGAGATGCCGAGGATGTGCGCATGATCGCAGGGAAGGTGGACAAAAGCACCCTGGTGGGGATCCTGGTTGCGGCAGCTGGGATTACGGTTGGCCTGGTGCTTGATGGCGGAAAGGTAGCTCAGGTTTTGCAGCCAACCGCCGCGCTGATCGTCTTTGGCGGAACCCTGGGTGCGGTACTCGTTCAGTTTCCAACCCGAGTCCTGCTCCAGGCGTTTCGCGGGTTGCGCGAGGTCTTCTTCGAGCCCTCTCCGCCCTCCGCCGAGTTTATCGAGCGGCTTCTCGGCTATGCGCTCAAGGCGCGCCGCCGCGGGTTGATCGCGCTCGATCCGGACCTGGCCAAGATGGACAACCTTTTTCTGAGGAAATGCCTGACCTGCGTGGTCGACGGGATGCGTCGCAACGAGCTGTGCGAACTCATGGAAGCCGATATCTCGCAGCAAGAGGAGCGCGACGAGTCCCTGGCCAGGGTGCTTGATGCAGCGGGAGGATTTGCCCCGACTATCGGCATCATCGGTGCGGTGCTGGGCCTGATCCAGGTCATGCAGCGTCTGGACAACATTGGGGAAGTAGGAAAGGGCATCGCTGTTGCGTTCGTCGCAACCTTATACGGCGTCGGCTCGGCAAACCTGCTTTTACTCCCCCTCGCCGGAAAAGTGCGGATCCGGGCTGCAGAAGCAAGGCGAGAGCGCGTGCTGATTCTCGATGCCGCGCTCTCCATCGCCGAAGGCGTCAGTCCGCGGGCGCTCAAGGAGAGGCTGAACTCCTATCTCGGCGAGTCTACGGTGCCAGCTCCGCGCGAGAAGAAAACACCGGCAGCCGAGGCGGTCTCTTCATGAGTACGATCACCGGCGGAAGCGGCCTGCGCGCCAGGCGAAAGGAGCATGCAGCCTCCCACGAACGCTGGCTCGTCTCCTACGCTGACTTCATGACGCTGCTCTTCGCGTTCTTCGTTGTGCTGTTTGCCTCCTCGCGCCACAACGGCTCTTCTCTGCACAAAGTAGCCGGCTCTATCCGGAACGGCTTTTCGCAGATGAGCGTGACTCCCGAGGAGCCGATGAACAGTGTGCCGCCGCCCGGACCGAAGCCAGCGGCGGCGCCGCATGTCGACCTGACCCGGCTCCGGCAGCAATTGCAGGAAGTACTCGGCGACTCCATTGCCAGGCACGAGATTGTTCTCGAGCAAACGCCGGATGGCCTCGTGATCAGCCTGCGCGAGCTTGGTTTCTTCAACTCAGGCCAGGCCCGGGTGCTGCCCGGCGCCGCTGACAAGATCAAACGGGCCGCGCGCGTGCTGGTGCAGCACGACGTGCAGATCAAGGTCGAGGGGCACTCAGACGATCAGCCCATCCATAACTCCATCTTCCACTCCAACTGGGAGCTTTCGGCTGCTCGCGCCATGACGGTGCTTGCCCTGCTGGTTGACCAGGGAGGGATGGACCCGGGGAAGGTTTCGCTCGGCGCCTACGGCTCCTATCATGCGCTCGCCAGCAATAGCACCGAGGAGGGTCGGCGAATCAACCGCCGTGTGGACCTGGTTGTGGTCGCCCCGGTCACGCCGTTGGCTCCGGGCACCCCGCCCGCCAGGGAGCGTGCTGGCCCGGTGGCGCGGTAGAGAGTCGTCTGCGTGCCAACGCGCATCGAACACTCTCGAAGGAGATTGTCCACGATGGCAGAAAGCATGGATCCAGAGAAGGTAAAAGCAACCCTTGGTAAGTTGATCGATTTCCTGCGTGATGGCCACGAAGGCTTCACCGACATCGGCAAGCACATCAAGGATGAACAGGCGCGCTTGTTCTTCCTGAAGGAGACGCAGGCGCGCGCCAACTTTGCCGGCGAGCTCGAAAATGAGCTGCACCGGTTGGGCGTCAAGGACGTGCACCAGAGTGGCATGGTATCGGGCAAGGTGCATCGTGCCTGGGGTGAGCTGAAGGCGAATCTTGGTGGTGGAGACCATACGCTGCTCGCGACCGCAGAACAAGGCGAGGATGCGGCCAAGAAGGCCTACGCGACGGCTCTTGAAGAGCATCTGCCGGCGGATATCCGGGATTTGCTGACTCGTCAGCAGGCGCACATCCAGATGTCGCATGACACTGTGCGGGATATGCGAGACAGCAAGGCCTCGTAGAAGAGGGCCTCTCAATGGCAAGGCCGGGCACGCGGTTTAAGGCTGCGTGCCCAGCCACGTTGGCGGCTCTTGTTTAGCATTGCCCCGCCGATTCGCAGTGCCGAGCCGTTGCTCGATTACTGCGTGGCAAAGCCTGAGTAATAGTGGCCTACCTCACCCGACTGTTTGCCACCGGGAACGGTTGGCCGTAAATTTTCGACCTATCAACTAGCCGAGCCACTTGGGATTAGCCGCCGTTCCATCAAAGTGCGACGAAGTCTTGAACAACTCATACTTGCCCGTGCTGGCCGCCTCGCGCGTTCTGTCGAGCAGTGTCGCCACCTGGCTCTTGCTCATCGGTCGAAACGTCTTTGCGGCTGTCATTGCCTGGTCGAGAATCTGCATGGAGTCGATGCCGGTGATGACGACAGAAACAGGCTGGCTCAGCGAGTAGTGCAGCGCTTCTATGGGCTGAACCGTGTTGCTGTCGAGAATAAAGTGGTCGCCAAAAGTCTTCATCGCCAGCACGCCAACGCCCTGCTTGAGCGCGACCGGTATGACTTCATTGGTGAACGAGCGAAAGTGCGCATCCATCACGTTGATCGGCATCTGCACCGTGTCAAAGTGGAAGCCATGCTGCTCGGCCATCTGTAACATGCGCAGGTGTACCGCCGGGTCCTTGTGACCGGTGAATCCAATGTAGCGGATCTTGCCTGCCTGCCGCGCGGCAACTGCTGCCTCAAGCGCGCCGTCCGCGGCAAAGATACGATCTGGGTCCTCCATGCGGATGACTTCGTGGAACTGCACAAGGTCGATCATGTCTGTGCGTAAACGCGCCAGCGATTGCTCAAGCTGCGCGTTGTAGGCCACCTTGGTGCGGCCATCGATCTTCGTCATCTGGAAGACTTTCTCGCGATAGCCGTCGCGCAGCGCCTGGCCCATGCGCACTTCACTGATGCCGTCGTTGTAGTCCCAGCAGTTATCCATGAAGGTGATGCCGCGATCAATGGCACTGCGGATCAGGCGTATGCTCTCCTGCGGGTCAGCCTGCTTACCTACGTGATAGCCTCCGAGACCGATAGCGGAGACGCGCTCGCCGGTGCGTCCCAGCTGGCGATACTGCATGTCTGGTGATTCAGGACGCGCGGTGGCGCTGCTCGGCTTTGCAGCCTGTGCGCCCGCTGGTGTGGCTGCCGAGGTAACAGCAGCCATCCCGGCAACTGTGGCTGTCTTGATGAACTCTCTGCGTTCCATGTGTCTTTTCCTCAGGTAAAGCTTTCGATAGAGCGAGGTCGCTTACCCGTTGCTACGAAGCCACTGCACCCGCAAGGTCCGGCTGCTCCATGCGCCCCGCCTTTGCGGAGGCACGCGCGATCAGCGTGGCACTGTAGGCGGCGCCGAAGCCATTGTCTATATTGACCACGGTTACATTGGGCGAGCAGGAGTTGAGCATGCCGAGCAGTGCGGCCAGCCCGTGGAAGCTGGCGCCATAGCCGACCGAGG
>CAZZYO010000091.1:0-15336 GCA_964658255.1 Candidatus Babeliales bacterium
TGCTCGAGGGCGGGTGCGGAATGGTGCCCATGGGTGAAGTAGCGGCAGTCAGGTTGCTCGAGGGCGGGTGTGGAATGGTGCCCATGGGTGAAGTAGCGGCAGTCAGGTTGCTCGAGGGCGGATGCGGAATGGTGCCCATAGGGGAGCTAGCGGCAGTCAGGTTGCTCGAGGGCGGATGCGGAATAGTGCCCATAGGCGAAGTTGCGGCGAAGAGGCAGCTGGTGGAGAAAGCAAGCGTCGAAACAGAAAGAAGGAAGCGGGTCGAAAGGCGCATGAGTGTTCTCCTAAGCGCGATCGCGCTTAGGACGAGCCTATTCTGACGCTCAAGAGTGAGTCCAAAGAATCGAAGCGGCATATGCAGGATTTTGCGAACAATCTCTGCCTTACTTGCGCACATTCGCCAAACCACTCTAGTGCCGCGACTTAGCAGCCGACAGACGAGCCTTGTCTTTCGTTATGCACAAACTAAAGTCACGGCGCTCAAATCAGTGGCCTAGGCTGCTTTGTTGATCTAGTTTCAAGCCCTGCCGAGTACCTCCGCAACGCGCGCTCCAATGGCGGCCGGCGACTCGACTACGTGAATACCCGCCGCCGTGAGCGCCTGCATCTTTTCAGCCGCCGTGCCCTGGCCGCCCGAGATGATGGCGCCTGCGTGGCCCATCCTACGCCCGGGAGGAGCTGTTTGCCCGGCGATAAAGCCAACCACCGGCTTTCTGACATGCTCCCGTACGTACGCAGCCGCGGTCTCCTCGGCGTTCCCCCCGATCTCGCCTATCAGGATAATCGCTTCTGTCTCCTGGTCCTCGTTGAGCAGCTTGAGCGCGTCGGTGTGCGTTGTCCCGATCACTGGATCTCCGCCGATGCCGATGGCCGTGGACTGGCCGATCCCACGCTGCGTGAGCTGGTAGACAGCTTCGTAGGTCAGTGTGCCTGAGCGCGAGACGATCCCGACCGAGCCTTCCTTGTGGATCCGTCCGGGCATGATGCCGATCTTCGCCTTGCCGGGCGAGATGACGCCGGGGCAATTAGGGCCGATCAGCGTGGACGGCGAGTGCTTGAGCACGGACCAGACGCGAACCATGTCGTTGATCGGGATGCCCTCGGTGATGCAGACAATCAGGGGCAGGCCTGCATCGTTCGCCTCCAGGATCGCGTCAGCGGCGAAAGGCGGCGGGACGAAAATGACGGTCGCGTTGGCGCCGGTCTCCTTAACTGCCTCGGCAACGGTGTTGAACACGGGCCAGCCCTCGTGCGTCGAGCCACCCTTGCCCGGCGTAACGCCCCCTACCACCTTCGTCCCATATTCGGCGCATCCTTTGGCGTGGAAGGTCCCTTCGCGGCCGGTAATGCCCTGCACGATCAGGCGCGTGTTCTTGTCTACGAGTACTGCCATTGGCTGCTGCTCCTTAAAGCGGGTGAAGAGATCCTGTGGTGGAAGGCTTGAGTCCTGGAGTTTAATGAGGCGGCAAGACTCGCTTGAGTTGATGGAGGCGCAGACGCAGGAGCTCTGTCGCCGCTGTATCGAGTGAGAGCTGCGGGTACGCAACAGGAACGAAGCGCATCCATGCCGCAAACAGAGCTTCCCAGGCCTGCTGCGTGGCGGCGAGACTTTCTGGCGTAGGCGCGACCGAAGCTCTCGCGAAGGCATCTGGATCCGGCGTGAAATTCTGCGCCAGGTGTGCTGCGGTTTTGAGCTGCTGCTCGGCGCGTGCCCGATCTGCGGCGGTCGCGCTGGGCAGTTCGCCCGCGGCGAAACGCTGCAGGTTGATAAGGAATTGTTCACGAAGTTGACCTTGATCGAGCAGCCTGAATCCCCCCGCGCCGCTGCCACCGCCGCCAGTATCCTCGCCCTGGCCACGCGCCTTCTCAAAAGCGGTCTCAGCGGCCTGGAGTTCCGGCAGCTGGGCCTGGGCCCGTTCGGGGAGACGAGCTAGCAGCTTTCTGAGTCGGTTCCCCCGGTCTACATCCGCGATCCTCTGGTGGATGTCCTCGCAGTAGCTGCCCATGGCGCCTGATGTTGCGTCATCGCAGAGGTCGAAAGGCCTGTCGCGGGGGAGTCTGCCATCCCTTAATGCTTCTAATTGTCCAATGCGAAGTGCGGACTCTTCGGACGCCGAGTTTCCAGCGGCCTCGCACGCAAATCGAATCGCAAGGTCATAGTCGCGCGCAACCCCGAAGCCGTTCGCGTAAAGCATAGTGAGTGTGCTCGAACCTTCAATAAAGGAGCCCGACGGGGCTACCCGGTGCAGGTAGGCGCAGCGTAGCGCAGACCGGTAGTCGGGCGGCTTGGCGAAACCATAGTAGGCATCTGTTTCGTCACAGCCAGAGGGGGCGGCGGAGGAGTGCGCAGGTGCGTCGGCAAGGGCAGCCGCCGCCGCCGGGAGAGGTTGGGTCAGGGCAGCCTTGCAGACTGCTTGCCAGTCCTGCTCTTCTTTGAGGTCCGGAAGCACAGGCGCTGGTTGTGCGTTGAGTCCCGTGCCAGATGAAAGCAGCACCAGACTCATCACGAGCAGGGACCGTCTTCCGACCTGCGTGCCGAGCCCCATGTCACGCCTGCTGCGCGGCGGCGGCGACTACCTTCTCAGCCGCATCCTGCATCGTTTCGCCGACCAGAAACGCGAGGCCGGAGTCTTTCAGTATCTGCCGGCCTTCCTCGACGTTGGTTCCCTCAAGCCGCAGCACGATCGGCACCGTGACGTTCAGGTTCTTCGCCGCCTGCACGACCCCCTGGGCGAGCGTATCAACGCGCAGAATGCCTCCAAAGATGTTGATGAAGACAGCCTTGACGTTCTTGTCCGAGAGCAGGATGGAAAAGGCGTTCTCAATCTGCTGCTGGGTGGCGCCACCGCCCACGTCCAGGAAGTTGGCAGGCGATCCGCCGGCGTACTGGATGATGTCCATGGTTGCCATGGCCAGGCCGGCGCCATTGACCATGCAGGCGATGTTGCCGTCGAGCTTGATGTAGTTCAGCGCGAACTTCGACGCCTCGACCTCGAGCGGATCTTCCTCGGCGATGTCGCGCAGCTCTTTCAGGTTTTTCTGTCGGAACATCGCGTTGTCATCGAAGGTCAGCTTGCAGTCGAGCGCCAGGAGCTTGTCATCCTTGGTCGTGATGAAGGGATTGATCTCGAGCAGCGAGGCATCCGTCGCGACAAAGACTTCATAGAGCGAGAGCATGAACTTGACCGCGGCCTGCAGCATCGTCGCCTTGATGTCGAGCGCAAAGGCAAGCTCGCGTGCCTGGTAGGCCTGCATGCCGACGGCTGGGTCGATGTAGACCTTGCGGATCGCGTTAGGGTCCTTGGCTGCAACCTCTTCAATCTCCATGCCGCCGGCCTTGGACGCCATGAAGACCAGCTTGGCCGCGGCGCGGTCGAGCACGATGCCGAGGTAGAGCTCACGGTCGATTGCCGCCGTCTCCTCGACCAGCAGGCGCTGGACCTTCTGGCCTTCGGGACCAGTCTGGTGCGTCACCAGCTGCATGCCCAGGATGTTCTTGGCGTGCTCTTCGGCGTCGGCGAGCGAGCGCGCCACCTTGACCCCGCCACCCTTGCCACGGCCGCCGGCGTGAATCTGCGCCTTGACCACGACGCCAGTTGCGCCCCCGACAAGCAGTTTGCGCGCCACATCGAGCGCCTCGTCAAGCGTGTTCGCTACTTCGCCCTGCGGCACGGGCACGCCGTGCTTCGCGAGGATGTCCTTGGCTTGGTACTCGTGTATTTTCATGAGATTCGTGGGCCTGCCGGAGCCTTCGAGCGTTCACACTGCAGACGCGGCAAGCATGTCCATAGTACAGACGCTCCAGGGCGAGGAACAGCTCACTCCGGAGACGAGCGGATCAGGTTGCCGAAGCAGCCCTGGTCTGCGCGTCCGCCAGGGGCAACCCCTGCGCCAGGCTGCCTTCGAGCATGGCCAGCGCTGTATCTCTACCGCAGCCGAGCACCGCGGCTACCTGGCCACCCTTGACGAAGTAGGAGAGGAAGTCCTGCTTGGCCGGGTTGCCGTCAATTACAAGCTCGTCCCAGGCTTCGGCGTGGCCGGCATAGCCAAAACGCTTGCCGAAATGCGTGGTCCAGAAGAACGGAGTGCCTGGCGTGACGGTTTGCCCGAGCATGCCGAGCACCGCGGTGCGGCCATGCTGCTGGGCTACCCGCCAGTGCTCAATGTGCGTCCCATTCACCTCGGTGACATCACCCGCCGCCCAGACTGTCGGCGCGGCTTTCAGGTCAGAGCCGACGCGCACCAGTGACTTGCCTTCGCTCTCGGACAGCGGCAGGGAGGTTGCGAACTCGGTGCGTGGGCGGACGCCGACCGCTACCAGGACCAGGTCTGCCGGGATGCCTTGCGCAACATCGGGCTTCGTTTTCCCTACCTTGAGGACGATGGTCTTAGGCGTGATGGCAAGCGTCTGGGCACCAAGCAGCAGAGTGACACCGTTCTGCCGGTGCAGGGTCAGCAACGCCTCGGCCAGATCCTTGCCCCACTTCTTCGCGAAAGGCTCCGGGGAGCGCGCTATCACGGTGACGGGGAAGCCGCGCTGGGTGAGAGCAGACGCTACTTCGAAGGCGATAAAGCTGTCCCCGACCAGCGCGACGCGGAAGTTCTTCTTGGCGGTGTCCTCAGATGGCAGCTGGCCCAGGATCGCCTCGAGATCGGCGAGGTGCCGCAAGGTATGAACCTTGGGCAGAGTCTCGCCCGTGACACCGAGCTTCCTCGGTTCTCCACCGGTTGCGAGCAGGGCCGCGTCAAAGTGTAGCGTCGCGCCGTTGGCGAGCGTGACCGTCTGCGCATCGGGATCAAGCGAGGTCGCCTCGGACGCAACCGGTTCGACGGCAAGCGCAGCCCGGTCCTCGGCGCTCCAAAGTGGCAGGGCTGATGGCTCGGACTTGCCGGCCATAGCCGTCTTGCTCAGGTTGGTGCGGTCAATCGGCTCGTCGGCGCTCGGGTCAACAAGCGTGAGGCGCCCGGTAAAACCCTGCTGGCGTAGGGTGCAGACCGCTGCTGCGGTGGCCGCACCTGCGCCAATCATGACGAAGTGGCGCGAGTCGGCAGGCCCGCTCGCTGCCGGAGTATGTGTGTCGCGAGCAATGGTCGGCGTGGACGACGCATCCGGGTCGACCAGGATGCTACCCTCCGCATCCATCTCGAGCGGGTAGGTCTTGAGTGAGCGCAGCGGTGGCGGCTCCAGCCATTGGCCGCTCGGCAGGGCAAAGGTGCCGGTGTGCCACGGGCAAATCAGCTTGCCATCGCAGATGGCGCCCTGCTCGAGCGGAGCCCCGGCGTGCGGGCATTTGGCTTCTACCGCGATCATCTGCCCGGCCGCGCCCTCGAGATGAATCAGCAGGATCTCTGTTTCGCCGATCTTTACCGCCTTTTTGCTGCCCGGCGGCAGGGCCGATTGCTCCAATACCTTGATGAACGCCATGGCTGTTTTGTCTCCAGAGCGTGGGATGCCGTGTGCAGCTGCGTGCTTGCCACATGGACCTTGACGAGCCGAACGCAGCAGGGAAGACGAGCCTGTTCCGGCACCCAGGTGCCCAGCCCGTCAGCTAGCATGACCTGAGCGGAGGTAGAGTTTGCGAGGCAAGGTGCACCCGGTGGCGCAGTTGAGGCTACTGTTACAGCCGGTGAAGGAGGCGGAGGGGACTCTGACCCGCGAGCAGTCTCGCGCGGCTCTGGCGCTGATCCTCGAGGCGCCTGAGAGTGATGCGGAGACGGATCAGCTGCTCGCCGCGCTTCTCACCAGGATGGCGCAGCGCGGGGAGACCGCGGCCGAGCTGACCGGCTTCGCCGAAGCGATGCGGGCGGCAGCCATCCCCCTCCCGCTGACCAGCGCCGAGCGAGAGCAGCTGGTCGATACCTGTGGGACGGGAGGCGATGGTCTGGGAACCTTCAACATCTCGACCGGCGCAGCGCTGGTGGCGGCCGCTGCAGGCGCCAAGGTCGCCAAGCACGGCAACCGCGCGGTGACCTCGCGCACGGGCTCGGCGGACGTGCTGGAATCGCTCGGAGTGCCCATCGGCCTCTCCCCCGAGCAGTCTGTCGCGTGCCTGCGAGCTACCGGCTTCATGTTTCTGCTCGCGACAGCACTGCACCCGTCCATGCGCCGGGTAGCGCCGGTGCGCAGGGCGCTCGGTTTCCGGACGATCTTTAATCTCGCTGGCCCGTTGACAAACCCGGCCGGTGCGCGAGCGCAGGTGATGGGCGTGTGGGACCGATCACGGCTGGGCGTGGCTGCCGAGACGATGAGCCTGCTTGGAGTGCGGCACGCCTTTGTCGTGCATGGCGAGAGCGGATCGACGCCCAATGGCGGCCTGGATGAGCTGACTGTGACCGGGCCGAGCCATGGGGTGGAGGTGCGCGCTGCTTCTGGCGGAGAAGAGCCAACGCTGCGCCGCTTTGTGCTGGAGCCGGAGGAGCTTGGGCTAGATCGTGCGTCGCTCGGCAGCCTGGGGGGCGGCGGCTCGGCAGAGGAGAGTGCCGCGGTCCTGATGCGTATCTTTCAAGGTGAGCAACGCGGTGCCGCGCGCGATGTCGTGCTGCTGAACGCAGCAGCGGCGCTGGTTGCGGGCGGCGTTGCCGGCGATCTTGCCGACGGGCTCGCGCGCGCGGCAGAGGCAGTGGATCGCGGTGCGGTGCTACAGGTGCTGGCGCGGCTGCAGGCATTTGGCAGGTGAAACTGGACCCTGGTCGCTGGCCACAGCATCCAGCCCCAACAAGCCACTCCCCTGGCGCACGCTTCCAGCTTGCGTCTTGCAGCCACTCTCGCCGTGGGCGGGTGAGCGTCATCCTGCAACCCGGGCAGCTGTCATCCTCAACGGAGTGACCGATCCGCGGTTAGCTTCGCCCGCTCCTCACCTTGACTCGCTTTTCCACGAGCCGCGTGAGACCAAACGCCGCGTACCGGTGTCTATCCAGTGCAGCGGTCGAGCGAGCCGCAAAGAAGCCGGGGCGGCGCGGCGGGGGCCCTCATCGCGCTCCCGGCTTTAAAAACAGACGCGCTCCAGGGGAAGCTCATGCGGAAGTTCATCCGAACCCTCCACGCCCCACTCCTTGCCGGCATATTCGCACTTGCCCCACTCGCCGGCAGCCCGGCCCACGCGCAGCAGGTGCAGGTAAGCCCGGCCAACCGCACCATCGCCATCACGACCTCTGAGACAGCCGAGCGCCGGGCCGACGTGGCCACGCTGCACATCGGCTATCGGGTGTACGCGCCAGACTCGGCCGGGGCCTACGTCCAGGCCGCGCAGATCTCCGCAGCAGTAGCAGCCTCGCTCGATAAGCTCGGCATTGCGAACGAGGCGGTCGCAAGCGAGAGCCAAAGCACCGGCGAGTCGCAGGAGTTTCGCAACGGCGAGCTTACCCAGGAACAGCGTGCCCAGCGCAGGTTTGAGGCGCAGCAGAGCTGGACCGTCAAGACAACGCCGGACGCAGTCGCGCGCGTGCTTGCCCAGGCGGTCGCAGCAGGCGCGAATACCAGCGGCAGCATCGACTGGTCGGTCGCTGACGAAGGATCACTCACAGCCGAGGCGGGTACCAGGGCGCTTGCTCACGCCCAACAGATTGCCGCGCAGATGGCGAAGGGCCTGGGCGCGAAGATCGGGAACCTGATGTACGCAAGCAACGAAGTGGAGGCGATTCGTCCGCGCACCTCTTTACGCAGGATGGGCGGGGGCTCTGGAGGAGGGGTAGGCCAGGCGGCTCTGGCTCCAGCGTTGAACCTGAGCGCACCCATGATCTCCCGCTCGGCGACCGTGTCCGCCATCTTCGCCATCGAGTAACCGCCGCCAACGCAGGGTGCGACCGCGCTCCCGGTCTGCGCATCCATTCAAACGAACAGGAGCCGCATGCCCCCCGAAGAGTACCGAGAGCTTGAACCCTCGCGAGAAGCCAGGGAAGTCTTCAATCGCTGGATCACCTTTCTCGATCGCGAGATCGAGAAGCACCAGAAGCCGGTCCTGCGCGAAGAGCTGGTCCAGGACAACCTGCACCAGTTGATGCTGGGCGCGCCAAAGGGCGGACGGCTCAGCTTCCAGCTTGAAAGCGAGCTTGCCTTCAACGTGTTGCAGCTAAGCTTTCAGTCACGCAACATCACGCTTGAAGGCGAGTACGATCCGGCTATCGACGCCGAGCAGTACGAGAAGATCAAGTCGCTGATCTACTTCTGGCAGATGTTTGATCGTTCGCCGGCCGCGCTCAACCACTGGCTGGGCTTTCGCTTTCGCGCCATGCTGGGGCGACATATCTTCAAGTCGATGGGCAACAACGTTCGCATCTTTCCTGATGTCAGGTTCAGCTTTGGCTACAACCTCACCATAGAGGACGACTGCATCATCCACCGCGGCGTGATCCTTGACGATCGCAAGGAAATTATCCTCCGCAAAGGAACAACGATCGCGGACTTCGCAGCCATCTACTCCTCCGCGCCGGAGGCCGGCGACAAGCCCACCCAGGAGAAAAGCGCCACGGAGGTCGGTCCCGGCGCGCACCTCGGCTATCACGCTACCGTGATGGGCGGACAGCGCGTAGAAAAGGGCGCAACCGTAAACGGGATGGGCGCAGAGCAGGGCCAGCCGGAGCAGAGTCGCCAGTGACTGGGGCCATCCCTGTGCGTGCTACGCTAACCCTGCGCCCTCATGAGCCAGCAAGAAATCGTCTTCAAAATCTTCGAGTTTGTCATCCTGCTCTTTTCGCTCAGCCTGCATGAGGCGTCGCACGCCTGGATGGCCTCGCGCCTTGGCGACCAGACCGCCCGCATGCTTGGCCGCGTGACGCTGAACCCGGCCAAGCATATTGACCCGGTAGGCACCGTCCTGCTGCCACTGGCCATGCTCTTCCTTGGGCCGTATGGGCGCTTTCTCGTAGGCTGGGCGCGGCCAACGCCGGTCAATACGCGCAACTTCAAGAACATCGTCAAGGGCGACGTGCTCACCACCCTTGCCGGGCCTGGATCAAACGTGCTCGCGGCCTGCCTCTCGGTGGTGCTGCTGGTGCTTTTGGCCAAGGCGTCGCCCGCAGCGGCGACCCTGATCCACGGCCTGGCGGCCGGATTCCTTGACCCGGACATGGTTGCCCAGGCCCCGGCGATCTTCCCGGCGGTGATGATCCTGTACATGGGCCTGACGTTGAACCTGTTCCTCGCGGCGTTTAACCTGCTGCCGCTGCCCCCGCTCGATGGGTCGCACCTGGTGCGGCACCTGCTCCCCTACAACGCGCTGCAGGTGTATGACCGGCTCGGCATTATCAGCCTGTTCCTGATGCTGATGTTCGGCGGGCGCCTGGTGAACTTCTTTGTCGCCCCCGCGCTGGGCGTGGTCGACCGCATGCTTCTGTCGCTCTAGAAGAGCACTCTGGTGGCCTGCGCGCTTTCTCCGGTCTGGCCTTCAAAAATGCTTCCGTACAATGAGGGTTGATCCCTGATTGACGAAGGCGACCGTGAACCAAACTACTCCACCTCAGCGCAAGCGCGTCCTCAGCGGCATGCGCCCGACTGGCAAGCTCCACCTCGGCAACTACATGGGGGCGCTTAAGAACTGGGTCGCGCTGCAGGATCAATACGAGTGCTTTTTCTTCGTCGCCGATATCCATGCACTGACCACGGACTACGCTGATCCCTCGCAGATCCCGACCTACACGCGCGAAGTAGTGCTCGACTGGTTGAGCGCTGGACTCGATCCGGAACGCTCCGTCATCTTTGTGCAGAATGAGGTGAAGCAGCACTACGAGCTGTTCGGGCTTCTCTCGATGATCACGCCGCTAAGCTGGTTAGAGCGCGTGCCGACGTACAAGGACCAGATAGAAAATCTAAAAGAGAAAGATTTGGCCACTTACGGCTTTCTTGGGTACCCGCTGCTGCAGTCTGCGGATATTTTGCTGTACGGCGTTGCGGGTGGCTCGCTGCACGTGCCAGTTGGCGCCGACCAGGTGGCGCATGTTGAGATCACGCGCGAGATCGCAAGGCGCTTCAATCACATGTACCCAGGGGTGCACGGGAACCCCGAGGCCGAGGTTCGTATCAGGAACGCCGAAGCGGGACAGGCGAGTCCCTTCGCCTACATCCTGTCTGAGCCGCAGGTCCTGCTCACCCCCACGCCCAAGCTCCCCGGCACCGACGGTCGCAAGATGTCCAAGAGCTACGGTAACTTCATCCTGCTCTCCGATCCGGAACCCGAGATTCGTCGCAAGCTCAAGCCCATGGTGACCGATCCCGCGCGTTTGCGCCGCTCCGATCCCGGCAACCCGGACGTTTGCCCGGTGGGCGATCTGCACAAGGTGTTCTCGAGCGGTGAGACCATTGCCCGGGTCTACGACGGCTGCACGACAGCCGGCATCGGCTGCATCGAGTGCAAGAGCTGGCTGGCTGACGCAGTGGTCGCCGAGCTTGCCCCAATGCAGGCGCGGCGCGCCAGCTATGAGGCGCAACCGCAGCTTGTCACGGACATACTTGAGGCAGGCAATGCGCGTGCTCGCGAAGCCGCCGAGCAGACGCTGACCAGCGTTCGGCGTGCGATGGGGCTAGCAGGATGAGCGAAGAACGCGCAGCGCCACTCGATGGGCCGCCCGGGGAAAGCGTGGACGCAGGCAAGAAAAGCCCCGACGCCGGGGACGCGTCGGCGAGCGCGGCAAGCACTCGCGGCTCGGCAAGCACTGCCCGTGCGGCAAGCACCTTCCCCTTTTCTGTCATCGTGGGCCGGGTCTACGATGGTCCGCTTGACCTCCTGCTTGACCTGATCCGCAAGCAGGACATCGACATCTGGGACATCCCCATCGCGCGCATCACGGCGCAGTTCCTCGGCTACGTCGAGCAGCTCAAGGAAACAGACGTCGACAACGCGGGCGAGTTCATCTACACGGCCTCGCTGCTCATCCACATCAAGTCGCGCATGCTGCTGCCTCGCTCCCCGGCCGAGTCGCCAGCCGAGGCGGCTGACCCGCGCCTCGAGCTGGTCGAGCGGCTGCTCGAGCACGAGCGCTTCAAGAATGCCGCCCAGATGCTCGCGCAGAAGCAGCAGATTGAAGCCGCAACCTGGTCGCGTCCCAACCTCCGCGACCTGGCCGCCCCGGGTGCCGAGTCGAACATCGCGGGCGAGATCGCCGCCGATGTGCCGGACCTGGTCCGGGTCTTCCAGCAGATCCTCGAGCGCGCCCGCACCCGGCCAGTGCTTGATGTGGAGGAAGACGCGATCACCGTGAGCCAGATGATCGACTTTGTGCGCCGGCGTTTGCTGATGGAGGATCGCCCGATCGCGCTCCATCGCATGCTTGCCAATACCCGGTCCGAGCGCGCGCTCATCTGCATGTTCCTGGCGCTGCTGGAACTGGTTCGCCTGCAGGCCATCCTGCTGCGGCAGGACTCCAACTTCGCCGAGGTCTTCATCAAGAAGCACGACAGCTTTGACCAGGTCATGACCGAGCGTATGAGCCAGATGCGGGACGACTGGACCTGAGGCCTGGAGGGTCCTGCTTTTCGCTAGGCCTCATCTTTCCAGGTAGTCGCAGTGACCGGCCTTCTGACGCTCAGCTCCCATTCCGTCCCAAATCGGAACGGCTGGCGCTACCCGCCTCCGTAATTCACGCGATATTCATCAAGCCCGCCTGCCTGTTTACCCGGAACCGCCCATCCGACTGCTACCGTGCCTTAGACGACCAACCAAGCCCCGCACGTGGAGCCTATGTCTTATGAGTCAAGCCCCTGTGACAGTTGCCCCAGCTGCCAAGCGTCCCACCTCCATTCTCGATTCCAAGATGACCAAAGGCCCCGGCAAGATCGGCATGGTCATCTTTGGCCTGGCGCTCGTAGGCGGCGTAGGCTACACCGCCGGTCAGATCATCCACGACCTCGCGGGTAGCCCCCAGGGCACCGTCTGGCCATATGTGCTGCTCGGTGTTGCCCTGCTGATCGCGCTCGGCTTCGAGTTCGTGAACGGCTTCCACGACACGGCCAACGCTGTCGCGACCGTCATCTACACCCACGCCATGGAGCCGCACATCGCGGTGGTGTGGTCGGGCACGTGGAATCTGATCGGGGTGCTCACTTCCTCGGGCGCGGTCGCCTACACGATCGTCTCGCTCCTGCCTGTGGAGCTCATCCTTCAGGTGGGCTCGGGCGCGGGCTTCGCCATGATCTTTGCCCTGCTGATCGCGGCCATCATCTGGAACCTGAGCACCTGGGCGATGGGGCTGCCGGTCTCGAGCTCGCACACGCTGATTGGTTCCATCATCGGTGTTGGTCTCGCCAACCAGATGTTGCACGGGCACGACGGTACAAGCGGCGTCGACTGGGCCCAGGCCGCCGGCGTCTTCCGGGCGCTGATCATCTCGCCGCTGGTCGGCTTTGGTGGCGCCTTCATCCTTCTGCTCATCCTCAAGGCTGTCGTTAAGCGGCCGGAACTGTACCAGGCGCCGAAGGGTGAGGAGCCACCACCGTTCTGGATACGCTGCCTGCTCATTCTCACCTGTACCGGCGTCAGCTTTGGCCACGGCTCGAACGATGGGCAAAAGGGGATGGGCCTGATCATGCTGATCCTGATCGGCACGGTGCCTACCGCTTATGCACTGAACCATGCCGTCGGCTACTCCCAGGTGCAGACCTTTGCCGCGATCTCCCAGCAAGCTGAGCGCGTCTTCGGGGCACACACTGACCCGCAGGCGGTCATGAGCGATGAGCGCAGCGATCTGACCGAGTACATCCGCAACAAGCAGTTCACGCCGACCACCATGCTCGCTTTGCGCCAGATGTCGATCGACATCGAGCAGGAGCTGACCCAGTACAAGTCGCTCGCGAATGTGCCACCGGCCCAGCAGCGCAACGTGCGCAACGACATGTACATCCAGAGCGAAAGCCTGCGCCTGATCGGGAAGAACAAGGCCTATCAGTTCAGCTCGTCCGAGGATGCCGTTCTGAAGAACTACAAGGGCCAGCTCGATACCTCGACCAAGTTCATCCCGCTCTGGGTCAAGATCTCGGTCGCGCTGGCGCTGGGCCTGGGCACCATGGTTGGCTGGAAGCGCATTGTGATCACGGTCGGCGAAAAGATCGGCAAGACGCACCTGACATACGCGCAGGGCGCCTCGGCTGAGATCGTTGCGGCGTGCACCATCATTGCAGCCGACCAGTTCCACCTGCCGGTCTCGACCACGCACGTGCTCAGCTCGGCGGTAGCCGGGACCATGATGGCCAACGGCAGTGGGTTGCAGATGTCCACGATCCGCAACATCGCACTGGCCTGGGTGGTCACGCTGCCGGCCGCAGCGGTGCTGGCCGGGGTGCTGTTCTGGGCAATCAGCCTGGTGGTTGTTCACTAGAACACACACGCGCTTGTACGAACACAGCAGGGCCCGCCACGCGCGGGTCCTGTTTTGTTTTAGGAGCTTGCGCGGCTGCCGGTACGATAGGGAGAGGCACCGCCACACGTCGCATCAGGAAAGCGCCCAAGCCAGATGAGTTTGCAGGCCAGAATTGAAGCGGTCATCTACGCGGCCGAAGAGCCTGTCACGCTCGCGCAGCTGTCTGCTGTCTTCGGCCACGAAGCGCTGGCCGAGCGGGAAGCACGCCTGCGCGACCAAGCCTCCTCGCAAGAAGAAGCGACATCGCGCGAGCTCTTCCCGGGGGAGCAGCCGCTCACCGCGGAGCGAGCCGCGGACGAGCACGCAGGTGAGCCTGCCTCGGATGCTGCTATTGAGCAGGCCGTCGTACATCCTGAACAGGTGGCCGCGAGCCAGGCAGATGGCTTTGCCGCGCAGATGGAGGAGCCAGCCGTACCTGCGGGAAACGCGGCTGCATCCGGGTCGGCCAGGGCCACCGACGCTGCGGCCGAGGCGATGCTTGAGGAAAAGCGTCTTGCACGCATTCGCGAACGGGAAGCGCGTGACGAGATCCGGCGCGTGATTGACGAACTGATTGCCAGCTACGACCGCGACCAACGCGGCATGGAGATTCGCGAGATCGCAGGCGGCTACCGGGTCGCGACACGGCCGGAATACCATGACGCCGTGCGCAGCTTCGTCAAGAGCCTCAAGCCTCCCATCAAGCTCACGCTGCAGGCGCTTGAAACGCTCGCGGTGATCGCCTACAAGCAGCCTGTCACGGCGCCCGAGGTCTCCGAGATACGCGGCGTGGACTCGGGCGGCGTGCTCGGCTCGCTGATCAGCCGCAAGCTGGTGACGACAGCAGGCCGCAAGCAGGTCATTGGCCGGCCGATCCTGTACAAGACAACCAAGGAATTTCTGCTGTGCTTCGGCCTGAAAGATCTGGCCGAGCTGCCATCGATGGAGGAGTTTGAAAAGATGGCGGGTGAGCTGGCTGATGCGGAGGCGCCTGCATCGCAGATGGACCTGCCTGAGCCCGAGATAGACCAAAGAGGTCAAGTGATGGTGCAAGCAGAGCCAGCTGACGCTGAAGACGTGCAGGCCGCGCCCGAGCAAGCCGAGGCTCTGGAAGGCGAAGAGCTGGTGGCCCGGGCGCAGGCCGCGGTGCGCATCGATGACGAGAGCAGCGAAATCATTGACCTGCCCGGCGTGCATCGCGATACCGCTGGAGTGTTTGGGGCCGGCAGCGTGAAGCAATCATCCCCAAGCGAGGAAGAGAAGGACGAGCAGTAATGGCGGAAGAGCGTTTGCAAAAAATCATCGCCGCGGCTGGGGTAACCTCGCGGCGCAAGGCCGAAGAGCTGATTGCCGAAGGCCGCGTGCAGGTCAACGGCGCAACTGTAACCGAGCTCGGCACAAAAGCAGATATCACGCGCGACCACATCCGCGTGGATAACAAACTGCTGCAGGGTGCTGAGCCGCAGCGGTACTACATGCTCAATAAGCCGAAGGGCTTTGTTACCACGGTCAGCGACCCGGAGGGGCGACCGACCGTGATGAGCTTCTTCGAGCGCATCAAGAAGGCTGGCCGCGTGTACCCGGTGGGTCGGCTCGACTACTTAAGCGAGGGCCTGCTGCTGATGACCAATGACGGCGCGCTCGCCAACCTGCTCACCAAGGCTTCCACGGGCATTGAGAAGACCTACCTGGTAAAGGTGAGCGGCAAGCCACCGGAGGCTGCCATTGAGCAGCTGAGGACCGGCGTGATGATCGAGAAGGGACGCCATGGCGCGCGCGAAGGTCGCGTCATGACGGCTCCTGCCGAGATCAAGCTGGTAAAAGACGCGGAGAACCCCTGGTACGAGATGGTGCTCATCGAAGGCCGTAACCGCGAGCTGCGCAAGATGTTTGAAGAGGTCGGGCATCACGTCGAGAAGATTCGCCGGGTTGGCTTTGGGCCCCTGGTGCTCGATATACCTCCAGGCGAGGTGCGCGAGCTGGACGAGAAAGAGATCCTGGCGTTGAACC
>CAZZYO010000092.1:0-15149 GCA_964658255.1 Candidatus Babeliales bacterium
CGTTGTAGACCAGCCTGTAGCCGGCACGCACAAAGCCATCCTCCGGCACCTGCGGGTGCAGGTCATAGACGCGCTCCTTCAGGAACCCCGCCCAATCATAAGGCTGCACCGTATTGAGCGCGGTGACCACATCGTCCAGCGTGTAGGTGTGAGTGATGTAGGATCCGTTGTCGATCCCGAAGAAGAGCTTGGCGAAATCATCCAGCGACTTCGTGTCATGACTCAACTCGCGAATCTTTGTGTCCGCGTCAAGCCAGATCAGCATGCCCTCGGTGTAATAATCCTCGGGCCGCTGCCAGCTTACCCAACTTACCGGTGAGCGCTGCGAGACGGTGGGCTGATTGGTCGTGTCCACCAGAGGCCGCCACTCGCGGCCAGGGCTCGCCTCGAAGTTCGCTGCAACCGTCGCCATCAGGTCGCGCGTGTCAGCAGCGGCCCGCATGCCTGAACGCGCAGTCAGCACGTTGCCCCAGTACTGCGTCATGCCCTCGTACACCCACAGCAGGTCGTCCTGCATGGGGACGTTGAAGTTCGGCGTCCACAGGTCAGCAGGCCGGCGAAACTTTCCGTCCCAGGAGTGCGTGTACTCATGGCCAAGCAGATCGCGCTGAGCGACGCCGCCAGGCCAGTTGGTAAAGTAATCGCGCGGGTGTCCGTCTTCGCTCGACTGGTGATGCTCCAGACCTACGCCGCCGACTTTGTCGCTCAGCAGCAACAGAAAATCGTAATGATCATAGTGGCGTGAAGCGTAAAGCTTGGCCGCCTCGGCAACCAGCTTCTTGTGCAGGTCAAGCTGCTCGGGCGTGATCGCGAGATCCTCCTCTGCATCTGCGAACACATCGAGGTAGACCTTGTTGTCCGCGCTTGAGGACAGGTCCACCCGCTTGTAGTGGCTGCCAGCGTAGAGAGGCGAATCGACCAGCGTATTCAGTGTCGTGTTCTTGAAGCGTATCGTCTCACCCTTCTGCGACGCAGTTTCGAGCGCCGTCGCATACTTCCAACCCGGGGGCAGCTTGAGCGTGGTGGCAAAGTTGATGTCGCGTGAGAAGTGGCCGGCCGGATACATCAGCGCATCGTTCCACGCCAGGTCGGCTATCTCGTCTGAGATCTGGATCCGGCCTTCGTTCGCGCGCACCGGTGACAGGTATTCGAAATCAACGTCGACAGACCGGGTGCCGGAGGGTAGTTCCACGTGGAACGCGTAGACGTTGACGCGGTCGCGCACCCACGGCAGGCGCTTTCCCCTGGCCGTGACGACCAACCCGCCCAGCTTCGAGATAGGCCCGGTCGGCGAATGGTTTCCCGGGATCCACTGCGGGAAGAGCAGCGTGAGCTCGGAGCCCTCCACCGGGATCACCTCGTGCACGCCGATGATACGGCGGAGGTTATCGGTCAGGTCGACTGTGAGTTCAATGGTGCCCGGGTAGGGCGTATCCTCGGGAGCGGCGATCGGCGGCGGGAGCGGCACCGGCATAGGCCCTGCTGATTGTGCGAGGAGAGGAGAGGCCAGCAAGGCGGAGGCGAGCACGACCATCACACCGGGGCAGCGCCTGGTGCGGAGTACAGAGGAGGAGAGAGAACTCGTATGCGTCATTGGCTAGCAGTGTAACCGGGCTGCGTCCTGCGCCGGAGACAAACGAGCACGCAGCGATGGGCCTTTTCTCGCGCTGCGTGCCTGTTGTTGTCGACCGGAGCTAGTGCGCGGCGCCCGAAAGCGTGACCTGCTGCGTCAGGCCCAGATCAGCCGATGAGCCACCAACAGCAAAGCCGTACTCACCCGGCACCAGCCGCCAGCCGTTCTTCTGCTCATCGAAGACGGACAGGTATTTCGGGTCGACTTCGACCGTTACGTCCTGGCTCTGCCCGGGGGCGAGCTTGACGCGCGTAAACCCGACCAGGCGCTTGGGCGGCTCGTTGGCAGAGGCGGGCGGCATCGCGTAGACCTCGGCGATCTCCTCACCGTCACGCTTGCCTGTGTTTGCGACCGTAAAGCTGACCAGAGTCCTGGCAGTCGGCGAGGCGCCCGGCGTCACTTTCAGGTTGGCATAGCTGTAGGTTGTGTATGACAACCCGAAGCCGAACGGAAAAAGGACTTGCTTGTGCTCGGAGTCGTACCACTTGTAGCCGACCTTTAATCCCTCGTCATAGGTCACGGTGTACTTCGAGGCGACGTGCGTCTCCCCGGCAACCGCGCTGCGGCCCTGGTTCTTATCCTCGGCCGAGAGCTCAGGGATGGTCGTGTGCGGCAGGTCCGCGTCTGCCATAGGGAAGGTCATCGGCAGCTTTGCCGACGGGTTCACCTCACCCGTAAGGACACGGGCCAACGCCGTCGCTCCACGCGAGCCTGGATACCAGGTCTCGACGATGCCCGCCACTTTGTCTCTCCACGGCATCAGCGCCGCGGAGCCTGTCTCGAGCACGACAATCGTATGCGGATTGGCAGCGGCTACTGCCTCGACCACCGCGTCCTGGTTGTCAGGTAAGGTAAGCGTCGGCAGGTCCATGCCCTCGCTCTCCCACTGCTGCACAAACACGATGGCAACCTGCGCCTTGGCAGCCAGCGCGGCCGCAGCTGCCGGGTCCGTACCTGCGTCAAACGAGATGTTCGACTCCGGCATAGCACGCCGCAGCTGCTTGAGCGGCGAGGTGGGGAACCAGATGTGCTCCTGCCAGCGGCCGGGGCGACTTTCACCCGGAGGAAGAATCGCGTTCCCGCCCGGGGGGTCCACCTGCGCCGAGCCGCCGCCCGAGAGCATGCCTACATCCGCATGTGCGCCGATCACAGCAATCGTGCGCAGCTTCGATCCATCGAGCGGCAGGATGTTGTCCTGGTTGCGCAGCAGCACCATGCTGCCCTCGGCGATCTCCTGCGCAACATCGAGGTCGCGCTCCACGTCCACTACTGTCTTCTGCACCGGGTAATCGACCACGCCGGCGGCAAACATCGAGCGCAGCATGCGATGCGCATGGTCGTCGATCTCAGCCATCGGCACCTGGCCGGCGGCCACTGCCTTCTTCAGCGCGTCGCCAAAGTAAGTGTCCATCGGCTCTTCGTTATCCAGGCCCGCGTGCGAGGCCTGCACGGTCGAATGCGTGCCGCCCCAGTCGGAAAGCACAAAGCCGGGAAACTTGAAGTCGCCCTTGAGCACATCGTGCAGCAGGTAGTCGTTTTCGCAGGCATACTGCGTGTTAACGCGGTTATACGAGCACATGACGGCCGCCGGGTGCGCGATGCCAACACCAATCTCAAACGCGAGCAGGTCGCTCTCGCGCATGGCGCGCTTGGAGATCACGGCGTTGACAATATTGCGCCCGGTCTCCTGGTCGTTGATGGCGTAATGCTTGATGTCGCCGATGACATGCTGGGCCTGGAGACCGGTCATCACGTTGCCGACCAGCGTGCCCGCCAGGACAGGGTCTTCCCCCAGGTACTCAAACGTACGCCCGTTGCGGGGCTCGCGCGTCAGGTTCACCCCGCCGCCAAGCGACATGTTGTATCCCTGCGCGCGCAGCTCGCGGCCAATCAGCGCACCGTACTCGTAGGCAGCCTTGGGGTTCCAGCTCGCTGCCGCACCAAGATCGGACGGGAGCGCTGTCGAGTAGCGGCCGTTCTCGCCGCTTGACCGCACACCATAGGCGGCGTCTGACATGTCGATGTTCGGGATACCGAGCCGAGGAACGCCAAGCGTGAATCCGGCGCCGCCATTGGCCTGGTTGGTCAAGGGCATCTGCCAGTTCGGCACGTGAGGCATGCCATTGCCATGCAGCAGGCCGATCTTTTCATCCAGCGTCAACTCTTTCAGAACCAGGTCGGCCCGCTCGTCAGGCGAGAGACTCTGGTTCATCCATGGACCTGTCGGCCGCTCTGTACTGCGTGACCCGGCATGCTGCGCCAGCAACGACCCCGCCGTGCATAGGACGGCTCCCAACATCAATGCTGTTTTGTTCATGAACCCCTTCGCCTGTTCCTGTTCTGCGCTCACAAGTCTACGGAATGGCGGCAACAATGCGCCAATGCGCGGCTCGGCAGGCCTGGAGGCTTGAGCTGGTGGTAGAGTGCTTCGGAGCCTGAACATGGACAGCCCCGGCTACGTGCAGGCGCGACACGCACTGCAGCAGGACGCAGGCGAGACTGGATGCAAAAGCGCTCCGGCAACTGCTAGCCGGTAAGCCGTAAACACTCTCAGCACTGTGTCTGCCCTGTCTGCATGCTGGTCGTTCGCTCGATCATCCATTCGAGCCAACCGGCGGCAGCCAGGCGACCCTGCCGATGCGGAACCAGGGGTAGACCGCGGTCCTGCTGAGCAGGAACATGGACGGAAGGATAAGGGCGATTACAGAGAGCTGCATGGCTTCAATGCCCAGGTCGAAGGCGAACAGGCCGGTCACGCGCTCCCATCCGTGCAGGCCCGGGCGCTCCAGAGTAGCCGCAAAAACCCAGCCCATGGACCAGGGCGAACCCAGCTGCGACCCAGGGGCTCCCTGCCCGGCACGATGGGCCGTCGTGCGTGCACAGCGACAGAAATGGGAGCAGCAATGAGCGCTCGACCGGGACGGGATGTGAATTACAGGAGTTGAAAACCGCCAGGCCAAGCGAGACCACCGGGAGTGGAGCTGGTACACCGATCGCGATTCGTTCCGCGAACTGCGAGATGATCTGCAAGCGGCTGTCATGGGGTACTTTGACATTCACCAGCTAGACCGCGTCGCCGCCCTGGTGCATGTTGCGCAGCACCAGGCGCGGGCTGCTGAAGTTTCGCGTGTCTCGACGCCTACTGCACGATGGCGTCGAAGGCCCCGGTCTCAACCGTGGAGTCGTGCTTCATCTGCACGAAGATCCGGTACCGCCCGGCGGAAGGAAAGCCGTACGGGAACTCGACCGTATTCGAGCTCAGGTCTGCTTCGGGCGGCATGGCCATCCCGGACATGCCAGCCATGCCGCCCGTCATCTCGCCCTGCAACGCCGAGGCAGCCGGAACAGCAGGCTGGTTGTTGGCCAGCATCACTGCCGCCATGGCGGCCGAACCCTCTGGGTGGACATGCGCGAAGACCGTGCCATCTGTCTTGAGAAAGGCGGCATGCCCCGCCATGCCCAGGTAGGGGCGCATATGCGCTGGCGCACGGCCCTGCGGGTCGAGCAGGGTGAAGTGGAAGGCGTATGCTGCATTGGCGGTCAGCGCTGGGGGCTTGTCCCAGATCATGGTGTACCCGTCAGGGAGCTTGAAGCTTGTGCCCAGCTCTCCGGCTGAGAGTGGCGCGGGAGTGGCCTCGGCATCAAGGCTCGTGAGTGGAACGCCTTTCACTCCCTGCGGGAGCTGGAGGGTGGTGACCAGCGTCTCCGGGAAGCCGTTCGCGTGAACCACGTCGCCATAGAGCTTGTAGGTTCCGGCAGGCATATCGGGGAGAGTCAGGTCGAACTGCCCCGCCTTGGTGAAGCGCGGATGCAAGTGGTAGATCACGTCCAGCTCCGGTTCGCGGACGACGTACAAGTGCATAGGCTGACCGTGGTCCAGGATGAAATCGGCGTTCGAACGGGACTGCCCGACCCGGTTCGAAGTGTGGCCGCCAACCAGCATCTGCAGATGATCGCCTGTCAGCTTCGTGCCCAGGCTAAGCGGCTGGTAGATCGCCCCTGCATAGTTCGCCGCTTCCACATTCCACCATTTGTCGCCTGCCCAGACCAGCCCAAAGAGCAGCAGCAGCGTGAGCCCGCTTACCACCAGACCCCGCCGCCGCAGGGCGGGGGTTGGTGCCTCGCCAGGCTTTAGCATGCCTTCCCGCACCGCCGCTCCCAGAATGCCGGCCATACCGGCGATCAGGACCAGCCCGCAGATGGCCATCAGTATGCCGAAGGTTCGGGCCATGCGAAGCGTGGTGAGCGCAAGCGCCGGGACTGGCACAGCTGCCCTTGCCGATCCCCCGGAGCCCTTCACGTCGAATCGCGCCTGCATCGATCCGGGCACCATCATCCAGACGCTGCCAGTGTAGAAGTTGGGATCGATCGGCGATCGCTTCATCTGGTCTGGCGTCGGCGCGTGCGCAGCGCCCTCCCCGGTCAGCGCGAGCGGAGTCAGCGAGATGGAGTCCACCTTCGCGCCAGAGGCGCGCAGCTCTACCTGCGCCACGCCGGGGATCACCACCGGCGGACGGATGGTGACGAAAAGCTTGTAGGGCCCGGCGGTGGTCTCTTCAAAGACATCCTTGCTACCCACGTGCGCGTGTGCGGGCAGTGGCAGCAGGCATAGCAATCCCGCGATGAGGGGGAAGAGTCGGCCGATCCGTTGGTAGAAAGCGAGAGTCAACGCTGCAGGCTCCTCATCCAGCGTCCCAACCGTAGACCGACCCAGCAGGCCACGATGGCATATGTGATTGCCACCGCAAATCCCTGTATCAGAGGCATGCCGGTCTGCGGGAAGCTAAAGTGATGGACCTGGTCCGCCAGTGGCGCCCGGTAGTCAAAGTCCATCGTGTCGAACAGCCGGTTTTCTGACGCTGGACTCGCAAGAAAGGTGGCGAAAGGCCATTCTACTGCAAGGAGTGTGACCACAAAGAGAAAGCCGCCGGCAATGGCCCGTTGCCAGTCTCCTCTCTGCCGCGTTGCCTGCCAGAGCAGGTCCAGAGCAACGGCCGGCACGAGCAGCAGGATGGGGAACTGCGCGGGCACCAGGTGGGTGATAGGGTGCAGAACCGGCCCAAGCCTGGGCGTAGCCGGGATGAGGGGAAAGAGCAGCACCTCCCCGACACGGATCAGCATGTAGATGCCGGCCGCCCAGGTCGCCGCCCACCGATGGCGCGTTGCCTCCCACAGCATAGGGAAAAGAAAGAGGGCTCCGACAGCCATCTTGCAGTAGGCGCCTGAGCCATGCAGCATCGGCTGTTCGGTTCCCTGCGTCAGCAGAAGCATGTGCCCGGTCAGGATCAGCCCGCCCAGCAGGAGGGCTGCATGCTGCAACTTCTGCCAGCGCCGGGTCAGTTTCGCACCCTCGTCCCGGTCTCCTCCGGCTGCGGGGGCATGGCGCGCTGCATCCGCTCGATTGAGACTTGTGCAAAGCATGATCAGGTAACCCATGGTGACCATGCGCAGGCCAATAAACAGGAGCACATGGGGCGGACTGAGGATCTGTACGTCGAGGCCATACGCATCGTGCCACCAGTTATCAAAAGGGGCCGAGACCAGCATCGCCAGTCCTCCCCAGGCGGCCACCAGCGCACCCAGTGGACCACGAAAGCCCAAGACTCGCACGGAGTGGTCTTGCAGGGGGGAGCTCCCGCCAAAGGTGGCGCGCAGCACCAGGTAGCCGCAGACGATCGCCGTCATGACCCCGCAGAACTGGATCATCATATGCGCGGGAGTCCAGAAGGTGTCGCGGCCGATCGAGCGGTGCCAGGCGATATCCCACTCCATCCCGAAGACCGAGGCGGCCACTGCCAGCAGGCCGCACCTCACATCCCAGCTCAGGCCGCCGGCAGCTTTGAGACGGGCATCGTCCACGGTGTCCAGCGGGCGAGCCAATCGGCTGAAGTGCGGTAGAGACGTTTCCTCAATTGGAAAGCTGCAGCCTGCGCCAGCCGGAGTCCGCCGGGACATCGATACTTCTGTTTTCGCTCCGTGCACGCCCAGCAGGTCCGGCATGTGATTCCCCCGGGCCGAACATGCAGGGGTCGATACCGCAGTCTAGATAAGACCGAACGGCTTAGCAGGTTGCAAGCATGTCGCCGGTCTCATCTTCGACGGCTGGACCGGCGCTGGCGTCAGCAAAGAGTAACTCTCGCGGTACCTAAGTACCAGGCACAGTACCATCCCAGGACTCGAGGCTTGTTTGATCCGTGATGGGTGTGGACGATCAGGGAAAGCGCGAACGATCCCTGCAGCAACCGCAGGTTATCAAGTTGACGCAAGGTATCCGCGAAAGAAGAACATGCACCATGGAAAACGAGGACTCACGCGGGAATTCCAGCGACCAACTTGCCCTCGCACTGTTCTGCATCGGTGTTGTCGTGGCCATTGGACTTTTTTGGATTGACAAGACCCCATTTACGGCGGGCATGAGCCTCGCCGCAATCTTTGCTCTGATGGTCTATCCAATTCTGCACCTTGTTCGTTCACGAACTCGCCGAGAGGTAGCCTTCGTTGTTTCGGTCCTGCTTGTTGGGGCTTTTGGGTGGAGGATCTGGCCAAGATCCAAGCCACAAGCTTCCACGATTCAGACCACAGGTGGCCATCCAACAGTGGACGTCAGTCTTGTCAGGAGTACATCGCCCGCCCAAGGGAAAGAAAGACCTGAAGGGCCAAAGGCTGAAAGGTCTCATAAGCCACTTGCGTCTGCTCCTGTCGTTCCTGAAGCGCAAACGTGCGCAGTGGGAAGCATTTGTAACCATGACTCACCTAATTCACGTACACAAACTGTTAACAACGGACCTCCGCCAGCAAAACTACTTCAAACCTAAGCTCCAGCCGTAGCTTTTTGTACTCCAGAATGGAGCTTCGATCCACTTCATCATTGTGTCGCGAGAAAGATAGAAATTGGAGCGATTGTTGAACCGGAAGATCAATTCAACTCGATATGCCGGGAGATGTGCTTTGCAGAGACTTTATGCCACGATCCGATAGGCTCACGCTTCAGGAGAGCAGGCGGACTCGATGCCGTTCGCGGTCATATGTCCGTCAACATAAACTCCGGCCGAGTCGTTGATTGTCTAAGCCTTCCGCCCATTGTCGCGACCCGGTTTGTAACGGCTGTCAATCTCGAGGGCGATGTCGCGTGGAGCGGCGCCAGGTACTCGACCACCGCCCAGCGGACCGGATGGCCGATTACCTCTCCTACTTTGTCATGCCGGCGGCGGACCCGGTCAATCGCAGTGTGGGTGAGGTCGAGCAGCTCGCCGCCAGCCAGTGCAAGCGGGCAAGCGGGGACCGAATGGCCTGCACCAGCTGCCACGACCCCCATGCTTCGCGCCCGCCTTCGCCCCACCCAGCGCTTGGCGGGTTTAGCGCCCGACCTAGCCGCGCAATAGTGCGCGCTGGGCGACTAGAGCAGTGCACGCGCCACCATCGACGCTGCACGTGGTTTCTCACCAGGCGCCCGTAGCCTGGCCAGCTTCGTTTGCCGACACCAGGAGCGCGCCCCCTCCCCCTGCCGGGCGCCTGTTGCAGGTAGTCTGGCGTAGACCGGGTGCCGGACAGCCGCGAGGTGCGTGCGAACTCGGCTGCTGCCTGCTCCCTCGCCCCCTCCCTGCCGTAGACCTGCCCAAGCAGCAAGTGCAGCGGCGCATCCTCGGGCGCAAGCGCGACTGCCTCTTTCAGCGCTTCCTCGGCAAGCGCCAGCTGCTGGGTCTGCATGTAGAGCTTGCCCAACTGCTCCCGCGCGCGTGCGTCGCGCGGGGCAAGGCTGACTGCCGCTCCCTGATCGTCTCCCGCTCGAACTCCGCACGCGCTCCCGTCACGTTCAAAAGTAGCTTTGACATCGCGCTGTCTTCGCCGGTGAATGTCAGGCCAGCCTTCACGCTTAACCCACCAGTCAGGAAGTTGCCTGCTGTATCCTCCAAGACACTCGCAGCAATCTCGGTTGCGTTTTTTGACTGCCCATACTGTAGTTCGCCCAGTCGCTCGCAAATACGGAGCCACTTCAAGACTGAGTCTTCTGGTTGCCGGACAGATCGTATGTCCAGGAGAGCGCCTGATTGGCGATGCTGGCTCCGTTGTAAGTGCCGCTGATACCTGTAGCCGTCTGACCCGGTCTAGGTTGTCATAGGCATACTGCCAGCTGCCTGTGGTGGATTTGCTGACCTAGAGAAGATTGCCTGATCGATCAAAGCTTCCGATGGAGCAAGATCCCGTACTTGCACCAGCGGACACAGAGCACGATGATCCCGACAGGAAAGCAGCGACGCTTGAACCTGCCTCATCCCAGACAGCCTTGCTTCCCATCAGGGTTGCGGACTCGGGTAAATGCAACAGTGCCCACTTTTGCTGGCCACGAGCTATCGCTTGAATAAACGCCACCTTACCGGTATGCCCGCAGCTCTCCGCGGTCGCCTACCTGCCTTCGCAAAAGCGTGTTGGAACTGCAGACGATTGCTTCTGCCGATCTTCTTCACATGGTGCATCCAGTTCAGCTTCGCCTCATCGCTCCCCGATGAATTTGCACGACAGATGTGGCGGGTTCAGGATGGGCTGTCAGAAGACATTGCGTAGGTCACGGTGCAGGATGCCCACATGCGCGTTTCGTCGTACTGACCACCTATGAAGGCGATGAAGACATTTACCAGGCGTTGGACGCCGGGGGCGCGGCTACCTGATCAAGGGCATGCCTCACGAGGTGCTGATCGATGTACTCGGGGAGGGTGTTCCTACCCCTACTCGTGACTCGGGCGCTGCCGTCCAGACAGCCGGAGGGCGAACTAAGTCCCCGCGAACACGAAATGCTGCAACTGCTCGTCGCCGGGCGCAGCACCGAGAGATCGCGGAGGCGCTGGGCATCAAGGAAGCGACGGTAAACTCGCACGTCAATGTCATCTTGATGCGACTCCAGGTCAGCGATCGCACACAGGCGGCTCTTGCTGCCCTGCGTAGAGGGCTAGTGCACCTGCAATTGTTCTCCTGCTTCAACAAAAACACAGCAATGCGACTTTTGGCTGATTCGCATTGTTGCCGAAGATATGTAGTTTCCTCACTGTCACCCCTGCGCTTAGAGTTGGGGGCGGAGGCACAGCATTGAAAGTTCGACTTCGTCAGAATCTCAGGAGCCGCAACACGGTTGGTGTGGTGGTGGCAAGCCTTGTCTTTCTCTCGGCCAGCGCCACTGTGTTGGCGCAGCAGCCGCGGGAGCCGGTCGACCGCTCACCGCAGGACGGCCAGGCCTACGCACTGATGAACCAGGCCACCGGCCTGGAGCTGTCCGGCACAAGCAGCCATGCCGCTCTTTCGCCACGCGACCTGACCCGCCTGGCTCAGCGCTGGTCGCTGGTCCGCCTGATTGACGGCAGCTGGAAACTTGCCAACCGCTCTACCGGCGAGTGCTTGGCTGAGAGCTCCTACGGAATTGTGCAGAGCGAGCCCTGCACACTCTCATCGCTGGAGAATTGGCGCATCCGGGAGGGCGCAAACGGGTATTCAACCCTGGCCAACGTAGCGACAGGCAAGCTGCTCACTGCCCGCTCAACCACGGTAACGGCTCGACCGGGAGCCAGCGGGCAAACCCAGCTGTGGCAGCTGCGGCCGACGTTCTGGCGCGGAGCCGATGTGGCCGAGCAGGAAAAGATGGAGGCGATCCGGCTCAAGGTCGGGCTGCCGTTCTGGAAAGATGCCGGGCAGCCGGAAGATATTCTTGCCATCCTGAAAAATCACGGCTTCAACTCCATTCGCCTGCGGCCTACGTCGATCCCACCGTATTACCCTGACCAGCCGGCCAACACCTGCACGGGCAACTACTGCTATGTCGAGACGGACGCGCAAGAGCTGGACCTGGCGCGCCGCGCACGTAACCTGGGCTTCTCGCTTGAGCTCACGCTGTTCTTTGATGGGGGAGGTTCGCAATCGATCCCCGGCTCCTGGGTGGGACTAAGTCAGGCCCAGCTCGCAACCAATATCTACAACTACACCAGGGCAGAAATCGAAATGTACCGCAAAGCCGGTTTGATGCCGGATATGGTGAGCATCGGCAACGAGGTTGATAACGGTTTCCTCGGTGGACCCGGCTACTACCCCTACGATCACTTTGCGGCGTTTGCCGCGCTTGAGAAAGCAGGACTCACAGCGATTGCCGATGCCGCGGCCGACACGACCCTGGGGCCAGCGCTGCCTGCGCCGCTCACCTGTATTCACATCACGCCGCAGTACGACATGACCAGCTTTTTCACCAGCGCTAACGCAAACGGACTCACCTACGACGCCATCTGCCAGAGTTATTATCCGATCTTCCACGGACCGCTGACCCCCGCCCAGGCCAGCCAGACCAACCCCGGCAATCAACCTGTAGAAGCGACGCAGCTGCTCGCTGCCGCGCAGGCCATTCACAAACCGATTTTCATTCTTGAGACTGCGGAGCACTATGAGCCCGGCTTTGAGAATCCAGACCCCTGGTACCAGCAGACGCGGGCCCAGCAGCGCCAATTCCTGCTGGACTTTGAGGCGGTCTTAAACTCGCTGCCGAACCACCTGGCGATGGGACTTGAGTACTGGGCGCCCAACGATGTCGAGATGCCTGATGGGGGCGGTCCTTACAGCACCTTTCAAAAGGACTACACCACGCTTGACGCCCTATTTGCGTGGGAGGGCCTGGGCTTGTTCGACAGCGCCGATCCTAATTACCTCACCGACAGCAGTGCGCCCAACTACTCGACTGCGCTGCCCGGCCTTGATGCCGTAGGCGGCAAGCTGGATGCGACGCTGACGTACAAGCTCACAAACAGGCTGCTCCCGGTGCTGCTGGGCGGCCACGGCAAAGCAGTAGGGACGAGCGTGTTGTCTCTAAGTTCGGCACTGGATGGCGCTGTGGGAACTGGCTACCAGTGGCGGATTGCGAGCGACAACAGTGGCGAGTTCACCCTCTCTAACATTCACGCGACGGGAACGGGTACCCCGGTTGTGCTCGATGGCATCGACCCGGCAAGCAACAACGGGACCCCGCTGGTGTCGGAGATCGCCGCAGACATGAGCGCCGGGCAAAGCTGGGATGTGATGACAGCAGGGGGCGGTTACTCCTACATTGTGAATAAGGCAACGGGACTCGTGTTGAGTCTTGCAGCTGACGGGCACGCCGTGGAAGTGCCGATGAGCGCGGCCGGTTTCCAGGGCCAGTGGGCGATCACTCCGGTAGCGATCTCGAGGGGCAATTAGTTGAGCAGCAGGCATCGGATCTCTTCGGGCGCGATTACAGGCGCAGCCGTCATCGCCATGGTCACCCTTGCTGGCCAAGGCACTGCGCTTGAGGCACAGGCGGGCGGAGTGCCCGCGCACCTGCTCCACCTGGACGCGACCGTAGCTGCTTCGCCGGACGGCCCGGCGAACTACCAGGGTGGAAGCAGCAGGGCGCCGGATGGCTCAACGATCGGCGTCACGGCCCGCTACCTGACCATGAATGGCAAGCCCTGGCTGCCGGTCATGGGCGAAATGCATTACTCCCGTGTCCCGGAGGCAGAGTGGGAGGGCCGCATTCTGCAGATGAAGTCTGCCGGGATCGGTATCATAAGCACCTACGTCATCTGGATCCACCACGAAGAGGTCAAGGGCGTGTGGGACTGGTCTGGCCAACGCAACCTGCGGCACTTCGCCGAGCTGTGCCAGAAGCACGGCATGTTACTGTATCCGCGTCTCGGGCCGTGGGCCCATGGAGAAGCACGCAACGGCGGTCTGCCGGACTGGGTCATGGCTGCGGGGCCGATACGGCAGGAAGACCCGAAGTTCATGGCCGCGACCAGAACCCTTTATGACCAGGCAGGCAAGCAATTGCAGGGTCTTTTGTGGAAAGATGGCGGCCCGGTTATCGGGGTGCAGATCGAGAATGAGTACTCGATGCGTGGGCTCGGCCAGGGCGAAGGATACCTCCGTGCGTTGAAGAAGATGGCGGTTGCGAGCGGTTTCGATGTGCCCCTCTACACCCTTACTGGCTGGGGCGACGCAGCCCTTCCTGCAAAGGAATTCCTGCCCGTCTACGGGGGCTATCCTGATGCGCCGTGGGGCTCCTCGCGCAGCGTGCTTCCACCGCAGGAGGTCTACGCATTCCGCTTTGGAGGCCGGGCGAGCGGCAACATGGGTGCGATCGGCGCAGTGGGCGGCGGCGGCGCCGAGATGGCTGATGGGAAGCCGGTCCCAGACGCCGGAGCTACTCCTTTCCTGACCGCCGAGATGGGCGGCGGGATGCAGGACACCTACCACCGCCGGCTCATCGTGACTGCGGACGATATCGCGTCGATGATGCCGGTCATGCTCGGCTCCGGCGTGAACCTTTATGGCAGCTACATGTTTGTTGGCGGGCAAAATCCAGATGGCAGGCTGACGACGCTCCAAGAGTCACAGGCAACGCACTATCCGACCGACGTGCCAGTCAAGTCGTATGACTTTGAGGCGCCCATTGGCGAGTACGGGCTGGAGCGGCCTTCGCTGCGGTTGCTTAAAAACTGGAACTACTTTCTGAATGACTTCGGCAGCTTGCTGGCGCCGATGCCCGCTTACAAGCCGGACTTGGTCCCTGCCGGGCCGGAAGATCTCGGTCCGCTGCGATGGAGCGTGCGGACGGATGGGAAATCCGGCTTTTTGTTCGCGAACAATTACGTCCGGGAAACCGCGATGCCGGCGCGGCCACAGGTACAGTTTAGTGTCTCGCTGCCCGGAGGCCGCACGGCGAAGCTGCCCGGAGTCCCCATCGATATTCCGTCTGGCGCTTACTTTGCATGGCCCTTTGGGCTTGATCTGGGTGGAGTGCCGCTACGCTATGGAACAGCCCAGTTGATGGCGCGGGTGCCGGGTGCGGCGGGTGAAAGCTTTGTCTTTGTCTGTATCCGCGGCGTGCGCTGCGAGCTGGCGCTGGAGGGACAAAATCTTGCCGTGGATGCGCCACAGCTGGGCATCCACGTCGAGCAGCGTGATGGAGCGACGCTACTGACCAGGGCGCTGAGCGCGGAAGAGTTGCCGATTGCCGGGACGCCGAAAGAGGCAGCACCCTTCGCTACTGTAAAGACCAAGACTGGCTCAACTGTGCGGCTGCTGCTGTGCTCGCCGGAAGAGGCGGACGGGACTTGGAAGATTGCAGGCGGGCTGCTGCAGACCTCGGCAGATGTGTTTACCGATGGGAACAAGGCTACCCTCCGGCAGCTCGGTGATCCGACCTTTCGCTTCTCTCTTTACCCCCCACGCACGCCCGCACCGCAGGCAGGAGTACCTGTTCAATTCGGCCGCGAGGGAGGCATGATCGCCCAGGTGCCTGCGGCCAAGCCGGCGGTTGAGGTCAAGCCGGAGAAGTCCGCCGGCACAGCTCCCGCGATTGCTTTGGGCGGGCCGCTATCCTGGCGGCCCGTCGGCGTAGCAGAGGCTCCGTCTGAGGCGACCTGGAACGAGGCAGCGGCGCGCTGGTCCGTGCAGATCAAGCCCGACCAGCTGGCGAAGCCGGACACTGCCGCCGGCGTAGCGGACCTCTTCCTCCGGATCCCCT
>CAZZYO010000093.1:0-5673 GCA_964658255.1 Candidatus Babeliales bacterium
GCATCCCGGTCAGACCACCTCCGCGCATACGGCCGCGCATCCATGGTAGTAGACTCGGGGGCTTAGGGCATCCGGGCAGGGTGAGCTACCGCAGGACTCCCTGATCTAAAAGGACGGTCCCACAAGCGAGCGCAAACGCACCTCTGCTCTTTTCCCTCTTTTTGAAAAGGAGACGCAGCATGGAAGTGGAGTACACCGGAAGACAGGCAGTCGTTACCGACGAGCTTCGCGCGATGACCCAGCAGGCGCTGGAGCGCATAGAGAAGCTGGCCGGCAAGGCCAACAGCGCCCACGTAATCCTGACCACGATCAAGTATCGGCACACAGCCGAAATCACGATCAAGACCAGCCTGCAGGACATCGTCGGTGTGTGCGAGTCGACCACGATGGAGTCGGCACTACGCCAGGCGCTTGAGAAGGCAGAGCACCAGGCCATCCGCGGCAAGGAGAAGCTCAAGGCGCGCAATCGGGTGCCGACAGGCGAGAGGGCCTCGGTGCAGCCGGGTCTCGAGCGCCCTAGCAGGGCTGCCCGCGTATCGCCAATTACGACCAGCACAGGTGACGCGAACCCGCTGGCAGCACGTGAGCATGGCAAGGAGAATGGCAACGGCAACGGTGGTCTGTCGCTTGTAGCCTCGGCGGAGCCCGCCTCCTTTGCGCAGCTTGACACCGAGCCGCATCTCGTCCGAACCATCGACGCGATCGCCCTGCGACCAATGAGCCTTGAGGAGGCAATCAAGGAGGCCGAGTTCCGAGATCGCGAGGTCTTTGTCTTTCGCGATGGCGGCGGCCAGGTCAAGGTGCTTCATCGTAAGCGCGATGGCCTGATGGAGTTAATCGAGCTGCCTGCCTGAGGTTTGCATACAAGTACCGGGGATGCCAAGCGCCCGAGGCACGGTCAACCAGCCAAGTGAGAGAAGGAGCCAACCTTGCAGGAGACCACCTCGGGCGATCCAGCCGGAGACAACACGGAACCACCAGCGCGCCAGCTGGTCATCCTGACCGGGCTCTCTGGCTCAGGCAAAGGCTCGGCGCTTAAGGCGTTAGAGGATCTCGGCTACTACGCGGTCGACAACCTGCCGATCGACCTGCTGCCTGAGTTTGCCGAGCTGGTGGCCCGGTCGTCGGCCACCCCGAGAGCCGCCATCGTGGTGGACGTGCGCGAGGGCACAACGCTCGAGCGCTTTCCATCGACTCTGAGCGCTATACGCGAGCGGCTTGCGACCACCGTCGTCTATCTGGAGGCTTCGCGAGCGGCGCTGTTGCGACGATTCTCCGAGACCCGCCGTCCGCACCCGCTCGGGCGGGAAGAGCGCGTCGAGCAGGCGATGGACGAGGAGCGCAGGCTTCTCGATCCCGTACGCAACGTGGCCGATATCGTCCTCGACTCGTCCAACTTCAACGTGCACGAGCTGCGCGCCTATATCCAGAAGCGATTCTCGGGCACGAGCGACGATAAGACGCTGCTGCTCTCCTCCTCCAGTTTTGGCTATAAAAACGGTGTTCCGCTCGAAGCGGACCTGGTCTTTGATGTACGCTTCCTGCCTAACCCCCACTTCATCCCCGAGTTTCGCCCGCTGACCGGGCTGGACCCGCAGATCGTCGCCTATGTGCGCCAGTTTCCGCAAACGGATGAGTTCCTGGACAGGGTTACCTCCATGCTGCTGTTCCTGCTGCCGCACTATATTCACGAGGGCAAGAGTTACCTTACGATCGCGTTCGGCTGCACCGGCGGCCAGCATCGATCGGTCATGATTGCGGAAGAAGTAGCCGCGCGACTGGGGAAAGAGGGCTATCAGGTCAAGACGGCGCACCGGGATATGCCACGGTGAGTCCGGGATGAGGATGCTTTGCTGATGCTGCGGGGCCCGACACAGGCAGCTTTCACTCCGTGCACTCAGCCTTGCGGCGCGGGTGCGGGGATGAACTTACTCGCCACCGTGAACACCGCCAGCACCGCCAGAATGACTCCGAGCGAGACCAGCGTTGGCACGTGGACCCACTTTGCCGCGAGCATCTTGAAGGCGACGAAGATCAGGATCAGCGCCAGGCCGTAATGCAGCAGGCGCAGCTTGTCGAGCATGTTCGCCAGGGCGAAGTAGAGCGAGCGCAGGCCGAGGATGGCAAAGATGTTGGACGTGTAGACGATGAACGGATCGCGCGAGATGGCGAGGACTGCCGGGATCGAGTCGAGCGCGAAGATCAGGTCGGTCGCCTCGACTGCCAGCACGATCAGCAGGAAGCTGGAAAGAGTTGGCCCGCTGTGATCGCAAGGCTGGACCCGGGCCTGAAGCCACCGCATGGGTCCTGGCTGCGTATGTTCTTTGCCCTCGGGCTTTGACCGGAGCAGTCGCACCCCTGCGATCAACAGCACGGCACCAAAGATGTACTCGACCCAGCTGAATCGCTCAAGCAGCGCGACCCCGGCGAAGATACAAACTGCCCGCAGAACAATCGCTCCCAGAACGCCCCAAAGCAGTACCCGCCGCTGCTGTTCGATGTCAAGCTTGAGGGTGCGAAAGAGCAGCAGGAAGACAAACAGGTTGTCCACCGAGAGCGAGCCCTCGACCAGGTAGCCGGAGAGGAACTCGAGCCCGTGCTCGGAGCCCTGGGTGTGCGAGAGAAAGAGCGCAAAGCAGAAGGCCATCGCCGCCACAACCGCCGTCCACGCCCAGGCCTTGCGCAGCGAGACGACCTTGGACCGCTGCAGCAGGACAAGGTCGACAAACAGCAGGGCGGCGACGATTGAGTGAAAGCTGATCCAGAAGGGAACCGAGGCGCCGGCGATCATGGGGTCATACCCTGTCCTGCAGCCTGATGGTGCTGCGCCAGATCGCAGCAGTGCTGCTGCCCGCCATTCCGAGATCCAAAGATCGCACTAGCGCTGGTCGAGCAGCCGGATCGCCTCAAGCAGCACCGAACCCGAAATAGTCAGGCTCTTCGCGCTGAGCTTGTCGAGCGTGTCCTTGATGGTGTGGTGGAAGGTGCCCGGCCCGCCCGGGTCCGATGCCGGACCGTAATCGATGTCGATGATGTCGGCGCATGGGACACCACGCTTGGCAAACGGCTTGTGATCGTCCTCAACGGTATTTGGCTTTGCGAAGAAGTACTTGCCATCGCCCTCCTCGTCTGCGGCTTTCTTGACCAGGTCGAGCAGCCATGGCGTTGAGTAGCTGTCACGATCGACATTCAGGTCCTTGTCGCCGATCATATCGGTCAACAAGAAAGCTTTGACGCGCTTCAGCGTCCCGTCGGCCGCCCACTTGGCCGCGAGATGGCGCGAGCCGTAGAGCGAGTCGGCGTCGGACCACTGTTGGGTGACGGACTCCTCACCATCGAAGAAAACCAGCCAGACCGAGTAGCCATCCAGTGTCTTGCCGCGCAGGTGGTTCGCCAGCTCGAGCAGCAGGCCGGTGGTAGCGCCACCATCGTTGGCACCGACAAAATTCACATCGCGCAGCCAGTAGTTGGTCTCGTAGTGGGTTGCCAGGACGATGACGCCGTCCTTCTTGCCCGGGAACCGAACGATGTAATTGTGCATCTGCTGCGGGCCCGCAGGAGTCGACGAAGTGAAGGCGTCGTCCTCCAACTGGTCGTGCGCGAAAGCCTTGCGCAGGAACGCCTGGGCACGGGCAAGCCCGGGGCTCCCGTTGTAGCGGGGGCCCGTTGTCTTGACGAAGTCAGTGGTGTAGGCAAGGGCCTTTGCGCCGTCGAAGCTTTGCGTTGCAGCGCGGCCCTGGTGGATAAGCCCGCCAACCAGTAGCAGCCAGACCAGCAGCCTGGACGTGTGCATCAGCCTGCTCATACCTTCTCCGCCTGCTCGCGCCGCTTGCGCCTTTGTGCCGGGTGCACCAGGTAGGAGACACCAATCGAGATGAGATAGAGGACCAGCATCGGCGTCGCGAATACGCACATCGTGATCACATCTGGAGTCGGCGTGATGATAGCCGCGATGACAAAGATGATCAGTACGGCGTAACGCAGGTTCTTCCACAGGAACCGTGCGTTGGTGATGCCGAAGAGCGAGAGAAACAGCACCAGGATTGGCAGCTCAAACGTGATCCCAAGCCCGAGGATGACAGTCAGGAACAGGTCGGTGTACTCGTTGATCTCAATAAGCGGCTTGAACTTGTCACCGTAGGTCAGCAGAAAGTCCAGCGAGCCGGGGTAGACAAAGCGGTAGCCGAAGAACGCGCCCGCGAAGAAGAGCAGGATGGTCGCCGACATGAACGGCCAGATGTACTTCTTCTCGTTCTGGTAGAGCCCCGGCGAGATGAACAGCCACACCTGGTAAAGCACATAAGGCGCGGCCAGGATGCAGCCGCCCATAAAGCTGATCTTGAGGTAGAGATTAAAGGGGTCAACCGGATTGTGGTACACCAGCTGCGTATCAAGATGGTGCCGCTTGAGCGCAACCGTGATCGGCTGCTGCATGAAGGCGTAAATCCGCTCGTGGAAGCCGTAAGCCACAAAAAAACCGACCACCAGCGCGACGACCGCGTGAACAATGCGTCGCCGCAGCTCCTCAAGATGCTCAAGCAGGCTCATGCCTGGCAGCTCGGCACGGTCAGCGACCGCAGCGCGTGCCCGGTCTACATAGTCAGCCATGGGTGGCGGTCCTCACTTGCTTGATCGACTCACCCATGATGAAGGGGCTGTTCTGTTGCAAGATCGATGTCGGTGCCGGTCGAGGTATGCGCGTCGTCCTTGTGGCTCAGCAGGGCGGCGTTCGCCTCGGCCGCCGCAAGGCCGGTAGGCTGGTCCGGGCTGCCGTGCGGGTCGTGCGGGATCAGGTCCACATGCAGCAGGGGATGATCTTCGATCTCGACGGGGGGCGGCTCCGGTGCGGATATGGCATAGGGGCTGCCGGCGCTCACCTGCTCCCCAATGCTGGGCGGCAGGACGGCCAGGCCGCGAGCGGGCTCAGCCGTGTCTGCGGGAAGGCTGTTGCCCGCCTGCTGCTCGCCTGCAAGCGACGGAGGCAAGATGCTCGGCTCGAGCGCGGCGTCCTGCTTTTTCTGCTGCGCGGTGAGCTGCTCCTGGCGTTCCATGGTCCGCAGCTCTTCGTCAATCTGCAGGCGGAAGTCGTTCGAGGCGCGGCGAAACTCTGCCATGAGCTTGCCGATCTGCCGGGCCATCTCGGGCAACTTCTTCGGTCCAAAGAGGACCAGCGCCATGATGAAGATAAAGATCGAGTCGCCAAGATGCATGCTGCTTGATGATACCTGCCAGTCGTGGCCCTGTCACAGTTACGATCGCGGCGCATCTTCCTCGCCAAATCAGGCAACGGCCGGCCCGTCCCGCCAGCAGGTTACGTTCCTCTGCCCGTAGCTTGTTTACGCCCCGGCAGCGTCGGTGGATGTACTAAACTGGAATCACCGCCCGTGGAAGCTTGCCCTGTCAAGCATTGCATCGAGCGGCCGCTTCACGCATCTGTAACAACACACGGTTGCAACATCCCCGGGGATTGGGCCTGACGCCATTTGCGCCTGGTCAGCGAATCCTCTGCAACCCTCATGGACTTGCTTTCAACATCCCCGTCCACGCTTGTGGACTGAAGGCGGACTACGAAGTTGAGCATTCTTACGGAAGACGTTGCCCTCGCTGCGCTTGTCAGCGACCTGCCAGACCTGCCCGTATCCACTGGGCCAGCCTGCGCGCTTGAGAACTACC
>CAZZYO010000093.1:5683-14924 GCA_964658255.1 Candidatus Babeliales bacterium
GCCCGATCACACGATGGACGCACGCATCGCCGCCGCCCGTGAACGCCTGGGCTCGACCGCGATCCTGCTCGGCCACCACTACCAGCGCGACGAGGTCATCCGCTTCGCCGACTACACCGGCGATAGTTACAAGCTGTCGAAGATTGCCGCCTCGACCGATGCCAGGTACCTGGTCTTTTGCGGCGTGCACTTTATGGCCGAAAGCGCCGACGTGCTCGGACGCACCGACGTTGCTGGTGGTCAGCAGGTGATCCTGCCTGATCTCAACGCCGGCTGCTCGATGGCGGACATGGCTGAGATCGGCCAGGTCGAGGACTGCTGGGACTCGCTGATGGCCTCAGGCCTGACGCCCGATGGCATCCTGCCTATTACCTACATGAACTCGACCGCCGCGATCAAGGCATTTTGTGGCGAGCGAGGCGGCCTGGTCTGCACCTCGTCCAATGCCCGGCAGGCGTTTGACTGGGCGTTTGCGCGCTCGGAGAAGATTCTCTTCCTGCCCGACCAGCATCTCGGTCGCAACACCGGCCACGCCATGGGCATCCCGATGGCAGACATGGTTGTGTATGACCCTTACCAGATCAACGGGGGCCTGACGCCCGCGCGGCTCAAGGCAGCGAAGATCATCCTTTGGAAGGGGCACTGCTCTGTGCATCAGCGGTTTCTCCCTACCCATGTCGACGCGGTGCGTGCCAAGTACCCTGGCATCCAGGTAGTGGTGCACCCAGAGTGCCGCTGGGAGGTCTGCCAGAAGGCCGACGCGATGGGTTCGACCGAGCGCATCATCCAGCTTGTCGAGCAGGCGCCCGAAGGATCGACCTTTGCCATTGGAACGGAAATTCACCTGGTCAACCGCCTGGCCAGGCAGTTCGCTCCACTCGGCAAACGGGTGATCACGCTTGATGACACGGGCTGCCTGTGCACGACCATGTTCCGCATCTCGCCCCAGCACCTATGCTGGGTGCTTGAGAACCTGGTCGAGGGCCGGGTCGTCAACCAGATCAAGGTGCGGGCCGATGTGAAGCACTGGGCCAGGGTCGCGCTGGACCGCATGCTTGAGGTCCAAGCCTAGCGCCATTGAGAAAAAAGGCCCGCGGGCGGCCTCCTGCCCCGGGCTTCACGGTTAGTGGCTCACAACGGTCCAGCAGCGTGGAAGGTCTCGACGATCCAAGCTGCTTGCTGCCCAGGGCTCGAGTTGGCCTCACTCGAGCCCCGGCATCAGTCAGCGAACCTGTCATTATGCACAATGCAACCTAAGTGACGCCGCGCCGTTCTACCTATAGGAAGAACGGCGCGACGGAGCGCATTCAAGGTATGAAGTCGCAGGCCGCTCCGTGGTCTTGGGTGTCGCCGGTCCTTCGCTTGCTCATCGAGCGAGACTATGGTCGGCACAATCACTCGACACAACGTAAAGGAGCAACTCCACATGGCAGCTACGGTCGTAGGTCATTTCTCTAGCGAAGCACAGGCTGAAAAGGCTGTATCCGCACTCAAGGCGGCAGGATTCTCCTCAAACCAGATCGGTCTGGCTCTAAGCCAGGAGAGCTCCGGGGTGAGCACTGGGTCGAGCGAAGGCTACGCTGCACAGTCGACGCAATCCACCCAAGCCAAGGAGCCCGGTGCCTGGGATCGTCTCAAGAATTTTTTTGAAGGTTCAGACGTAGAGCCGTACGCTGACGAGAGCACCCGTGGCAGCAACATCTCGCATGAGATCACCGCAGGCCACGCCTATGACCACGATGATTTCTCGGGCGCGCTGACTGGCCTCGACGTGCCGGCGGATCGTTCGCGCTACTTCAGCCACAAGTTCGGTACCCAGGCGGAAGGTGCGGTGGTCACCGTTTCCGCTGCCGGGCGCGAGTCTGAGGCCGAAGATATCTTGGCGGAGAATGGTGGCGACATTGGCGCGGACACAGCGTCCTATGACTACAACACGCCAGTTGCTTCGGCAGAAGGCCAGAGAAAGATCCAGCTGCTGGGTGAAGTGCTTCGTGTGCAGAAGGACCGCATTAGCCGCGGCGAGGTCCGCATTCGCAAGGAGATCATTACCGAGCAGCAGACCATCCAGGTGCCGGTCACGCGCGAAGAGTTGGTCATCGAGCGCATCCCGGTGAGCGGAACGACAGCAGCGAGCGGGCAGATCGGCGCAGACAGCGAGATTCGGATTCCACTCTCAGAGGAGCGCGCCAGTGCCGATACCCAGACCGTGGTCCGCGAAGAGGTTCTCGTAGGCAAGCGGGCTGTCGAAGAGGTGCAGCAGGTCGGAGGCGCGGTCCGTCACGAGGAGCTGGAAGTCGAAGACAGCACCAAGGTGCTCTAACGGCAGCGATCCACCGACGCCTTGAGCCGCGTAGAGCGGCCGACGTATGAGCCATTCACCAGCATTGTATGAGGGCCAAGTCACATCAACTGTGAGTTGGCCCTCATCATCTTTAGGCTACAGCTGAAACCGAAGGCTGCGTAGGCAGGGCGGCCGAAGAACCTACGGGCAGCGAGATCGGGTGCGTCGCGGCTGGGACCTGCGATATCGCAATCGTGCTGGTTGTGATCCCGAGGTAGCTGTCGACTGCTGCGGGCGTCGTGCTCAGGGCGGCGGCGATCTGCGACACGCTCCGGCCTTGTTCAAGCAGCTGCTTGGCCTGGGCAGCCGGCGAGAGTGTCACCTTATCGTGTATTCCCGACTTGACGAGGGCGATCGGTGTTGGATCGCTGGTCTTCGGGGAGGGAGCCGTCTGAGCGGCCTTTGACGATGGCTGCGTATGCGGCAAAACGTTGTTGTACGGCGTTACATTGTAGGAAGCGATGGTCTGGAAAGATTGCACCATGACGGAACCCTGCCTTTCGGTAAGAGAACGGTAGCATCTTTCACTCGGCTGGAAGGCTGATTTCTACGACTGAGTGATTCCTGGTCCCAGTATGGGAATGCGGCAGAGCAGCCCTGCGACTTTGGTAATCTTTGACACTCAATCCTCCTAATTGCTACTCTGATCGGTATGAAGCAGCAGGAAACCAGCCAGTTTCGGAAGGTCTGCGAGCAGGCGGGGCTTGCGGTGACGCATCAGCGGCAGGTGATCTACGAAGTCCTTGCAGGCATCGAGGGTCATCCGAGTCCAGAGGAGGTCTACGCGCGCGTGAAGCGCCGGATTCCTTCCATATCGCTGGCGACGGTGTACAAGAATCTCCATCTGTTTATCGACAGCGGCATCTTCGAGCAGGTCAGCATGCACCATGGCTCGATGCGCGTTGAGACGAACCACGCAGCCCATCACCACCTGGTGTGCACCGAGTGCAAAGCCATCATGGACATCGATGCCGGTCTGCTCGGGCTCAGCGACGTGCAGCAGCGGCTTCCAGGCGGGTTCCTGGTCAAGCGCCTGGCCGTCGATGTGATCGGCCTGTGCGGGGACTGCCAGCAGCGACAGTCACAGGTCCCTTTGATCCAGTAGGACCGGGTCAACGTAGTCGGAAGGCAGGCCTCCAAAGGCCTGCCTTTTCTGCGTCTGACCCGATGCCACGACCTGATCTCAGGCCCGGAAGACTGCGTTATGCTGGACGGCAAGCCTCGCGGTGGAACCGCGCCGGGGCTTGCTGCGTATGCATTGGACATGAGCGCGGCATGCACAGTGACGTTGGGGTTCTGGGCCGGAGCCTCCAAACCGGAGAGCACTCACCAGGCGTACCGGCAGACAAACGGCCGGGACGAAGCGCGACGGCGGACTGCTACCTGGCCTGAAAAGGTCGTGGCCACGTCGGTTGAGGAGCGTCGGGTGGAACCAGACTGGCAGGCGATCGTCAGGCGTTGTCTGCAAGGGGATGCCCTGGCCTGGGCCGAGCTGGTGCGCACGCACCACGGGCGGGTCTATGGACTCTGCTACCGGTTCACCGGCTCCTCGCACGATGCAGAAGACCTGACCCAGGATCTCTTCCTCAAGGTCTGGAGTAACCTGCGGGCCTTTGACGGCGCCAAGGGCAGCCTGCAGACCTGGCTCACGGCCATGACCCGCAACCTGCTGGTCGACCACTTCCGCCGTACCAAGCAGCAGCGCGCAACCGACTCGATGGACGCCGGCTGGGAGGAGAGCGAAGGCCGCCCAAACGCGATCGGCATCCATCTGGAAGATAGGGGCCGCAGTCCGCACCAGAACGCGATGCAGCGCGAGCTGGAGTCAATGGTGCAGCAGGCGCTTACACGAGTCTCGCCGGAGCTGCGCGAGGCAGTGATCCTGCGCGACCTGCAGGATCTGGACTACAAGGAGATCGCGGCGGTGCTCGGCGTGCCCGAGGGCACGGTCAAGTCACGCATCAGCCGCGGCCGGGCAGAGCTGGCTCGTCTGCTTGAGAGCAAAAGAGTACAGGTGAGCTGAGATGGACAGGATAGGACGAGACAACGCGGAGCAGGATGGCGCGCTCGACTGTGAGCAGTGGGAAGCAATCCTGGCTGACAAGATGGACCAGTCGGCTACCGGGCAAGCGGGCGCGCTTTCGCCCGAGGCTGAAGCCGCTTTCACCGCGCACAGCCTGCGCTGCCCCGGCTGTGGACAGTTGATGGAGCAGGCCAGGCAGGGAGAGCTGTGGCTGCAGATGCTCAAGGATGCGAAGCCTGCGCCACCAGTTGATCTACTCGGGAAAATTCTCGCCAAGACGCGTGGCGCCGGCGCGGAGGCAGACTTCCCCCTGGGCACGGCAGCGCTCGCCGGGGTACAGGGCGACACAGCCGTTGGGCGCTGGGGCATGCCTTTCCCAACAAGCCTGAGCCTGCTGGCAATGCGGCGAGCTCACCATGCGCGGCTGCTGATGACCGCGGCCATGGCGCTCTTCTCCGTGGCACTCACCCTGAGCGTTGCCGGGGTCAAGATCACCTCCGTACACGCGGCCGAGCTGCGTCCCCAGGCCATGCAGGCCAATGTGACGCGCTCTTTCTACGGGACAAAAAAGCAGATAGTCAGCTTCTACGAAAACCTGCGGCTGGTCTACGAGGTCGAGTCGAAGATGCAGGACCTGCGCCGCGACGTGGAGCCGACATCCACACCTGAACCGCAACAGAAGCCGCTGATGACAAAGCCGGCTCCGAAAGCGAAGGGCTCAGCCGTGGTGACGCCTGGCTCGTCCAGCAATGACAAGCCCGCGCAGGTGGTGCGTGGGTGGCCAGAGCTGGTCAGCTACCCGGCAGCCCCCTGCACAACGAACCGGCAGGCAGGGAACAAGACCCGCACCACCCTGATACCAGGCGCACTACGCACGGAAAGGAACCGCATATGAACTGCGCCAACCATCCTGATGTACCTGTTGCGGCTTACTGCCAGAACTGTGGCAAGCCGCTTTGCACGCAGTGCGTGCGTTCTGTAGCCGGAGTGGTGTACTGCGAACCCTGCCTGGCAGCGCGGCTGCATGGACCAGGCAGCGCTCCCGGCGCCCAGGCGGCGGCGCCCGCCGCGGGGACCACGCAAACGTCTTCTGCCTGGAGCGCGGTGCCCTTGCAGCCTGGCTACACGGCGATGAACGACCCTTTCGGCCGTAGCCCCAGCCCGATCCTGGCCGGGCTCCTGGGTATAATCCCGGGCGTCGGAGCCATGTATAACGGGCAGTTCATCAAGGCGCTGGTGCATGTGCTGGTGTTGATTTTCCTGATCGGGGCGACAGACCACTTCCCACTGGCAGGCATCCTCATCGCTGCCTGGGTGTTCTACCAGATCTTCGACGCGATCCAGACGGCAGTCGCGCGGCGCGATGGGCTGCCGCTGCCCGATCCTTTCGGGCTGAATGACCTTGGGAACCGTCTCGGTGTGCCTGGCATCGCGGCTCCTCGGCGGGTTTATGCCACGCAGCCTGCACCGGATCGTTCTGCGGCAGAGCCTCTCATGACTGAGCCGTCTGGCCCGCTGCCTCCGGTCGGGGGCGCGTCGACAAACTGGGAAGACCATGCTGGTCGTGACGCCGGCACACCATGGAACCCTGCGCCTGCCGGCTGGGGTGCGGTTCCTGGACCGCCGCCGCCCGGAGCTCCAGCCGTCGCCCCCGCGCCGTCGCCCTACCCTGTTGTGTACGGTGGACGCCCGGAACCGGTCGGAGCGATCGTGCTCATCATTGTCGGCATTCTTTTTCTGCTCAGCACGCTCGGCGTCTTTGAGTGGCACTGGATCGGACGGGGATGGCCCGTAATCATCATTGTCATTGGCGCGGGCATGCTCTTCCGTCGCTTGCGTTCGGCGTCGCCGGTTGGAGGTGGTCTGTGAACACGTACCTGTTCTACCGCCGCATCCGCGGACCCATCTTTCTGCTGACCTTTGGAGTCACGGCCCTGTTGAATGAGTGGGGTGTCCTCGGCTTCTCACGGAGCTGGCCGCTCTACCTGATCGTGGCCGGAGTCCTGCGACTTGCCGAGGGAGCCATCTTCACCGTGGCTACGCCACCTGCTCTGCCGCTGTACCCGGCGACGAGCTACAGCTCCGCGCCCTATCCTCCGGTGGGGGGCACCGCGCTCATCCCGGCCGCACCTGCGCCGCTTACCACTGCCGGCTACCAGCCGCCAGTGGAGAAGGAGAGTTAGCCATGGCTACCGCCCCTCCGCCCTACTCCCCGCGCGACGCCCGCCGCCAGGCTCGGGACATGCGCCGCATGCAGAAGCAGCAGTACCGCGCCCAATATGCTTTTACCCGGCGCAGGTCTTTCGTCGGCCCGGTCATCCTGATCGCCGCCGGTGTGATCGCGCTCCTGCTCGAGACGGGCAAGCTCCGCGCGGATGTTTTCTGGCCGTGGTACGCGCAGTGGTGGCCTCTGCTGCTGATCGCAGTCGGCCTGGGCCTGCTGATCGAGTATTTCTTCGACCGGAAAAGCCCAACGTCAGGCCGTCGATCGCTCGGCGGCGTTGTCTGGCTTATCATCCTGCTTTCCATTCTCGGCGGCCTTGGGCGCAGCGCAGTCCACCTGGACGCGTTCGGGGATGCGCTGGATAACTTCGGGGACCATCAGGGCTGGATGTCCATGATGGGCGAAGAGCATGTGGAAAACCACACGCTGATCCGTCCTATCGCCGCAAACGGGACGCTCTCGATCGTGAACGCACGAGGCGACGTTGAGGTTTCCTCGCTTCAGCCCCTGGCCGGTGGTGCGACCGAGGTGCACGTAGAGGCGCGGCAGGTCGTGCACGCCAGCTCCGACGCGGCGGCCCGTCGCGACCTGGATGCAACGCTGCCGGTTCTCTCTGCCGACGGCACGGGCGCCAGCCTGTCTGCGGGTGGCCGGGAGGGCGCAAGCGTGGACCTGAAGGTCTCGGTTCCACCCGGCGTGACAGTGACCCTGCGCACCGCGCATGGCGATGTGGCGCTGTCCGGACTGGGCCGCGATGCCGACATTACGCTTTCCCATGGTGACCTGACCGCCGACAGCCTGGGCGGATCGCTCCACGCGCGTATGGACCACGGGGATGTGACGGTGCATACCATAGCCGGCGACCTGACGGTTGATGGCAAGGCGGATGACGTGTCGGTCTCCGGCGTCAAGGGGCGCAGTCTCTTAAATGGAGAGTTTTTTGGCGATACACGCCTGGCAAACGTGGGTTCGCAGGTGCACTTTCACTCCAGTCGCACCGATCTCGATGTGCCAAAGCTGGCCGGCGAGATGGCACTCGACTCTGGCAACCTGCGCCTGGTTGGACCCTCGGGCGGGCTTCGTCTCAGCACCCGGTCAAAGGATATCGAGATCACGGATCTGGTCGGAGATGCGCATATCGACGACAGCAATGGCGATATGAACGTGTCGGCTGCGATGCCGCTCGGCAATCTGAGCCTGGCCGGGCGCACTGGATCCATGACGCTGACGCTGCCTGCGAACGCGAGTTTCTCGGTTCGTGGCTCAACCGGTGACGACGATGAGGTAGCAACTGACTTCGCGCTGCCGGTTGAGACCAGCGGCGGACGCAAGGTGGTTACAGGCCAGGTTGGCCAGGGAGGCCCGCATCTTGATCTCGAAGCAAACCATGGCGACCTGACTGTCCACCGCGGCGGTGCGCGGGCTGAGCAGCCGGACAGGGCGGAGACGCCAGAGAGACCCGAGGCGCCGGAGAAAGGCACGCCAGGATCGCCGTCCGCGCGCCACCTTCACTCTAAGGGGGCGGAGCCAGAGCCCAGCGTGCAGTGATCAGTGAAGCCACGCGCTCGATGACCTCATCAAGCGTCAGGCTGGTTGAGTCAATGACTATGGCGTCTTCAGCCGGGCGGAGCGGTGATTGTGTCCGCTCGCGATCCCTCTGGTCCCGCTCGCGTAGCTCGGCCAGAACGGCGAGCTGACCTGCAGCCGGATAGGGATCGCCGGCTGCGGACCTATCTGTGGACTCGTCTGGGCCCGGGCCTGCTGACTGGCTTGCAGTCCCCCTCGGCGCTGTGCCCAGGGCTGTACCTGGCGCTGCGTCCAGCGCTGGATCCAGGCCGCGCGCGGGTGAGGCAGGGGCACCTTGCTGATACCGTCTCTGCGAGCGAGCCTCTGCTGATGCATCCAGGAAAATCTTGACATCCGCATCCGGGAAGACGGCTGTGCCGATATCCCGGCCCTCCATCACCACGTTCCCCTGCGCGCCAAGCTCCCGCTGCAGCCCGACCATCCAGGTGCGGATCGCTGCATGCACGCTCACCCGCGAAGCTGCCTGTGTGATCTCCGGCGTACGCAGCTCGGCTGTAACATCTGCCTGGTCAAGCAGCACGCGGTTCCCGGTCTCCGCGGGCTCAAGCGTAATGCTTGTCTCAAGGCTTAACGCTTGCACCACGGCGGCATCGTCTGGATCCAGGCCAGACCGCAGCACCTTCAACGCGAAAGCCCGGTACATGGCGCCTGTCTCAAGATTAAGCAGCGAGAACTGCTGAGCGATGCGCGCAGCAACAGTGCTTTTGCCCGCGCCTGCCGGGCCGTCGATGGCGACGACCCGGCGGGTCAACTGGCCTTGCCGGGAAACAGCGTCTCCGGTGGAGGCGCTTCGGTAGCTTGGACGAGGGTCCGCCGCGTGTGGCTGGGCGTGGGAGCGAGCCGTGTGTCCGGCAGCATCGGTCACTTGCCCCGATCCTTACCCGGACGGCTCGCTCGCTTGGCCGCGCCGCGCGGACCCTTGGTCGCCGCACCGCGACTTGCGCGGGGCCCGGGACGGCCAGTGGGTGGTTTGACACTGCTGCGCGCCTTGCCGGAGGAGGTCAGGGGCGAGGTGCGCGGGCGCGCGCTGCTGGCGGTCTTGCGGGGTGCACCGGTTCGTCCGCCT
>CAZZYO010000094.1:0-14686 GCA_964658255.1 Candidatus Babeliales bacterium
CAGGACTGCTGGCTTACACGTGGACGCACCTATCAAAGGAGCTTCGACTGGAGTGGCGTTCGAAGGACGCTCTGAACGCGATGCTGTTTTTCGCGCTGCTGGTCGTCGTGCTGTTCTCGCTTTCCTTTGACCCCACCCAGGCAGAATCGCGACGCATCGCCGGCGGCATTCTCTCGGTCGCTATCCTGTTCGCGGCTACCAGCGCCCTGAACCAGGCCTGGGCGCGCGAACTGCGGAACCAGGTACTGGACGCACAGCGCATGAGCCCGGCACCTGCCTCGGCACTCTTCCTGGGCAAGGTGCTGGCCAACTTCCTGTTTGTTTCGGCTGTGGAGTTGGTGCTGGCGCCCTTGTTTATCGTCTTCTACAACCTGCGCGCCGAGGGCCAGGGTTGGCTCATGCTCGCCGTGCTGCCGCTGGGCAGCTGGGCGCTGATTGTGAATGGTACATTCTTTGCGGCACTTTCGGTCCGCACCCGCTCGCGCGAGCTGATGCTCCCCCTGCTGCTCTTCCCCATCTTTATCCCGGCCCTGCTCGCGATGGCGTCCGCTTCGCAGGCCATCCTCACCGGCGAGGCAGATCCAGGCCTGTGGGTTCGGCTGCTGATCGGGTATGACCTTGTCTTCACCGCGGCGGCGCTGCTGCTTTTTGAAACCGTGCTGCACGCAGAGGAGTAGCGGCCGTCGCAGGCAACGGTTCAGGAGTGCAGCGTCACGTGATGCATGTGCAGCAGGTGCACTGTCGAGATAATCAACAGCCAGGCCCCGACTACGAGCGAGCCAATGGTGACCACAAGACGAAACCCATGGCGATCCTGGTGGTGCGCTAGAGGCTTGCGGGCGCGGGTCATCGATTGTCCAGCGACGCCTATGACGAAGAGAAGAATGCCGATGATAAGGGTGACGATGGCCATAAGTGTCTGTTTGTACCGCGTTCCTCTGAGAGGTGGCAAGAGGATTTGCAGCGCATGGTCATCAAGCGGTTAGTGGGAGCGGGCAGGAGGATGGTCGTAGGCCTATCGCCGGGGGGTACTGGGGGGCCCTTGCCTGACTCGGCGCTCGGGGCGCGGCTCGGCCGGCATGGCAGGCGGGAGTGTTGGTTCCTCGGACTCTAGATCGACAACAATATCGCGCGTGCTTTGCGCGCCGATCAGCCGGAGCCACACAGCATCGCGCGTGGTGCCCATCCGGACGTGATCCGCATGGCTGCGCAGTGATTGCTGCACCACCAGGGCAGCTATACCGGCCGGGCTCTCCGTGACCGCCGAGCCGTCGTGCTCGACCTCTGGAAGGGCCTCTGCTTCGAGACGGGCTAGCTGCCGCTGGAAGGTGGTTGGCGTGATCATGCATGCTTCCAGGTGCAACCCGGTGACATCTTCGACGGCCTGGAGCAGGCGGTGCTCCAATCGGTAGACGAAGCCGATGAGCAGTCGCCGCGTGCCTGGCGCGAAGTGCATCGGGACGGCCGAGTGATGTTCCATCAGCGAGCGAGGGACGCTGCAGGCGGGCGGTACCGACTCCCCATCGCCGACGTAAAAAGCGCACCCTGCCTCGGCGGCGCGCGCATTGGCGACCTGGTCCTCTGTCACGTAGCCAAGGCGCACGAGTGTATCGCCCAGGTCTTCCACCGGGAAGTCCTTCACGCGATGCTGCTGGACGCGAGCCTCCTCCAGCTGCGCCTCGGTAACCGTACCCTGCGCAAGCAGGATGAGGCGAAACGGCATGCGGGGCTGTCGACGCAAACCTGCGAGGGCAGCGCTCAGCTGTGCGGAGATGCGATCTTCCACGGCCTCCTGCAGGCACTCTGAGCTGCAATACCAGGTGGACCCAAGGAAGACCCCAGGCACGCGGGTGAGCAGCCGGTGCGAGAGATGGAAGCGTCGGCAGTGCGCGATCCCGCACTCGACCATGTACCGAGATGCCCACGCGCGCAGCCTTCCTGGCTTGCCTGGGGTCGTTTGAGCGCGACTCATGGTTGCCTGGCCCTTCTCCGCCGAAAAGCGCCGGGCGCGGCCAGCCATGGCCCACCGTCTGCGCGCAGCCGAAGGGCATCTGGTGCGACGAGACTAGAAAGCAACAGACGGCACCACCTGGGTGACACGCAGACCGTAATTGCCGTCGATTACCACGGCCTCGCCTCGCGCGATCACCCGTCCGTCCAGGATCAGTTCAACCGGTTCATCGACCTGGCGATCCAGCTCGACCACCGATCCGCTCGCGAGGTCGAGGATCTCTCGAAGCGAAAGCTGCCGCTGCCCAAAGCGCAGCGTGCAGTTCAGCTCAACGTCCATGACCATCTCGAGGTTCGCCGGTCCAAGCAATTTGCCCATGGCATCGCCCGGCTCGCCTTGCGCCTGGATCATGGCAAAGGAAGAGAGCAGCGGCGGATCAAAGTGCAGCAGGATGATCGTGCTAGCGCCGCCTTTGTCCCTCGCCTTGAGCTCGAGCGCGTGCTCGGCCTCCGGGTCAAGAGCCGGGGCCACCTGCGCCTCGATAGTGACAGGGCCGTGATTGGCCGCGAGGCCTTCTGGAAGTGAGGCAATGGCGTCTCGAAGCAGGACCAGCAGCGCCTCGCGACAGCCATCCGCGGCACCAGCCTGCGCCTGGCCTTCCCCCCCGAAAACACTGACGTCAGCCTCGCCGAAGACTATGTAGCAGTGCCCATTGAGCCCCTGCGCGAAGGCCAGCCGGTATTGCACCGGCGATGCGATTACGGGCAGTTTTTCTGACGGCGGCTCGACGAGTTCGATCTGCCAGTCGGAGCCGCAGGCGCTCGTGATGGTGCGCCCCAGCAGGCGGGCAAACAGGTTGGCGAACGCGTTACACGAGGGATGGTGCGCTTTCTTTCCCATCATTCAATCCTTTGCGTACTCCGCTCTTGCCGGGTCCGGAGATCAGGCAGCGGCAAGCGCTGGTGCGGAATCACTGTGGAGCAGGACAGCCCTGCACCGTGGAAACTAGCTTGCCAGTCAGCGCGGGCGCCTGTGGCCATCGCGATTAGTCTTCAAGCCAGCCGGTAGGCTGTGCGAGCGCGAGCAGCTGAACGGCTTTCCGGTTGCTCTGGCGCACCGGGATCGCCTCATAAAGCTGCTTGTCCTCAAGGGTGAGCCGGCCCGAGCTGGTTGTGGGGGCGGAGAGCCTGAGGATGCTGCCAACCTTTATCTCTGCGAGATCCCGCACCCGCACCTGTAGCTCAGGCAGCACACCGGCAAGCGTAAAGTGGCAATCGAGCAGCCGCTGCTGCAGGCTCGGCTTCGGCAGGTATCGGGTGCCGCTCTGGCTTGAGAGCTCGGTCTTGATGTTGCGCACCAGGTGCCCCCCAAAGGACGCAGGGAACGACATGTGAAGCCCGCCGGTCATCCCGGCGAGCGTGAGATCAAAGCGAATGCGGAGCACCTTCTCCATGGGTGGGAAGAGCTTGTGCGCCAGGGTCGGCTTCACGCACGTGCCCGGCGTAAGCGCAGAGATTGCGGGCTGCCAGGCTCGCTCAATCTGGGCTGCAATCAGGCTTGCCGCGCCATGCATGATCTCCTCGTCGATCTCGGTCAACTCGCGCGGCTCCTCGGCTACTGCTCCTGATCCTCCCAGCAGCAGGTCGATGATGGTGAACATGAGCGCCTGGTCCAGCTCGAGCAGCACGGTCGACAGCGAGGGACGAAGCGAACAAGGCAGTACATAGCCTGAAGATGCGCTGGCGGCCCGGTACTCCTCCATCGGCATTTGCTCGAGCGTAGCGAGCTTGATTTCAAGCCCTGCGCCCAGGTACACGTCGAGCGAGTTCATCATGTTGCGCGCCAGCGCTTCATGCATCGTGCTAAGAGCGCGCGCGTTCTCATTGGACAGGCGTCCCGCAGAGCGGAAGTTGCAGGGCTGCACCGACCGAGGTGCGCCTGGCCTGGCTTTGCTTCCACTGCGCCCGGCGTCAAGAGCGGCTGGGGAGAGGTTGGGCTGCTCGTTCACTGGCCAGCCTCCAGCATGCCCGCGGCGCCGACCGCGGCCGCAGCAGGAGGACGTCGCGCGGCGCGGCCCTCAACGTTCAGGGTCGGGGTGGCAGGCCCCGAGGTAGCCGAAGCAGCTCCCCTTGGCGCAAGCGCCTGCTTGAGCTTGTTCAATGCCGCGGAGTGAATCTGCGATACCCGCGAGAGCGCAATGCCAACCACGGCTGCAACTTCCTTCATTGTCAGCTCTTCGCGATAGTAGAGCGAGAGCACCAGCTGCTCGCGCTCATTCAGCTCACCGATGGCCACTGCCAGCCGCGCCTTGTCTTCTGCCTGGCAGTAGAGCTCGAAGGGGTTCGCCCAGGTGCTCGGGGCGCTCTCGATCAGGTCCAGCACATCTTCGCCGTCAAAGGAAGCGGCCTGCTGCCCGACAATGTGCAAACCATCCAGCTGCGTCATCGCTTCGTCCAGTTCGGAGGGCTTCATTTTGAGCTCGACGGCGACCTCTTCCTTGGTGGGCTGGCGGTGTAGTACTCCCTCCAGCCGGGCGGTAGCTTCGGTGATCTCGCGAGCCTTGCGCCGCAGGCTCCGCGAGCCCCAGTCCAGCTCGCGCAGACTGTCGAGGATCGCGCCCCGGATACGAAACTTCGCAAAGGTCTTGAACTGCGCGTTCTTGGCGCCGTCGAAGTTCTTGTGCGCCTCAAGCAGGCCGATCACGCCTGCGTTCACCAAATCTTCGAGTTGCACATGTTGCGGGAGACGCTCCAGGATCCGGGCCGCGATGAAGTAGACCTGCGGCAGCTCGTCGAGGATCATTGCGTTGCGCTCCTCGAGCGCCTCGCGGTGGCCGGGCGCCGGCTCCGCGGCCAGGGTCTTATAGGTTGAGTAAGCGGTTGACATGGTCTACTCCACAGTGTGAGAGCTACGGGCTGCTGCGCTTAGCGAATTACGCCGACCGATTGCACCAAAGTCATCGGTGGAATCTCAGTCGGGGAAATGACGACAATCTTTGGTAAGAACGGTTCGAGCAGACGCCGCAGGTAGAACCGTCCGGGCGAGGAACAGAGCAGCACTGGCGGCGCATCGCCTACCTGATCGCCGAAGTTTCCTTTCAGGCTTTCCAGCACGCGACGCGCGACCGAGACCTGCAGGGCGCTCGAAGAAATCTGCCCTGGTTGCAAGTTGGCAGCGCGCATGCACTCCTCTTCAATCGAGCTGTCGAGGGTGACTACCCGCAGCTGGCCGCCCTCATCGAGCAGCGGGCGGATGAGCGCGCGTCCAAGCGCCTGGCGTGCCGCCTCCACCAGCGCGATCGGATTCTTGTTCGTGGCCGCCGTGTCCACCAGCGCTTCGAGGATCGTGCCGAGGTCCCGGATCGAGACCTGCTCTCGTAACAGCTGCTGTAACACTTTCTGCACTTCGCCCAGGCTCATCAGCTTCGGCACCAGTTCTTCGACAAGCTTGGGGTGCGAGTCGTTCAGGCGATCGATCAGCCGCTTGGTCTCGCTACGCGACAGCAGCTCGTAGGCATTGCGCTTGATCAGCTCACCCAGGTGTGCCGCCAGCACGGACGTTGAATCGACCACGGCATAGCCGGCGGCAATCGCCTGCGCCTGCAGCTCCTGCGAGATCCACTTGGCAGGCACATCGAAGGCAGGCTCGCGCGTCTCCTGCCCGGGCAGATGGTTCGCCTGCGGGTTGGAGCTGATGGCGAGCAGCGATCCCCGTTTCAACTCCCACCGCGCGATCTCGGTGCCGCGCAAGTGCACCACGTACTCGCCCTCGCGCAAAGACAGGTTGTCGGTGATGTGGATCGACGGCACCAGGAAGCCCAGCTGCTGCGCGAGGCTCTTGCGCAGGCTCTTGATACGCGCGAGCAGCTGGCCGCCCTGCTTTGCATCGACCATGGGCACAAGGCCCAGGCCGACCTCGAGCATCAGCTCATCAAGCTTTAACACCGTGTCCATCGAGTCGCCGGAGAGGGCTGGCCCGGTGGAGGCGCCTGTTGCGCCTGGTTCTCCCGCTGAGACCGCAGCGTCCGGCGCGTCGGGGTCATCGGCAGGCCTCTCGGTCTTCAGCTTCCAGGCTGCGTACATCATCACGCCGGCAAAGGAGAAGAAGGAAAACTTAGGCAGTCCGGGGATCAGGCCCAGAGCGCAGAGGACACCGCCGCCGATCCAGAGCAGGCGCGGACTGCTGAGGATCTGCTTGGAAACGTTGACGCCGAGCGATTCCTTGGAGGCCGCGCGCGTAACAACGATCCCGCCCGCAACCGAGACCAGTAGCGACGGAAGAATCGACACCAGTCCATCGCCAACGGTAAGGATCGTGTAGGTCTTGAGTGCTTCCTGGAAAGGAATGCCCTGCTGGAAGACGCCGATCAGGAAGCCGGCGATGATGTTGATCGCCATGATCAGGATGGTCGCGAGGGAATCGCGCTGCGAGAAGCGGGCTGCGCCATCCATGGCGCCGCAGAACTCGGCTTCGCGTGCGACGTTTTCGCGCCGCTTGCGTGCCTGCTGCTCGGTGATCAGGCCGGCGTTCAGGTCGGCGTCGATCGCCATCTGTTTGCCTGGCATGGCATCGAGCGTGAAGCGCGCCGTCACCTCAGCGGTGCGCACGGCGCCATGGCTGACGACCAGGTACTGGATCGCAATCAGGGCAAGGAAAAGCACGAAGCCGACGATGTAATTGCCGCCAACCACGAATTGACCGAAAGCCTCGATGACCTTGCCTGCCGCACCCGAACCCTCGTTGCCGTGCAGCAGGATGCGGCGTGTGCTGGCCAGATCAAGCGACAGCCGCAGCAGGGTAAGCAACAGGAGCAAGCTCGGGAACACGGAGAACTGCACCGGCCGCAGAACCTGGATTGCGGTCAACAGCACCAGCACCGAGGCCGTGATGCTGACGGTGAGCAACAGGTCCAGGATGAAGCTCGGCAGCGGCACGAGCATGACAAAAACCATGGAGACCGCGGCCATGGGCACGATCCACTCGCCGGAAGATTTCACGGTGGCTAGCAGGCCGGTCTCTTTTTTCTTCAACGGTTGCGGAGTCATCGATCGATCACCTGGCCGGCAGCATTACGATTGCGGCGCCGCGCCTCCTGCTGGCGCACTTCGGCCTGCGCCCGGAAGACGACCACCAGCAACTCGGCGACCGCGTGGTAGAGCTTGGACGGGATGGCCTCGCCCACCTCGACGCTCTTGTAGAGCGCCTGCGCGAGCGGCTTGTTCTCCATCAGCATGATCCCGCTGTCCATTGCAAGCGCCTTGATCTCCTGCGCGAGCAGGTTCTGCCCCTTGGCAACAACCAGCGGCGCGGCCATGTCAGGCGTGTACCGCAAGGCGACTGCGTAGTGGGTTGGATTGGTCACCACCACGGTTGCAGTCTTTGCCGCGGCAAGCGACTGCTTGCGGCGCATCTTTCTCTGCAGCCTGCGAATGCGCTGCTTGATCACAGGATTCCCGTCCGACTGCTTGTATTCTTCCTTGATCTCCTCGCGCGACATCTTCAGGTCGCCTTCCATCTTTTGCCAGGTCAGCAGGTAGTCCACCCCCGACCACGCAAGCAGGATCGCGCCAGCCTTCCAGGTCACCCCGAAGACCATGTCGCCGATCATCGCGGCCATGGTCCGAAGATTGAAGTAGGAGGCGTGCACCAGCAGCGGCCAGTGCTCACGAACAGAGCTGCCACCGACCCAGGCGATCGCCGCAAATGGTAACAGCGACTTGAGCATATTGCTCAGGCCGACAGGCGAGAAAATCTGGCCGAGTTTCGACGCAGGATTGAAGCGCTCAAACTTGAGCTGCATCGCCTCGGGCGCAATGCTGATACCCCCCTGCGCATACCCTGCCGCAACCGAGAGCAGCGCCGCGCAGGATAGTACCGGGACGATCCACCGCAGGACCTCGAGCGTGCTCCAGAACAGCAGGGGCCCGTTGGCCTCGATCTGTCCGGTCGCGGCAATATCAAGCGTGTTGCGATAGAAAGACGTCCAGCGGGTAATCGCTCCGTAGGACATCAGCCACAACGCTGCCAGTACCCCCGCCATGGCGAGCACACTTGGCAGCTCACGCGAGCGGGCTACCTGGCCCTGGGACCGGGCCTTCTCGCGGCGCTTGGGTGTGGCTTTTTCTGTTTTGCTTGCGTCTGCCATCGGTCCTGAGGTGCGCTAGATGAACGAGCGTAGCTATCGAGCAGAGTTATCGAGCCGGATTGTGGAGCCGGTTATCGAGCCAAATGCAGCAGTTGGTTTGTCGATTCCATGGAACGCATAAAGAGGGTGCGGAAGATATCAGGCCAGTACTTCAGCGCGGCAATCAGCACGGAGAGCCCAAGCAGGCTCTTGATCGCTGGCCCGAGCAGCATCAGCGGCAGTTGTGGCGAGGCTTTGCCCATCAAGCCGAGGACTATATCGGTAAGCAGTGTTGCCGAGAGCACTGGTGCGGCGATCTGGATGCCCACCTCGATCACGCCGGCGCCTGCCTCAAGCGCCATCATGGTGAAGGGTCGGGTCAGGTGTGCTGATCCCGGCGGCAGGTAGTCGAAGCTGTTGCCGAGCGCTCGCAGCAGCCACAGGTGCACGTCGAGTCGTAGAAAGATCAGCATCACCATCGACTGGTGGAAGGCGGCCACGACGGTTGATTCCACCATCGTGTTGGGGTCAAGAATATTCACAAGCGAGTAGCCCATCTGGATGCTGAGCACGCCGCCTGCCATCTGCACCGCGTCGAAGACGAGCGAGGTGACGATGCCGAGGCCGAGCCCCACCAGCAGTTCGCTGAACACGAACAGCGGCCAGTGGCTTGGCGGCAGCTGCGGGATTGTGTGCTCGACCATGGGGTAGAGCAGAAAGGTCAGGGCGAGCGTAAGCACCGCCTTGATCCGCGCCGGAATAACGGAGCTGCCGAAGAATGGCGCGAAGAGCATGAGCCCGGAGATACGCACACCAATGGCGAGCAGGGCCAGCATGACCTGCAACAGGGGTATCTCGGTCATTGCAGCACCCCGTGAAAGTCAGACAGTAACTGGATGGTGTAATTGGCAAGCTGGCGCCACATCCAGGGCATCAGCATGAACAGCGCAGCACCGGTCGCAAAAAGCCGCGGCACGGACGAGAGCGTCTGATCCTGCAGCGAGGTAAGCACCTGGACAATGTTGACCAGCAGGCTCACCGCGATCGCGACCAGGAGAATCGGCCCGACCAGGATGATGACCTCTTCAAGCATGTGGCGGCCAAGCCCTACAACCGCGTCTACACCCATGGTTGGCCGCCCATCAGTGGAAGCTCCGCATCAGCGAACCAATCAGCAGGTGCCAGCCATCGACCATCAGGAAGAGCAGCAGCTTGAGCGGGGTCGAGATCACGACCGGCGGCAGCTGCATCATGCCGACCGATGTGGTGATCGAGGCCACTACCATGTCGACGATCAGGAAAGGCAGGAAAAGCACGGTCCCGATCTGAAAGCCCGCCTTGAGCTCAGAGAGGATGTAGGAGGGCAGCAGGACCCGGAAGGACAGGTCGCTGACGCTGCGAGGGCGCGGCTCCTTGGCCATGTCGAGAAAGAGTGCGACATCCTTTTCGCGCACGTAGTGCGACATGAACTCGCGCATCGGGCCGCCAGCACGCGAGAGTGCTTCGAGCGCGGTGATCTTGCCATCCTCGAGCGGTACCACCGCGTCGGCGTAGATGACGTTGCCGACCGGCTGCATGAGGAAAAACGTCAGGATCATCGAGAGACCGATGAGCGTTTGATTGGAGGGCGTGGTCTGCAGCCCGAGAGCCTGACGTAGAAAATGAAAAACAATTAAGAGCCGGGCGAATGGCGTGACGCAGAGCAAGATCGAGGGGATCAGCGTCAGGAACGTCATCAGCACGACGATGGTCCAAGACGCCGAGGAGCCGCCGAGGCCGCTGATGCGGATGTCGCCGCCTACCGGGGCTGCTGCGAGCAAAGCGGGCGACATGTGGATCGCGAGCGCAGCTGCATGGGCCGGCGCGCTCACCAGCGTGAGCAGGCCTGCAGCGGAGAGCGCCACGGCGTGACGCAGGATCCGCTGCTTCATCGCTGCCCTTCAACACTGGCACACGGTGGCTGCCCAGCAAGAGGGGCGGGCGCCGCAGCGGTGCCAGGGCCGGACTGCGCATCGAGACGAGTGAGCAGTGAGACACCGCTCGCGCTGCTGCCGACAAGAAACTCCTGGTCTCGTACCTGCACGATCGCAAGGAAACGCTTCTCGCCGAGTGGAACGGTTTCAAGCACGCGCAGGCGTCGTCCTTGCTGGGCCTGACGCCGCTGATCGCAAAACACCTTCAGCCGTAGCAAACAGCTGTCCCACAAACCTCGTGTCGACGCGAGCAGGCGCCCGGCGACGTAGTTGGCTCGGGCGGTTCGCTCGGGCGCCAGGTCAACGGGAGACGCGCTGACTGATGAGCCGGAAGCAAAGCCTCGACCGAGGCGCGCCTCTGCCAGGCTTTCGCGAAACGAAAGATGTTCCACTGGCACGCTCATATCAGGTCCGTGATGCGGGCTGCCAGCCGTTCGCCGACGACTTCAAACTCTGTCCATGCCATCAGCAAGCCATTCACACGAAGAGGAATGTCGGTGCTGTGGTGCCAGGCTGTCTCGACCAGCTTGCCCGGCTTTAGGCCGAGCAGGCTGCCGACCGTGAAGCTGACAACCGGCACTTCAAGCGCAAGCGTGCAAGGAAGCCACGGCAGCAACTCGACAGGCTCGCGTTCCCTCGGTTCCTCCGGGTTTGCATCCATGGTCGGCGTGTGCTGCTCGACAGCCGAGAGGTTGAATTGTTGCGTTGCCATGCCAGGCGCACTCCTCGTCCTGCCCATCGCGCTAATTGCGCTACTGGTTTCAGGGGGTTGCTGCTGGCATATGCAAGTCAACAGCCAGAGGGTTTAAAGGAGAGGCGAAGAATGCGCCAACAAGCTATCCGTGGTAATCAGGAACTTTAGAATCAGGAGGTATCGCCGGCAATGTACGCGGAGTCAGCGCCCGGCGCCGTGACGAGAACACGTCCGCCTGCCAGTACCCGAGAGGGTATGGCAGGCGAACTCTCATCGATCACTCAGATTTCAAGTGAGTCCTTCTATGCAGTCATCTATGCAGTGATCATCGCGATCGTGGCCTGCGAGATCTGGTCGAAGGTGGTGACGGTCTTCGCGTTGGCCTGGTAAGCCTGCTGCGCGACGATCATGTTGGCAAACTCCGAAGCCGTGTTCACGTTCGACGACTCGATCGAGCCACCGGTGATGGTGCCACGCCCGCCGGTTCCTGCAGTGCCGATCAAGGCTGGACCAGAGCCCGCTGTCTCGTCATACAGGTTGCTGCCCGACCGCTGCAGCCCCTGCGTGTTGGTAAAGCTGGCTATCGCGACCTGGCCGAGCGCGAGCGTACCGCCGCCGGTAAAGCTGCCCTGGATGGTGCCATCTGCCTCGACTGTGTAGCCAGAAAGGCTGCCGCTGGCGTTGCCGTTCTGCGAGGTTGCGCTGGTCTCACTGGCGATGTTGGTCTGGCTAAGCAGCGGCGATCCCGCGGAGTTATTCAGGTCCCAGGTCAGGTTCATCGCTGCGGCGCCATCTTTGAAGCTCGGGATGTTGATGCCACTGATGCTGCCGGCCGGGGTCGTCGTCACGCCGCTCGAATCGGTCGTCGAAGCAAGAACGCCAGAGCTGCTGAAGTTCAACGTGCCACTCGCGACGACAGAAGAAGTCGCGCCAGTGTCTGCGGTCGGCACGTTGACGGAATAGCTCCAGGTGTTGGCCGCTGTCTTCGTGTAGGTCACGTTCATTGCGTGCTGGTTACCAAGCGAGTCGTAAATACTCACGGGTGAGGAGAAGGTATCACCGTTCGCGGCGTTGGCGGTCAGGTTAGTCGTCATCTGGAAGGTGCTTGTCGCCGCCGCCGGGATGACCGCGCCCGAGCCTACCTGCAACGGCTGCGGCGCTGACGAAGTTGAGACCACGCCGTTGGTCGCGGGGTAGCCGAGCACCACCCCACCCTCGGGGCTTACCAGGTAGCCGGCTTTGTTGGTCGTGAAGTCACCGGCGCGCGTGTAGCCAACCGTTCCATCGGTCTGCTTGGTCACGAAGAAGCCGTTGCCGCTCAGGGCCATGTTCGACGGGATATTGGTAGCTGTGATGTTGCCGTTGGAGAAGTTCGACGTCGTCTCAGCGACCGAGACGCCAAGCCCGGTCTGGATCGGGTCGTTAGCGCCATTGACCACGCCGCCGGACTGCAGGCCACTTTGCGCGAAGATGTCGGCAAAGTTGACGTTCTGGTCCTTGTAGCCGACCGTGTCGAGGTTAGCGAGGTTGCTCGAGACAGCCTGGAGCTGTTCCTGGCTGGCGATAAGGCCGGAGAGAGGGATTGCGAAAAATGACATTTACTTTCCTCCAAACATGGAATTGAAATTTGTAAGATTGAGTGCGCCGGCATTGCTGGCCGAGGCGGCTGCGGCGTTGAGCGTGTCCGCAGCAGAAAATGGGAGAGTGCCGGCCGAGGGGCTAGCGAGACCTGCCGCTGCCTTCAGGCTGTCGTTTGCCGTGAGCGCAACCCCGGAAGGATCGCTGGCCGAAATGCCGTTGAGCAGAGCGTTGCGGGCAGCAAGCGTGGCAGCCGAGCTCGCGCTCCTGCCTTGAACGACACTGGGCGTAGCTCCCGTCAGCCCTCCCAGCGTCCCGCTGGTCGGATTAACGGCCTGGTTGATCGAGATGAGCTGATCGAGCTGGTTAAGCGAGATCATCTGCCCCACCATTGCGGTTGAGTCCATTGGCGCTGTCGGGTCTTGGTTCTGCAACTCCTTCACAAGCAGGTTGAGAAACGTTGTGCCAATATCGGTGCCCGGGCTGCTGGTCGAGCTGGTGGTTGCGCCGCCGGTAGCAGCGGCGGGCTTGAGCCCGGTCGCGCCCTGGGTGCCGGGAGCCTGCGCGCGAGCCTTTTGGCTGTGCCCGGTCAGCAGTCCTACTGCGGCGGATGGAAGGCTGGCTATGGATCCGATCACTGACATTCTGTCTCCTTATTGCTGGAATTTTCCTGGTGCTAGATTCGTATGCTGAGGCGGCTGCTTGTCATGCCCTCGTTCGACTCGGTTGCGACCGCCGCTGCCATTCCCTGCGCCGGGCCTGCTGTCAAACCGCCCGTCGCGCTTCCAGAGCCCTGTCCGCGTCGTGCTTCACTCCCGCCGCGTCCGCTCTCGCCCAGCGGTGTTTGCGAAGAGCCGGAGGAGTGCGCGGGCGTCATACTGTGATCGCGCATTTCCACCCGGGCCTGCATCCCGTAGTCACTCAGCCTGGACTCGATCGCAGGCAGATGGGCCGAGATCGCGCGCCCGAGGTCTGCGTGCTCAAAGGTGATCTCGGCTGCCAGTGTCTGGCGGTTTACCGTGGTGTTGATCGACACCCTGCCAAACTCGGTCGAGTGCATGCCAACGCGCATCTCTGAGCCCTGCATGGACTGGATCACGCGTGCACTGTTGATCGATTGGCTGGCTTGCGCGTCTGGGAGCGGGTTAGCCGGGTCAACCGCCGGGGTTCTCGCTGCCGTGTCGCTGACGCTGCCCGCACCCTTGCCTGTTTGCTGGCCTGGGTCGCTGGCGAGCAAACCCGCGACCTGGGGCGCAGCCTGCGTGCTGACTGCTACCGCGCCAGGCTGCTGCGGCGCGTTGTTGTTGCCGGTCCCTGCCCCGTGAACACTCCCGCGGGCGTCCTGCACAGGCTGCGCAGGGGAAGAACCCTGGGACTGGCTGCTGGTACCCGTAGGCTGCGCTCCGGAGTTGGTGGTCTTTGCGCTTGCACTGCGCAGCTCATGCATAGTCGTCGATGACGTGACGGCTTTCGCTGACCGCACGACGTTGCTTGCCGGAGCCGCGGGGGCGCCCTGCTGGGTTGCTCCCTGCATGGCCGGCAGCAGGTTGATCGCAGGGCTGGGTGCCGGCTGGGCTGCGAGCACTTGCGCGGCCGTGGCGTCTGCGAGTGCGGGCACGGGCGCGACCGACGTAGGCTGGCCAATCTCTGCTCTGTTCCCTGGCTCGGCCACTGGGCTGGAGGTTGCGCCGGCCGCGACTGGCTGCGCCGGAGCAGCCGCGACGGCTGCTACAACAGTGGCTGCCGCCGCAGCAACGCTCGGTGCGGGGTGCAGGGCAACCGCAGGCAAACTATCGTTGCCGCCATGCATGGTCGTCGCCATTGGGCCGCCGTCTGCGCTCGGTGTGCTTTGGTGCGCATCGCCGAACAGCCCAGCTATAGCGGTGCCCGATGCAGCCGACAAGCCGGGGTGAAGACCGGAGGCCGCTGCTGGCGATGTCGCAGCACGAAGGGGTGGGACATCGGCTGACTGCGCTGTCGCTTGCGTCGCAACGGCGGAAGCTCCCGCCCCGCTTGCGTGTGACGGAAACTCCTGAACGCTCTGGTGGGTCGCTTTTGCCGCTGCGCCAGGTGCAGCGGGTAGAGCAGCCGGAGGAGCAAGGCTTGCCGCGCCAGCCGAACTCTTCATCATTGCAGACGCCTGCTCCGCAGCGGACGGACTGGAGGAAGCAGACTGCGACGACATGGAGGCGAGTGCGCCTGTAGCTGCGCCCCTGTCGTCAGCGCCGCTGCTGGCTGCAGCCATCGAAGTCGCCGCATTAGGCGCGCTCGCCTGCTCGTTTGCGGCGAGTGCCTTCCACTGCATGTGTGCGGCGATGGTAGGCAGGGCCTGCACCGAAACGGTGCTGGCCCCTTGGGCCGAAGCG
>CAZZYO010000095.1:0-14563 GCA_964658255.1 Candidatus Babeliales bacterium
CGGATCCGGGGGGCGTCGTCACGCCTGCTTTGCTCTTGTACTCAGGTCAGGAGAGAAATTTCGGGATCTCAGGAGCGTCGATGCCCGGCTTGACAACGGGCGTCTCCTGGCGGACATGAGCGACCAGGCCAGCAGAGATCTCCTGCTGCGCGATCTTTGAAGCTTTGGCGGAGGCTGACTCGATGAGTGGCAAAGACCCGTTCTGCAGCTGGCGGGCGCGGCGGGCCGTTACGATCACCCGTCGAAAGTTGCTGTCAAACTCATGCTGCACGTCTGGGCTGCTGGTATGCTCACGGCTCATACTTTCCACTCCAGGAGAGGTTTAGGGCCCTGCTTCACCGGCCTGCTTTCGCGGCCTGTACCGGCGCCACGCCAAAGGATTCGAGCACCGGATTGAGCGTCTCATAAGCCTGGGGCCAGCGTGCTGCGTTGGCGAGAGCCTGAAGGCGCTCCGCGTCATCGCCGATGATCGGCTCGCGCGAGAGACAGCAGCGCTCGACCTTGACGATGGCGAGCAGTTGTTCGACAGCCGCGTCGAGGACGTCGTTGACGAGAATATACCCGTAGTCAGCAAAGTTCTCTATTTCGTGGCGAGCCTTCTCCAGCCTGCGCGCGATCACCTGCGCGTCTACCAGCCCTTCGGCGCGGCTGCGGTTGCGCAAACGTGTGGCAAGCACATGGGGGTTGGGCGGCAGGATAAAGATCGAGACAGCCTCCGGCACCCGCTCGCGTACCTGGCGCGCGCCCTGTACGTCAATATCCAGCAGCAGGTCGTGGCCGTAATCCCTTGCCAACTCGAGCGGGCTGCGCGCAGTGCCGTAATAGTTGCCGAAGACCTCGGCCCACTCAAGAAATTGGTCCGCCGCGATCATCTCGCGAAACGTGTCGGCAGAGATGAAGTGGTACTCGCGCCCATCCTGCTCTGAGCCGCGCGGGGCTCGCGTGGTGTAGGAGATCGAGAAGTCGAGGTGCGCGACGAGCGACCGCAGCTGCGTGACCAGGGTCGACTTGCCCGACCCGGATGGAGCCGAAAGGATGAAGAGAATGCCTGCCACGCGTAAGGGATTCGCTCCTTGTGTAACAGCCTATCCGCAGCCGGCAAGCGCGGCAACTCGACAGAGTACGGCGGTAAGGCTTTACTAAGCCTAACCATGCCAGTCGCGGAACCGCTCATCCTCACCCTTGCGCTTGACCCGGCAGCGCAGGCCGGCTTTGAAGCGCAGCGCCGACGGTACTTTCCTGCGACGCTCAACAAGATACCAGCCCACGTCTCGCTCTTCCACGCGCTGCCTGGCGAGGAGCTTGCCGCCATCCGGGAGCTGCTGACCACGCTCGCTGCCACCACCGCGCCCTTCCTTGTCCAGGTGCACGACGTGCAGAAGCTGGGTAGGGGGGTGGCCTATGCGCTTCTTGCCCAACCGCTCGATCGCCTGCACGGCGAGCTGCGCGGGGCCTGGCTGCCGTGGCTCACCGCGCAGGATCAGCAGGGCTTTCGGCCGCACGTGGTCATCCAGAACAAGGTAGACCCGCCCCAGGCACGCGCTCTGTACGAGCGTCTGGCAGCCGGATTCCGCCCTTACTCCGTCACGGCAACGGGCCTGCTGCTGTGGCGTTACCTGGGCGGTCCGTGGGCGCTTGAGGGCGAGTTCCCTTTCCTTGCGGAGTGACCTGCCTCGGCGCATCCTGCTGACACATGTGGCCGGCAAATGCGGTAAGGTTGCTGAACAAGCAGTGTCGGTGGCCGGCCGCTTTCAAGAGCGGGGCGCAGGCGAAAGCCACCCGAGGAGATCAGACGCATGAAGAAAATCGGCGTGCTCTATGGCATGGAAGATACCTTTCCCGGAGCGCTGGTCGAGCGCATCAACGCGATGGGGGCAGAGCACAAAGGCGAACAGATTGTTGCCGAGTCTCTCTGTGTGGGTGCCGTTGCACTCGACTCACCCGCGCACTACTCGGTCATCGTCGATCGCATCTCGCACGATATTCCCTTCTACCGCGCTTTTCTAAAGCACGCGGTGCTGAACGGCACGGCTGTCATCAACAATCCGTTCTGGTGGTCGGCCGATGACAAGTTCTTCAACTACTCGCTCGCCGCAAAGCTGGGCGTCGCGGTGCCGCGCACGGTCATTCTGCCCCACAAGCACTTCCCTGCCCTCACCACCGAGCGCTCCATGCGCAACCTGCAGTACCCGCTTCCCTGGCAGCTCATTTTCGATGCGGTAGGCTTTCCTTCCTGGCTCAAGCCGATCGACGGGGGCGGCTGGCGCGACGTCTACCAGGTGCACAATCCAGAGGATTTCTTTCGCGCCTACGACCAGTCGCGCGACCTCTGCATGATCCTCCAGGCCGGCGTCAACTTCACCGAGTACTTCCGCTGCTACGTGGTGGGGCAGCGGGAGGTCCATGTGATGCCTTACGACCCACGCCGTCCCCACCACGAGCGCTACCTGAAAGATGCGACCGAGTACGATCCTGCACTGATTGCCCGCGTCGAGCGCGATGCGCTCACCCTGTGCAAGGCGCTTGGTTACGACCTGAATACAGTCGAGTTTGCCGTCGAAGATGGCGTGCCCTACGCAATCGACTTTATGAACCCGGCGCCGGATGCGGATCGCTACTCGGTGGGTGAGGCAAACTTCGAGTGGATCATCGACGCAGTCGCGCGCCTCGCGGTCGAGAAGGCGCAAGGCACCGGCGGCCGCGAACTCTTTCACTGGGGAGCCTTCCTGGGCGGGGACGCCCTGGCAGCGGGCGAGAGCAGCTTTGCGCTCAGAAAAGCCGCCAAAAAGTCAGCCGCGAAAAAGCACGCGCCCGGCCACGAGGGCGGTCCCGCGAAGAAGGGCGCAGCCAAGAAAGGCCCGGGCAAAAAGTCTGCGAAGAAGTCAGCCGGAACAAAAGTCGAGATGAAGAAGGAACGCGCACTCGGTGCGGGCAGCGCTAAACCGAAGCTGATTGAGGGCAGGGCCCAGCGCGCGCTGCCGTCTGAGACCTAGAACATCCCCTTCCGCGCAGAGACGCATTGGAGAGCACGCGCATGCAGCCATCTTTCAGCATCGGGATTGAAGAGGAATACCAGACGGTCGACCCGAAGACCCGCGACCTGCGCTCGCACATTGCCACCGAGATGCTGGCCATGGGCAAGCTCCGGCTTGAAGAGCGGGTCAAGGCCGAGATGCACCAGTCGGTCATCGAGGTAGGCACGCACGTCTGCAAGACAGTCAAGGAGGCACGGGCTGACCTGTTTGAGCTGCGCCGCGGCATGATCGGCTTGGCCGAAGAGAATGGGCTGCTGCTCGTTGCCGGGGCAACGCACCCGTTTGCCGACTGGCGCGCCCAGGAGATCTATCCCGACGCGCGCTATGAGCGCGTTGTTGAAGACCTGCAACAGGTGGCCCGCTCCAACCTGATCTTCGGGCTGCACGTGCACGTCGGTGTGGAGGATCGCGAGGCAGCGATGCGCATCATGAACTCGATGCGCTACTTCCTGCCGCATATCCTCGCGCTCTCGACGAACTCGCCCTTCTGGCGCGGGTTAAAGAGTGGCCTGAAGAGCTACCGGACGAAAGTCTTTGACAAGTTCCCGCGCACCAATATCCCGGACTCGTTCGCGAGCTATGCCGAGTTTGAGCAGTATGTGAACCTGCTCATCAAGACCAATTCCATGGACAACGCAAAAAAGCTGTGGTGGGACATCCGACCGCATCCATTCTTTAACACCGTCGAGGTGCGTATCTGCGATATCCCGTTGCGTGCCGAGGAGTCGCTCGCGATCGCCGCACTGATCCAGGCCACGGCCGTCAAGCTCTACCGCCTCCATACGCGCAATCTTGATTTTCGGCAGTACTCGCGCGCGCTGCTGATGGAGAACAAATGGCGCGCCGGCCGCTACGGGCTCGACGGCAAGCTGATCGACTTTGGCAAGGAGATCGAGGTTCCCGAGCGCGACCTGATCCGCGAGTACCTGGATTGGGTGGACGAGGTGGTCGACGAGCTCGACTCGCGCCGGGAGATCAACTACATCTACCAGATGCTCGAGAACGGAACAGGGGCCGACCGGCAGCTGCGCGTGTATGAGGAGACCAAGGACCTTCATGACGTGGTGGATTACATGGCGGAGGAGACCAGGGCAGGGCTGTTTGAGTAGGAATTGAGCGCTTGTCCCTCCGAGCGCAGCTTGACCTCCTGAGCGAAGCGAAGGATCTGCGATTCCATTGTCCTTTGCCGACGTTGAGAGCCACCGCAGAACTTTCGCTTCGCTCAGGAGGATGATGTTTCTGTCCCCGAGGGGGGGCGGTATTTCCGGCAGCACCAGCGTCGCATCTGAATAAACAACAAGCAGTACCCGCAATAAGCAGCGCCGGTACTTGGCAGCACCTGCAAGCGCGTCGCACGCACGCTCCCAGCGATCGCAAAAGGAGAGCCGCATTTGTCGCAAGCCTCACCCAAGGACAACGAGACGCTCCTCTCCGTCACCTACCCGGACGCCTTTACTCCAGGTGCGCGGGCGGCCATCCAGGCATGTCTGCGTGTCGAGCCATCGGAAAAAGTCACTCTGATCACCGATCAGGCTACACTCCCGATCGCAGCTGCGCTCGCCGATGAGCTGCGAGCCGCAGGTTGCGTGTGGCAGGCATTTGTCCTCGAAGAGCTGGCGCCAAGGCCTCTCACCGACATGCCGGCAACCGTGCTCGCCGACATGGAGACCTCTGACGTGAGCATCTTTGCCGTGGCAGTGCAGCGCAACGAGCTGCACTCGCGCATGCAGATGACCAACGTCGTCAATCGCCGGCACATTCGTCACGCGCACATGGTCAATATCACGCCTGAGATCATGTGCGAAGGCATGCGGGCAGACTTTGCGCGCGTCGACCGGTTGTCGCAGCAGCTGGTTGAGATTGTGCGTGAAGCCAAATGGGTTCGGGCCACGACCGCTGCCGGTACTGACATCCGGGCCGAGCTGCGCCCGGACTACAAGTGGCTGAAGACCTCCGGCATCATCTCGCGGGACAAGTGGGGTAACCTGCCGGGGGGTGAAATCTTCACGACGCCCGGCGAGGTAAACGGCCGCTTTGTCGTTGATGGGGTGGTGGGCGACTTTCTCTGCGCGAAGTATGGGCTGCTCAGCTCTACCCCTCTTACGATCGAGATTGCGAAGAACCGCATCGTCTCCTGCACCAGCGAGAATGCCGAGCTGCGGGAAGACTTTTGGACCTACACCCACACCGACGAAAACTCGGACCGGGTCGGCGAGTTCGCCATTGGCACCAACATTGGCGTGCACCAGGTGATTGGCAACATTTTGCAGGATGAGAAGTTTCCTGGCATCCACATCGCCTTCGGCAACCCGTACGGCGAGCATACGGGTGCCGACTGGTACTCCTCGACCCACATCGACGTGGTCGGCCTGGGCTTTGATATCTGGGCGGGCACGGATGACGGGGCGCGCCAGATCATGCAGGCAGGCCGCTTCCTGCTGGAGTATTGATCGATGCCGGGCCGCGTCAAACTTTGCCTGCTTGACCTCGCATCCAACCAGGATATGGCGACACTTACGCAGGACACAGCACAAACCAGGTTTGCAACGCGCACCCTCGGCAACTCTGACATGCAGCTCACCCCGATCGGCTTTGGCGCCTGGGCCATCGGCGGCGGCGACTGGGAGTTTGCCTGGGGCGCCCAGGACGATCAGGACTCGGTTGACACGATCCTGCGCGCGCTAGACTCCGGCATCAACTGGATCGACACCGCAGCGATTTACGGCCTTGGGCACTCGGAAGAAATCGTTGGCCGCGCGCTGAAGCAGACCGACAAGAAGCCCTACATCTTCACCAAATCTTCGATGCGATGGAATCTCGAGACACGCACGATCTACCGCAGCCTGAAGGCTGGCTCCGTGCAGGAGGAGGTCGAAAACTCACTCAAGCGCCTCGGCGTCGAGCACATCGATCTCTACCAGATTCACTGGCCCAACCCTGAGGAAGAAATAGAAGAGGGCTGGGAGGCGATGGCGCGGTTTCGAGAGCAGGGCCTGGTCAAGTACATCGGTGTCTCAAACTTCAACGTCGCCCAGATGAAGCGGGCGCAGCGCATTGCACCCATCACCTCTCTGCAGCCACCTTACTCGCTGGTAAACCCGAAGGTCGAAGACGAGATACTGCCCTGGTGCCGTGAAAACAACATCGGCGTCATCAACTATTCGCCCATGACCTCCGGTCTGCTCACGGGCAAAATGACCGCCGAGCGGGTGGCGCAGATGCCAAACGATGACTGGCGCAAGCGCAGCCCGAACTTTAACGAGCCAAAGTTAGAAAAGAACCTCAAGCTCGCCGAGCTGCTCCGCGAGATCGGCAGGCCGCACAATGTCGAGCCAGGTGTAGTTGCGATTGCCTGGACGCTGCACAATCCTGCGATCACCGCCGCGATTGTGGGCGCACGAAGGCCGGACCAGGTGGACGGCATTCTGCCGGCAGCCAGCTTCCGGCTCAGCGAAGACGAGTTTGCCCGCATCGAGCAGTTCCGTCACGCCGAGCTTTAGCATGCAGCGCGGGAGAGAGGCTCACTCTCCCGCACCCATGGCTACTGCTGTGACAACGATCCGGAGAGCAAGATACTGTTGGAATGCGGGTCGATGGACACCAGGTACATCTCGCCGCCGCTCGTCAGGTAGCCAGCGTAGTTTACCGGCTGGTCAGCCGAACCGCTCGGATTGTTGATCGTCAGGGCAATGCGCTCCAGGGAGTCTTCCTGGAGCAGAACGATTGAAACCGTAGGGTAGACGGCGAGGATGCCCGCCAGATTCTCAGCAGCCGGTCCGCTCCCCGCGCCGCCAGCCACGATCAACGATCCCAGAAGCGAGACCGCTTCGGCTCCTTTGAACGTCGAGCAGCTTGCAGGTTGGCAAGCGGTCTCTCCACTCAGGCGTAACGTGTACCCACCCCCCGCTAACGGGTATCCCGTTTGCTGCATCACTGCCTCACCCGCAGCGACCGTTCCGGCAGAACCCGTGCTCAGCAAGGTAAGCTTCTGCGCTATCCCATTTGCGTCGCGTGAGGCCAGCACTACAACAAAATCTTCCGCCTGTCCGCTGCCGGTTACCAGGTGGAGCGTTCCCGTTCCAGCCGCGTTCAAACTGTAGCTCCCCTGAAGACCGGCAGCCGTGAGCGTGAGTGGTCCGCTGTTCAGGTCCTCTTCGCCGCTTGTGATGTTGCCTGCGCCGTCTGCCGAAAAGGCTCCTACCGCCGCTATCCCGTTCGACCTCCCGTTTACCTGTGGCAGCGTGCCCGCAACCCTGAAGACGTAGGTTCCCTTCAGCGCCGCAGCCGGTGGCAACGCCTGGTTCACAACCACAGAAATCTCGCTGCTCGACGAGGAGGTAAAGGTTCCATCACCGTTGTAGTTCGCAAAAATCAAGTTATTACCAAGCGGAAGGTTGCTTACCGTCGCCGTAGCGATCCCGTTCTTCAGCGCTGCTGTCGGATAGCTGCCATAGCTGCCGTTGCCAAGTGAAAACGTAACGGTTTCCCCGTCCGTTGAGTAGCCTGCATCGCTGAAGGGCAATAGTGTTGCCTTCAGTGTCACCGCTTGTCCCTCTACCGCGGTCGACGGGCTTGCCGTCACCTGCAGAGTTGTCGGAACCGGCGTCCCATCGACGCGCACAGCGGGCGAGGAGCCGGGCTGGTACCGTGTATCTCCCCCGTAAGCTGCTGTCAACGACAACCCTCCAGCGGCCCCGACAGGCATCTGCACATTCTGCAGGCTGGCCGAGGACGATCCCGCTCCGCTCTCGTTCAGCAGCACCACGCAGCAGCCTGACTGCTGTGGATACACCACATCCGGCAGCCCATCCCCATTCAGGTCCGCAGTCACAACCGGGCTCGTCTCCAGCGCGTTCGGCAGCTCGGAGGGCAGGTAGGAACCGCTCTCCGTAAAGCCGCCGGCGCCATTGCTCGTGAAGATCACGGCCAGCACCGTGATCTCCCCCTGCCCTTCATACCCGATCTCGTCGAGCTGGCCCAGAAGCAGGTCTGCGATGCCGTCCCCGTTCACATCCACCGCGTCGAGCGAAAGAAGGTTCGTCGAGGGCGGGAAGTCGACCACCAGCGTCGAGCCCGTGGTAAACGAGCCCTTCCCGTCACCGAACAGCGGCGTACCCAGCGCCACGTAATTCGGACGACTGAAAACGACCACATCCGCAAAACCGTCCGCGTTGAAGTCTCCCACGGTAAAGAAGGCCGGATCGCTCCCGGCAACCACCTCCTTGACGGTGAAGGTCCCGTCTCCGTTGCTTGTAAAGGTAAGCAGCGCCGTACTGCTCAGGCCGACAAAGTCTGTTTTTCCATCGCCACTGATATCGGCTGCCTCGATCATTGCAGGCGGCGTCACCCCCGCGATGCCGAAGCTCGTGGGGTAGGTGATCGCGAAGGAGTGGTCCACCCGCTGCAGCGCCACCGCAAAGCCCGCGCCGGACCTCACCCCGCCGTTGACGATCAGATCCGGCAGCCCATCGCCGTTGTAATCCCCAACCACCAGCTGCGGCACCGTCAGGTTCGATCCCAGTGCCACCGCCACCGGCGTGCTTACCGTGAACGTCCCGCTGCCGGTTCCATAGGCAAACTGCAGCGCGAACCCGCCTCCCGAGGGCGAGAGCGTCACCAGGTCCGCATGGTCATCGCTATTGAAGTCCGCCGTTGCCAGCGCCACGCAGCCGGAGCCGCAAAGCCCGGCCACAGCATTGGCAGTCCCCGGCGCGGGAAAGGTCCCATCGCCCGCGCCCGGTAGCGCCGATACCGTGCTTCCCGATGTCTCGATCAACGCCAGGTCCGGAATGCCATCCTCGTTCCAGTCTGCGATCACCGGGTTGGCCTTGCCGGTGGGCGAGCTGGGCGCACTGTTAAACCTCAGCAGCGGCGGAGCCGTCGTCGTCAACGCGGCCGTACCCAGCACCGTGGTCGCATGCGGCGAGGTGACCGTAAAGCTCACCGCCCCCGTAGCAGGCACTCCGCCGCCAGGCGTACTTACCGCGGCTGAAAGGTTGTAGAGACCCTGCTGCGTCTGCTGGTTGACCGGCGTCGCCGCAAGGCTCACCTGCGTTACCGCACGTCCCACCGGCGGATGCACTGTCAGCGTTTGCGGGGCAGAGCTGCTGCCCGCGTCGGTTGTGGTTCCAAGGAAGCGAGCAACAATGGAATGCGAGCCAATCCCCAGTCGCAGCATGCGTTTCGCCGTGCCTGCAGGCGTGAGTTGGGCCAGTGCCAGCACGTTGGCGCCGGAGGGTGCGCAAACACTCACGTGGGTGGTATCGCAGAAGATCACCTGCCCCACTGGAACCGCGCCGTCAAGGGTGGATACAGTCGCGCGCAGAAGTACCGCGGTACCCTGATTGACACTGGTGCTGCTTAGGTTGAGCTGTGTCGCGCTCGAGGGGGCACCAGACGCGCTGGAAATGGCAGCGCCAAATGCCGTTACCGCGATGACCAGCAGACTTCTGGTACGGTGCGCGAGACGCATGCTGTGAGCCTTCCAGGGGCAGGTGCCGTTTCAAACCCACTTACCTGGTTAGAACGCACCAGCTTTGTCGCTTGGAGCGACGCCGCATCATACATCCCGCTCATGTGGCCTGGTTGCTGGAAGAGTAACAAAGGCAGCCATGGGCTCGCCAAGCATCGCGGAGCGCAGTGGATCCCGGGGTTGTGCCCGCTCGGCATCACTTCTTCAGTCTGGTGTGCAAGCTCGGACACCGCAGCAAGTGGCGCCGTTCCGGATCGCGGGAAGCGGTTCACCGGTCTCGCGTCACCACGAAGTCAGGCACCCAAAGCAGCGCGCGCTTGTACTCGGAGTCGGGCAGAGTCTCAATAGCAGCTTTCGCTTCTTCTGCATGCCGCGAGGCAATCCGCATGGCGTAATCAAGCGAGCCGTGGCGGCGCAAGGTGTCGAGCACCGCTTTATAGCTCACTGTTGAAAAACCCTGATCGGCCAGCACCGTCACGATCGCTTTTCGCTCCTGCAGCGTGCAATGCTCCAGGGCATGGATGACGGCGAGGGTTGCTTTGCCTTCCCGCAGGTCGCTGGCTACGGGCTTGCCCAGCACCGCTTCGTCGGCGGTCAAATCCAGCACGTCATCGACAATCTGGAATGCTAGCCCGAGCGCGTGCCCGTACTCCCCCAGGCATCGCTCGGTATCATCGTCCGCACCTGCCAGCACAGCACCTAGGCGCATGGAGATCTCAAAGAGGCATGCTGTCTTGCGGTAGATAAGCTCGTTGTACTCATCTTCTGTGACCGGGCGGCCGAGCTTCTCCATCTGCAGCAGCTCGCCCTCGACCATCTGCTGGGTCAGCGAAATGAGCAGCTCGAGCACGCGAAAGTTCTGCTCCTCGAGCGCGACCTTAAAGGCCTGCATGTAAAGCCAGTCACCGGCGAGGACGCACTTTGGGTTGCCCCAGGTCGTGTTCGGCGAGGGACGACCACGCCGCGTGTCCGCCGCGTCAATGATGTCGTCATGCACCAGGGTCGCGGTGTGCACCATCTCGACGACTGCGCCCAGCCGGATCATGCCTTCGCCGGAGTAGCCAAGCGAGCGAGCGCCAAGCAGGAGCAGCGATGGCCGCAACCGCTTGCCGCCGCCTTCGCGCAGATAATCCGAAATCTCGGTGATCACCGCGACCGAGGAGACGGCGTCCTTGCCGAACTCGCGCTCTATGGCGAGGAGGTCCTCATGGAGCAGCTCGAAGACCTCTTTGGCCGTGGCTATCGCGGTTGTACTCACTCATGCTCCCTGGCTGATACAGATGTCGGCCCGCGTGGTTGCGGTTCGCGGAGCGCCGAACCGGCTTGTGGAGCCATAAACAAAGAAGGCGAATCAGTTGGTACGAAAGTTTGTGAACTGCAACTCGATGCCCAGCTCCTGGCCGCGTAGAAGCGCGATTGCCTCCTGCAGGATGTCGCGATCCTTGCCGGTGATGCGCACGGTCTCACCCTGGATCGAAGCCTGCAGCTTCTTCTTCGAGTCCTTGATGATGCGCACGATCTCCTTCGCCTTGTCTCCCGCAATGCCCTGCTTCAGCTTCACCTTCTGGCGAACGCTGTTGTTGGTCGCAGGCTCAAGCTTCTCAAAGTCGAGCGCCTTGACCGAGACCCCGCGCTTGATCAGCTTCTGCTCAAGGATCTGGATCACCGCCTGGAGCTGGTACTCGCCGGACGAAGCCAGTTGGATGATCGTGTCACTCTCCTCCAGCTTGATGGACGACTTTGAATCCTTCAGATCAAACCGGGCGTTGACTTCCTTGGTAGCCTGGTCGATCGCGTTACGTACTTCCTGAATGTCGACCTTGCTTACGACATCGAAGGAATTGTCAGCTGCCATACGTCTTTGCTCCTCTTCCATTATCAGCGTAAATGGTGGCGCAGCTACCCGGCATCGGCGGGAGCCACTGCCACATGGAAAAACCGGCAGAAGTTTTCTGTGGTTGCAGCGGCAATTTCTGCGGGCGAGATGCCGTGCAGCTCGGCGAGCAGCCCGGCAGTGCGGGTCACCAGGGCCGGCTCATTCCGCTTGCCCCGATCCGGGACAGGCGCCAGGAACGGCGCGTCTGTTTCGACCAGGAGGCTCGTTAGCGGCAGCACCCGGGCAATCTCCCGCAGGCCGGAAGCGCTCGGATAGGTGAGGTTGCCGGCGAAGGAGACCAGGAAGCCCAGGTCGAGTGCGGCGCGGGCATGCTCCGGCTCTCCTGTGAAGCAGTGCAGTATGCCGCCGAGGCCCGTTGGACGCCACTGCTCGGCGAGCAGCGCCAGCGTGTGCGCCCAGGCATCCGCCGAGGCGCCGTTTGCGTCCTGGATCGCTGTTCCTGGCCGGCAGTGGATCAGGATCGGCTGCTTGCGGGCGGCAGCAAGCTCCATCTGCGCGCGGAAGGCAGCCTTCTGCACTGCGATGGGCGGGTTCTCGGCGTGGTAGTAGTCGAGCCCAATCTCACCGCAGGCGATCACCTCGGGCTGAGCCAGGAGCGCATCGAGTGCATCGAGAGCAGCCTGGTCAGCTGTCGAGGCCTCCTGCGGGTGGATGCCTGCGCTGGCCCAAAGCCGTGGCGTCCCCGGGCGGTCAGCATACCGGCGCGCGAGGGCAAGAGCCTGGTGCATGGTCGCCGGACCATCGCCGATGCCAATCGAGAGCATGCCCCGCACCCCGGCCGCCCAGGCGCGATCGAGCACCGACTCGCGATCCTCGTCATAGCGTGCATGGTCCAGGTGAATGTGGGAATCAATCAGTGCAGGTAGGAGCAAACCTTCAACCTTTGCGTGGATTTTCAGAGTTGATCCTTGCAGCTTTACTTAAGCCTTGCGCCGATCTCAACTTCATCCAGGAAGCCGGCCAAGGACGGCTTGCCGTGCTCGCCTAGCGAAGCAGCCACGATCATCCCGTTTGACTCAAGCCCTCGCATCTTGCGCGGCGCAAGGTTGGCGACGATCACGACCTTGCGACCGATCAGCGTCTCGGGCGCGTAGGTCTCAGCGATGCCGGCCAAAATCTGGCGCTGCTCGTACCCGAGATCGACCTCGAGGCGGAGCAGCTTGTCAGCCTTGGGAATGCGCTCGGCGACCTTGATCTGAGCAACCCGCAGCTCGACCTTGAGGAAGTCGTCAATGGTGATCTGCGGGAACGCGGGAGATGCGCCCGGAGCTGAGGCCGGGCCGGGGGTGGCGAGCATGACAGGTGGGGGCGGCACGATCTGTCCGGCGAGCGCGGAGTCTTCCATACCGTCGAGGCCCGGGGTGAAGATGGCCTCTGGCGGCGGGTACGCGGGGTTTACCGATGGCTGCTCTCCGGATAGAAGTGGAGCTGTGCTGGCCACGGTAGGTGGCTCGCTGAGCGAGACCACGGGCGAGAGCGGCAGGTGCGCCGGCTCAAAGGCTGGGAAAGCGGTGGGCCCGAGCGATGCACCCGCGGCTGGCGACTCCGGCTTTGTAGGAGTGGCCTGGCTGGTTGAGGACACAGGGTTTGCTGCGGCGTTCTGTTCCAATTCCTGCATACGGGCGATCGCGTCCTTTTCAGCGCGTGGAAACACAGGGGAGAGCGAGCCGAGACGCGTGCCGGGCTGGAGCCCTCCCCAGGTAATCTGCTTCAGGTCTGCTTGTTGGATGTCGCCGAGGCCAAGCTGTGCCCAGACTTTTGCGGCTGCATCTGGAATGACGGTATAGACGAGGGCGGTGATGAGGCGAATGGCTTCGGCCGCGGTGTGAAGAACGTTCGCGCGAAGCGTCATCTGTTCGTCTTCGCTTACGCCCTCCCGCTGCTTCCAGGGGGCGCTTGCGGTTAGGTAGCCATCGACGACCCCGACAAAGACCCAGATGTTGGCCAATGCTTCGCTGAACTTCATCGAATCAAAAAGTGGCGGCACATGCATCAACAAGCTCTCGCTCGCACCCCGTACATCCTCCGGACTCCACGCGTCGGGCAAATCTTCCCCACGCGAAGTCGGGGGCACAGGGCCGACTGGCACCACCCCATTGAAGTACTTCACGATCATCGACAGCGTCCGGCTCACCAGGTTTCCATACCCATTCGCGAGGTCAGCGTTGTACCGGATCACGAGCGCGTCAAAGGAAAAGCTTCCATCCTGCCCAAAGACAATCTCGCGCAACAGGAAATACCGCAACGCATCCGCACCCAGCACCTCAAGAATCGTCTCGGTACGGACGATGTTCCCGAGCGACTTCGACATCTTCGAGTCCTTGAAGAGCAGCCAGCCATTGGCGACGATCGCTTTGGGCAGCGGCAGCCCGGCAGCGAGCAGGAACGCCGGCCAGTACACGCAGTGAAACCGCGCGATCTCCTTGCCGATCAGGTGCAGGCTCGCAGGCCAGTACTTTTCAAAGCGGGCCACATCCTCAGGCGCGTCTGATCCGTAGCCCAGCGCAGTGATGTAGTTGGCCAGTGCATCGAGCCACACATAGATGACATGCTTCTCATCGCCCGGAACAGGGATGCCCCACTTGAAGCTGCTGCGACTGATGGAGAGATCGCGCAGGCCGCCGCGCACAAAACGCAGCATCTCGTTGCGGGTTGACTCAGGCCCGATGGTGAACGACGGATCCTCGTACAGCTCGAGCAGCCTGCGCTCAAACGCCGACAGCTTGAAGAAGTAGTTCTCTTCGCTGACCGTCTCGGTCGGTCGCCCACAGTCAGGGCAGGGCGAGCCTGCAGGCGCGTCGACATACAGCTCATCAAAGACGCAGTACTGCCCGGTGTAGGTCCCCTTGTAGATAAAGCCGCGCTCTTTCAGCTGAAGAAACAGCTTGCGCACCCCGCGCTTGTGCCGTTCCTCGGTTGTGCGGATGTAGTCGTCGTAGGTGAGCCCCATCCGGTCCCACAACGCACGGAACTGCGCCGACACCTGGTCGGTAAACTGCTGCGGCGGTGTCCCGGCTTTCTCCGCCGAGCGCTCGATCTTCTGCCCGTGCTCATCGGTGCCAGTCAGGAACCAGACGTTCTCACGCCCATGCAACACGCGCTGGCGACGGGCAATCACGTCGGCCACAATGGTGGAGTAAGCGTGGCCGATGTGGGGGC
>CAZZYO010000096.1:0-14275 GCA_964658255.1 Candidatus Babeliales bacterium
TTTGCCACGCGCAACCCGGGTGGCAGCGCGGGCCACGTTCTGCTGATGTTCCTGGCTTCCGTGTTTTTGGTCCCGTACCCGGCCATGCAGGAACGCGGATATAACCTGTTCAGCCTCAATGCGCCCGCCTGGTCGCTTTTCTGGGAGTATGTTGCCAGCCTGGTCTATGCCGTCGTGCTGTGGCGGCTGAGCCGCCGCTGGCTGATCGTGCTCACCGCCTGCGCGGCAGTGATCCTGGGCATCGTTGGCTTCTCTGCGGGGGCGCTCTCAGGCGGGTGGAGCGGGCCGACCTTCTGGCATGGCGGAGCCCGCGTAGCCTTCTCGTTTTCTGCCGGACTGCTGGTGTATCGATCCGGCTGGGTGATCCCCTCCAAGCTCGGCTTCGGCAGCCTGGCTGTCCTGTTGCTGCTCGCCTTCCTGATGCCGTATGCGCAGGGAGGCTGGACGCGCGAAGCGGCCGTCGTCATCCTTTACTTCCCGCTGCTCATTGCCCTTGGCGCCGGAGTCTCACTTACGCCGCGCTCGGAGAAGCTCTGTACGCTCGCCGGTGACCTCTCCTACCCGCTCTACATGACGCATTACATGGTCATCTGGATCTTCGGGGCGTACTACCAGGCGCATCAGCCGGGTACCGCGCGCCTGGCCCTGGTTGTAGCGGCCGGGGTGCCGGCCATGGTCGGCTTCGCTTACCTGGTTATGCGTGTCTATGACATACCTGTCCGACGGTACCTCTCCGCTCGGCGATTAGGTGCGCGACACAATGTCTAGGGTGACGGGGGTGACCAGGAAGGCCGCCATGCGAGCGGCCTTCCTGAGTCAGGCGCCCTTCAATGGCGGAAGTGGCGAAAGCCAGTGAATACCATCGCAACGCCAAGTCGGTTGGCAGCAGCTATGACCTCCTCGTCGCGCACCGAGCCACCGGGCTGAACGACCGCTGTCGCTCCCGCCTGGGCAACCACCTCCAGGCCGTCCGGGAACGGAAAGAAGGCATCGCTTGCCGCGACGCATCCGGCAAGCGGGAGCGCGGCCTTCATCGCGCCAAACCGGGCCGCGTCGACCCGGCTCATCTGTCCCGCGCCGATGCCCAAGGTCTGGCCGTCCCGGGCATAGACGACGGCGTTTGACTTGACGTGCTTGGCGACGCGCCAGGCAAACAGCAGCGCGCGACGCTCTTCCTCGGTCGGCGCACGCTCTGTGACCACACGCAGGTCAGAGAGAGCAACGCGGGCGCGGTCCGCATCCTGCAGCAGCAGTCCGCCTGAGATCTGCTTGACGACGAACGGTTGCTCGGCAGCGGAGACCTCGACCAGGCGCAGGTTCTTTTTTGCCGCGAAGCGGGCGAGCGCGCCGGCTGTAAACCCTGGCGCGGCGATAGCCTCCACAAACAGCTTTGCGATCTCGTCTGCAGCCTGCTCGTCGATAACCTGGTTGACACCGATCACGCCGCCGAAGGCAGAGACCGGGTCAGCAGCAAGCGCCTTTGTATACGCTTCGAGTACGGTGAGGCCGGTAGCTGCGCCGCAGGGATTGGTGTGCTTGATGATCGCCACCATGGCCTGATTTGCCTGGCCTGCATGGCCCAGAGTGTCGTCCGGGTCGGCGAACTCGCGTGTCAGCTCCCAGCAGGCGTCCAGGTCAACCAGGTTGTTGTAGCTGAGTTCCTTGCCCTGCAGCTGCCGGGCACCCGCCGTGCCAAGGCCAGTGCCATCGCCGTAAAGGGCGGCTCGCTGGTGCGGATTCTCCCCGTAGCGCAGGTTCGAGCTCCGGTTGTAGTTCAGGCGCAGGGAGCGCGGAAGGTCCGCTTCTGCAGCAGCAGCAAACTTTAGCGGCGCATCCGTCTCGCTCTCGGCACCAAGCTGTAGGCGCTCGAGCGTGTTGGCGATGGCCGTATCATAGGCCGCGGTAAGCGCGAAGGCTTTTTGCGCCAGGCGCCAGCGAGTCTCGCGGCTGAGAGTGCCGCCGGCCTGCCCGAGCTCTTCGGCAAGGCAGACATAATCACCGGGATCAGTCACCACGGCTACGTCCTCAAAGTTCTTGGCTGCCGAGCGCACCATGGACGGCCCACCGATGTCGATGTTTTCAACGACGTCGGCAAAGCGCGCGCCTGGCTTGGTGGCGGCCTTTTCAAACGCGTACAGGTTCACGATCACCATGTCGATCGGCTCGATCGCGTGCGCAGCCACTGCCTGCTGGTGCTTCGCGTTGTCGCGGATATGCAGGATGCCGCCATGCACCCTGGGGTGCAGGGTCTTGACACGGCCGTCCAGCATCTCCGGAAAGCCGGTCAGCTCCGCGACATCGCGCACGGCAAGCCCAGCCTCTCGCAGCGCGCGGGCAGTGCCGCCGGTTGAGACCAGGTCGACGCCATGGCTGGCGAGCACCTGGGCAAAAGCCACCAACCCGCTCTTGTCCGTGACGCTCAAAAGCGCGCGGCGTACCTGTTTTGTCTCTGTCACTCTGGCCGATCTCCTTCGGACGCTCCGCGGGCGCTCATGCCGGGCTGCCGGGGCCGGGACCCGGAGCCGTCACCCCCGTCACACTGGCGCGTGGAAGCACTATCAAAATACTATGCACCCTGCTATCGGTTGTCATGTACGCGAGGTTTGTAAACGCTGGCGGCAGAGGGTAGGGTGAGTGCATGGATCAGAACGGACGAGGCGAGGGGTGGAGTTCGGCCGAGTGGCGCGGAGCCGGGCCCGATATCCTGCCACCGCAGCGTTCCGGCGAAGCCTCAACTCCCGGGTACGGAGCCCCGGTGGATCCGAGCGCCTCCGAACCTGCCTACGGCTACCAGCCACCGCCCAATCAGCCACGGTCGCGCCGGCCAAAGTGGGCCAGCGCCCCGGGAACCTACCTGCTGGGCGGCATCAACATTGGCGTCTTCTTGCTGATGTGCCTCTCTGGCGTCTCGCTTACCGCACCGATGCCCGAGCAGCTGCTGCGCTGGGGCGCGGACTACGGACCGTTTGTACTGGCTGGCGGCGAGTGGTGGCGGGCCGTCACCGCCATGTTTGTGCACGTCGGCCTGATTCACCTGGCCACCAACATGTGGTGCCTTTGGAACCTTGGGCTGCTGGGTGAGCCGCTGGTTGGCGCCGGTGGGCTTATCGCTGCGTACCTCTTGACCGGGGTCGGCGGAAACCTGCTTAGCGTGGCGCTGCATCCGGGATTGCCGGGAACCGCAGAGGGAATCGTCGGCGCGGGCGCCTCGGGCGCAGTGTTTGGCCTGGCAGGCCTGTTGATCATTCTGCTCAAGTCGAAGCTGCTGCCGCTGCCCGAGGCAGAGCTGAAGCGGCTGCGCCGGAGCGTGATCTGGTTTGCTGTGCTGAACTTTGTCATCGGCGCCGGGACGTGGGTCGCCCACAGCTCCTTACGTATCGACAACATGGCTCACCTGGGCGGCTTTTTGACCGGCCTGATGCTGGCCGTACCCATGGTGCCCAGAATCGGCGCTCCGGCCGCGCTTTTTGCGCGGCGGCGGATGCTCGCGGTTGCGGGTGTCAGCCTGGTTATGCTGCTGCTCGCCTTCGGCCTGCACTCGTTCTATGCAGAAGCGGTACAAGAGGCGCTGACGCCCTGAAGAGCAAAGGCCCTCCACACGGGAGGGCCCTTTTGCAGCCTGCACTCTGAACGCAGCAGGAGCCTTATGCGCGCGACAGGTAAACGCCCTCGGCGGTGTCGACCCGGATCTTTTCACCCTCGTTAATGAATGGCGGCACGTTGACCATCAGCCCTGTCTCGGTGCGGGCCGGCTTGGTCACCGACGACGCCGTCGCAGACTTGAGCCCTGGCTCTGTCTCCACCACCGTCAGCTCGACTGTCTGTGGCAAGTCAATGCCAACCGGCACGCCGTCAAAGATCGAGACCGTGATCTGCAGGTTGGGGGTCAGGTACTCGACCGCATCGCCAAGCGTGTCCCGCTTCAGGTTCAGCTGCTCGTAGTTCGAGGTGTCCATGAAGTAATAATCATCGCCATCGTTGTAGAGAAACTCCATCGGTATCTCGTCGACGATGACGCGCTCGATCGGGTCAGGCGAGCGGAAGCGATGTTCAAACATGGACCCGGTGCGCAGGTTGCGCAGCTTGGCCTGGATGAAGGCGCGCAGGTTGCCGGGGGTGCGGTGTTCAACTGCGAAAACAGTGTGCAACTCGTTGTTGAACTTGATGATCATGCCGGGACGCATCTGGGTGGCGGGAATCGCCATAGGGAAAGACTCCTTGCAGCTCTTGCGAGATAAAAGCCGGGCTCAAGGGCACAGGCTTTGGCGTGCGGGGCGGCGAAACCATCCGCGCTCCGTCATACCTCCCTATACTAGTGCATCGCGTGCTACAGGCTCTGACCGGCCATGCTCGATGCTGCAGTCGGGAGCACACAGACCGGGATGGCGACCGGGATCCCGACCACGCACTCGCCTTGCGCGCAAGAGATGGCCGGCATCGGTGGTGGCGCGAGTTCCTGGTGAGCTGCCTCAAGCGCGTCAAAGCATTCGCGGTCCAGCTTCTTCGGCACCTGCGCCTTCAGGATGCGCGCAATCTCGAGCGGATCGAGCTCCTCGCGGTAGGGGCGGTCTTCTGAGAGCGCACCGTAGACGTCTGCCACGGCAAGCAGTCTTGACTCAAGCGAGAGTTGCGTTGCGTCGAGGCCGAAGGGGTAGCCGCTGCCATCCAGCTTCTCGTGGTGTTCGCCTGCGATCAGCGCAATCTCCCGGAAGGACGGCATGCGCTCAAGGATGCTGCGCGAGAGGCTGGAATGCTTCTTGATGATGTTGAATTCGTCCGCGTCGAGCTTGCCCGGCTTGTCAAGGATGGTGTTGGAGACGCTGAGCTTGCCAATGTCATGCAGCAGCGCCGCGCGCCGAAGGATCGTCAGGCGTGCCGGCGAAAGACCCATCGCCGAGCCGATCGCGATCGCGGCATCCTTGACGCCGATCGAGTGCCGGTAGGTGAAGGGAGACTTGGCATCGACGACCTCGGCGAAGCCTTCGCAGATCTGGTCGATCGAGCTTGAGGCTAAATGCTTGCCGGCCGCAGGGCCAAACTGCAGCACAGCCAGGTGCGCCGACTCCGAGCTGTCGCCCGGCATGCACTGCTGCCACAGCCGTCCGGAGCGGTCGAGCGCGAGCGTTGCACGCACTACCTCCGGGTCAAACCAGCGACCGCTGCGCTCAAGCATCACTTCAATGGCTTTCTGCGGTCCGACCTGCGAGCAAAAGGCATCCAGGTGCTGTGCCAGGCCCATGATGCGCGAGGCCGTCGGGATGGCGTGGCCCCGGAGGCGCCCCGGATAGCCGCTGCCGTCCCAGTGCTCATCGAGCCGGCGGACGGCGTCTGCAACCTCTTCGCCCATGCCGATCTTGCGGACAATGCTTGCCCCGCGATCGCAACGCAGCTCGATCATCTCGCGGTTGTTTTCATGCTGGGTTGCGGCTATCTGCAGGATGCGCTGCGCCTTGCGAAAGGAGCTCTCACCCGGCAGCACGTTGGTCCACATGAACTTGAGGGTGGAAAGCTTCGGCTTGTTCGGCTGGGTCCAGTCCTCGAGCTTGACCCCCGCCTTTACCGCGCGGTCATCGCCGCCAACGATCTGGCACATGCGTGCCGAGTTGCTGCTGCAACCGACATCTTTCAGCAGTGTCGCGTAATAGAGCTGCACCATTTCGGATTCGTAAAGCCCCAGTGCGCGGCCGATTCGTAGCGCAAGCAAGCAACTGCGAAGGGCGTGGCCGGGCACCGCGCCTTCGGTCAGATCAAGCGCAAAGGAGAGGGTCGAGAGGATCTCGGCGAGCAAGGGCGCGGGTTGATCCGAGGGTGAAGCAGTCGAAGAGGTTTGCAGCATGCAGGCTCCGAAGTGTTACCGATCAGCGGGATGCCACGTGCATCCCTGCCTAAACTATCGGAGCCAACTCCATTCGCATGCATGATGTGAGCTGTAATCTTTGGTACGCCGCCCAAAATAGGAATCAAGCTGATCTGGAGACGTTCCGGGGGCAACCCCAGAGCCCCTGCGCCCCCCAGGCCTTGTGGAGTGGCAGCACACACGCGGAGCGCTACCTCGACCCGACGATGCGACCAAAGAATCGTCTCAGACGCCGGAAGAATCCTGGCTGCGGGCCTGGCTGCGCGCCTGGCTGGGGTGGAGCATGCGTCTCGAGCTGCGCGGCTGGGGGTGAGACCGGCTGCGGCGCGGCTATGGCAGCACCCGCCGGGGGTGGGCCCAGCGGCAGGTCGCTACTGAGCGTCGCTGCTACTTGTGCATGTGGCTGCCCCTGTGGGACGACCGGGGTCGTCGGCCCGGTAGGAGGCGGCGCCAGCCCTTCGCTCACTGCTGTGGGGAAGGCAGTGTCAGCCGGGGTCGAGGAAGGCCCGCCAGTGTGCGCGCCTTGCGCCAGCAGCGTTGTCTCCGCAGGTTGCGTGTCCGGGCACCCGCAGGGCTCGGCTTCTCGATCCACCACCTGCTGCAGGCTGCCGTGCTCAAACAGCACCCGCTGATTGGCCTGGACCCGGTACACGCCGCCATCCATCAGGCTGCTTACTGTCACATAGGGCGCGTTGTCGCCGTGATTGTCCACGCAGGTGTCGCCCTGGCGGTTCACACGGAGCTTCAGGTCCGCTGTTCCCGGACCGGAGATCAGGATGCGCAGGTCCGGAGTCAGCAGCACGTCCGAGTACTTGCCCGTGGGATAGCCTGCCTCAAGCGCTCCCCGATCAAGCGCGACCATCAGCCCGGACGCATCCGCCTCGCCGGGGCTGGAGGAAGCGGCGAGCGGCGCCGCGTCCCGAGACAGATGGACGCTGGTACTGGCGCAGATACGCAGGTTTCCTCCGCGGGCAAGCATCATCTGGACCGACCTGTCGCCGGCCGTGAGGGTGCTGTTATTCGCCAGGGCGGCGCGGCCGTTCACGACGCTGAGCGAACCGGTCAGCGAGACGCCCTCGGTCGGAACGTAGCCGATCGCTGCGTGCGAAGCAGCCGGGGAAGATTGTTGCGCAAGCAAGGCAGCATGAAAGCCGAGCGCGCCAAGCACGCTAAGCGCGCCCGGAACCAGCCAGGCCGGCAGGCGTGATGAGTATCGACTGCGCGTGTCGTCGCCCGACCAGCGGCTGTGTAGCCGAGCTTGATCAGGGTGCCTGCGATCCCAGAAGGAGTTCAACTTAGCTCCAGAAAATTCCGGATGAGCCGTTTGCCATCCGTCGTGAGCACGCTCTCAGGGTGAAACTGCACGCCCTCCACCGGAAACTCGCGATGACGCAGGCCCATGATGACCCCATCCTCACTGCGTGCCGAGACCTCGAGCTCCTTTGGCAGGCGCTTGTCAGAGACGATAAGCGAGTGGTAGCGGGTGCAGGTCATCGGGCTCGCGATGCCGTCGAACAAAGTGCGCCCATCGTGCGCGACCGCGCTCGTCTTGCCATGCATGAGAAGAGGTGCGCGGACTACCTCTGCTCCAAAGGCCGCGCCCAACGCCTGGTGCCCCAGGCAGACGCCCAGGATCGGCACCCTGCCGGTAAAGCGGCGAATCAGATCGATCGAGATGCCTGCCTCCTGCGGGGTGCAGGGCCCCGGTGAGAGCAGGATGCGCTCCGGCTCGAGCGCTTCCACCTGGTCTACTGAAAGCTCGTCGTTGCGACGGATGGTCATGTCCGCACCCAGCTCGCCCATGTACTGGACCAGGTTGTAGGTGAAGGAGTCGTAGTTATCGAGCACGAAGACCATACGCCCTAGTGTACTGTGCGCTTACTGCCCATCCAGCGGCAGGAAGAGCGAGAAGGCTGTGCCCCGGGGGCCCGGACCAGTGCAGCTGCGCACGGTAAGGCGCCCGTGATGGCGCGCAACGATCTCGGCCGAAATCCAGAGGCCCAGGCCGGTCCCGTTCAGGTCTTTGGTCGTATAGAAGGGTTCAAAGATACGAGCCAGGGTGGCAGGCGACATACCGTGTCCTGTATCGGCGATGGTGATGCGAACCCCGCGCCGGGGTTCATCCGCTGGTCCACCGCTCTGCGAACGGTCGAAGGTGTCATGGGCGCGAACGAGCAGACGTCCACCGGTGCGCATGGCGTCAATCGCGTTGGCGATCAGATTGTTGAGCACCTGGCGGATGTCGTTTTCAAAGCACCGTACAGGAGTATGGCTGCAGTACCGGGTCTCGATGGTGATGCCGGAGTTGACCAGGCGCCCCTGGTAAAGATCGAGTACAGCGCTCACCATCTGCTCGGCGGTGAGCCGGGTCGGGTTCACCGACTGTCGATGGAAGCGCAGCGTCTGGGTTGCGATCTGCGAGACGCGTGCAAGCTCGGACTGCGCGACCTCCACATATTTGCGGATCGCCGGGGTGAGCTCCTCGTGCATGGCGACCAAGTACAGAATATTGGTGATGGCCTCTAGGGGGTTATTGATCTCGTGGGAGATGGACTGCGCGAGTCTGCCGACGGCAGCCAGCTTCTCGCTCTGGATCAGTGCGGCTTCGGCCTGCTTGAGACGGGTGATCTCGGCTGACACCGAGCTGATCGCCTGCACGCTGCCGTCAGTTCCGTATACGGGGTGATAGTTCACCGTCCAGTAGCGATGTTCGCCGGGATGCGTGCTGAGTTCGCCTTCCACCAGGTGATCGCGTACCGGTTCACCCTGTGCGACGCGCTCAAAAAGTTCGCGGACGCCTTCAATGGGAGCCATGTCGGTGACCACTTGGCCCAGGATCTGCTCCCGGGGTATGCCGAAGAAGGCGGCCTGGTAATCATTGACACGCAGGTAGCGGAACTCAACCGGATCGAAAAGCGCGAGCCCCACCGGCGCAGTCTGGTAGACGGCTTCTATTTCTGCCCGCTGGCGATCCGACTCCTCCTGTTTGAGCCGAAGAATCTCCTGGTTGCGGCGTTCCTCGGTCACGTCACGAAAGAAGACGATGATGCCATCGCTAGCCGGCCTGGCCTGGACGTCCAGCCACATGTTCAGAGGCGCCCCGTAGTAGCTCAGAAAGCTGCCTGCCACGCGATCGTCCATGGCGCGGGCAAAGTGGACAACAAACGGCGAGCCCTCGTAGAAGGCGTCGGGATAGCATTTCCAAAGGTTCCTGCCCAGCAGTTTGCCACTCGCTGCGAGCACTTCGCTCGCTCGCCGGTTCAGAAAAGTGAAACTGTAGTTGCGGTCCAGGTACACCACAGCATCGGTGGTGACCTCAAGCACCTGCTCAAGCTGCCGCTGCGCTGCCAGGCGTGCCGCTTCTTCCCGCTTTTGGACGGTCAGGTTGCTGTAGATCAGGGCCAAACCGATCTCTATCGGCAAAATGTGGATCTCGGTCCACAGGTCGAGAGGTTCATAGTAGAACGCGTAATGATCTTCGACCCGCGTCTCCATCACGCCGCGGTAACGCCGCTCGAGCTCGGTCCCGACAGTGTCCGGGTAGAGCTCCCAGTGGCTCTTGCTGTTCAGGTGCTCTTCCAGGACGCGGCTGTATCGCCGGGCATTCGGATTGGCGTAGACGATGCGCCATTGGTAATCGAGGAACATCACCCCGTCCTGCATGGCTTCGAGCACGCGCCCCGCGTCCTGCGCGAAACCGCATGGTCTCGGCCCAACATCGTGCATGTTTTTTGGCGCTGCGCTGTCGGGCATCGGGATTGTCTGGGTCAGGCCTGCACTGGGTTTGGCCTTGCTGCGGCCCATGGTAGATGAGCTTCGAGTCGGGTGCTCTTCGCATGATGGCACAGGGAACCGCTGCACGTCCCTGTTCGGGAATCCGAAGTAACAAGCAGCCTGACCGGCACGCACGCGCGAATCACCCCCGGGCGCGCTCGATCGCCCGCAGCACCGCGCTGGCCTTGTTGATGCACTCCTCGTACTCTTTCTCGGGGACTGAGTCGGCAACGATCCCGGCGCCGGCCTGCACATACCCCTGCTTGCCCTGCATCAGCAGCGTGCGAATGGCGATGCAGCTGTCAAAGCTCCCGCTGAAGTCGGCATAAAGCACGCTGCCGCCGTAGATACCGCGCCGAGCCGGCTCCATTTCCTCGATGATTTCCATGGCACGGATTTTGGGCGCGCCCGAGAGCGTGCCGGCAGGGAAGCAGGCGCGGAAGGCATCGACCGCGTGCAGACCCTCGCGCAGCGTGCCCTCGATTGCGCTGACAATATGCATTACGTGCGAATAGCGCTCGATGCGCATCAGGTCGCGGACGCGCACGCTGCCGTACTCACTGACCCTGCCGACATCGTTGCGGCCCAGGTCAACCAGCATGACGTGCTCGGCACGCTCTTTTTCATCGCTGAGCAGTTCGTCCGCGATCCTGCGATCGGCCTCTTCATCGGCTCCACGGGGGCGCGTGCCTGCAATCGGACGATACTCCACCCGGTCCCCCGTCACCCGCACCAGCAGTTCGGGCGAAGAGCCGACGATGTGGGTATCCGCCGGCTTCTTGAGCCCCAGGCGGAGGAAGTACATGTAGGGCGAGGGATTCACAATGCGAAGGGCCCGGTAAATCGAAAACGGGTCGACGCCAGGCTTCACGTCAAAGCGTTGCGAGAGCACGACCTGGAAGATATCGCCTGCCGCGATGTACTCCTTGGCGGCTGCCACTGCCTTGAGGAAACGCTTCCTGCTGGTGCGCGGCTCGACCTTGGGCCTTGTGCCGGAGGGGCCTGCAGGAGCAAGCTGCCGGACGGCGGAGCGCGGGAGCGGCCGGGCAAGTCGCTTGCGCAGGTCTTCCAGTCGCGCCGCGGCCTCGGTGTAGGCCTGCTCGGGCTTCGTCCGGGTCAGGTCGGCCGTGACAATCAGCAGGATCTCCTTGCGAACATGGTCAAAGGCCAGCACCTCGTCGAAAAACATCAGCGTGGCGTCGGGCATGTGCAGTTCATCTCTGGAGATCGACGGCAGCGTCTCGACCTGACGTACCACGTCATAGGAGAAAAAGCCGACCGCTCCGGCGGTGAAGGGCGGCAGCCCCTGCAGGCGTGCCGCTTTGTGGCCGCTAAGCGCTTCCTTGAGCGTGTCGAAGATGTCGCCTTCCACCTGGCGCGTGCGCGCCTTCCTGCCCCTGCCCTCACGCAGGGTCAGTCGGCGACCATGCGCCACGATGGTGCGGTAGGGCCTGGTGCCGATGAAGGTGTACCTGCCAATCCTGTCGCCGCCTTCGACGGACTCAAGCAGGAAGCACTCGGGCTCGCCCGCTGCTTGGCCGGCCAGGCGCAGGAAAGCGGTCACCGGCGTTTCAAGGTCAGCAGTCAGGGTCAGATACAGCGGAACGAGGGTGTGTTGCCGCGCCAGGTCGAGGAATGCGGAGCGGGTGGGCAGCATGTGCTTCGAGGCATCGGTCGGCATGGGCGGGTGATGCCTAGTCTAGTCGATGGCAGCGATGAGGAACTTCGGTCACCTGGAAGTTGCCCGCTCTTCACCCGCGGCCTATACTCGGGAGCGTTTGGTCGGAAGGTGGCTCTTTTTTGAAGCGAATCCGCTTCTGTCCCGCCGCGTCCAAACCTGTGAGGAGAACCACCGCCGATGAGCACCATCTCGCTTGAGCAGGAGATCAACCCGTGGGAGGCGCAGGCCGCCCGCTTTGACTTTGCCGCACGCAAGCTGAACCTGGAAGAAGGGCTGTGGAAGCTGCTCCGGCACCCGTCGCGCGAGATCATCGTGCACTTTCCCGTGGCCATGGATGATGGACGGATCGAGGTCTTTACCGGCTACCGGGTGCAGCACTCGCAGGCGCGCGGGCCGGGCAAAGGCGGCATCCGTTACGCCCCTGACGTGACGCTTGACGAGGTGCGCGCGCTTGCCAGCTGGATGACGTGGAAGTGTGCGGTGGTGAACATACCCTTCGGTGGCGCCAAGGGTGGGGTTATCTGCGACCCAAAGAAGATGTCGCAGACCGAACTGGAGCGCCTGACGCGCCGTTACACCTGCGAGATCATTGATTTCATCGGGCCAGAAAAGGATGTACCCGCGCCGGATATGGGCACCAATGAGCAGACCATGGCCTGGATCATGGACACCTACTCGATGCACAACCGGCAGACGGTGACCAGCGTGGTGACAGGCAAGCCGGTGTCGATTGGCGGCTCGCGCGGGCGCAAGGAAGCGACAGGCCGGGGCGTGCGCGTCGTGTGCGACGAGGCGCTGAAGCTGCTTAGTATGCAGCAGGAAGGGTGTCGGGTCATCATCCAGGGCTTCGGCAACGTGGGCTCAAACGCCGCCCTGCTCATGATGGAAGCCGGGTACCGCGTGGTTGGCATCGCGGAGCTGGATGGCGGGCTCTACAACCGGAATGGGCTGGATATCCGCTCGCTGCTTGAGTACCGGCAGCGCAACGGAACCGTCCTTGGTTTCCCAGGCGCCGAGGCAGCTGATCCGGAGGAACTGTTGCTCGAGGACTGCGAGATCCTGATCCCGGCGGCGATGGAGAATGTCATCACCAGCCGCAATGCGGATCGCATACGGGCACGCATTGTGGCCGAGGGCGCCAACGGCCCAACCACGGCTGTAGCGGACGAGATCCTCGCCGACAAGCGCATTTTCGTGATCCCGGACATCCTGGCCAATGCCGGCGGCGTGACAGCCTCCTACTTCGAGTGGGTGCAGGATCGCCAGGGCTACTTCTGGAAGGAGGATGTCGTGAACGAGCAGCTGGGCGGCATCCTGGCAGAGAGCTTTGACGATGTGGTGCGGTATGCCCAGGCTCACAATGTGAACAACCGTATCGCTGCTTACATGCTGGCGATCGATCGGGTGGCGTATACGATTCGGCAGCGCGGTATCTACGCTTAGCCTCAAGTCGTGACGCCGTAAGCTGACGCCGCGAGCTGACGCTATGTTCTGACGGTGTTTTGAAGCAGAGTCAGCAGTCTTCCGCACGCCTTGTGGGCGGGCGTTCCCTGGCTGGCGTTCTTGAATCGGCGGAGATTGCGGCCCCGCCCGGCTGGAAAGCTGCAAGCGGCTCTCTCGTCCTTGTGCATCGTGCCGATAGGCACTCCATGTACGAATCCACGACGCAGCAACTCTCAGGCGCCCCGGCGGTCAGCACGGGCCACGCTCCCGCAGGCAAGCGGCATTTCCCACTGGAACACGAACAGGAGTTTGCCGAGGTTGAAGCGAAGGCCGAAGCTCCTCGCTATGTTTTTACAACCATCTGTGCTGGTCTTCTTTTTCATGCGCTCCTGATCTCGGAGCGTGCTTTTCTCGGCGTGTCGCCGAAGTTTTTTGTCTTTCGCGGTGTGCCCGTCACACTGGGGCTGCTGGGCGTGCTGCTCTTTGCACCCGCGCTGCGCCGGCATGCCCGTCTGCTGCTGTGCTTGGTGACCTGGGGCGCGGTCGTTGCGCTGGTTGCCGGTGTAGACCTTTCCGGCGCCGGCGCTCTACTCCCGCTGGAGACAGGCATCGCCGCACTGGTGCTGTTGTGCGGCTGGTCGGCGCACCTGCCGGTGATGTGGACAGCAGTGCTCAGTGGCGGGATGATCGTGGCTGATCTAGCCTGCCTGGCGGCAGCGCCGGGCGGCCTAACCATGCTCAAGGCCGACGCGCTCTTTGCGCCCATCTTTGCAGCTGCGTACACCCTGCTGAGCGCCTCGGTGCGACAGAAGGAGGCTCGTCGCGAGTTCCTGGCCATACGCACGGCGGCATTTGCCGGCGTTGAGGCTGAGCCGGCTCCCGAGGAGAGCACGCACCTGGATCCAGTCAGCGGCGTGGGCAATCGCGCTGCGTTTGATATGCGCCTGCGCGCAGCCTGGGAGCAGGCGGCCACACGGCGGAACTCGGTCGCCTTGCTCATGTTCTCAATTGATGACTTTGCGCAGAAGAAGCGCGATCACGGCCACCGCTACGGCGACATGCTGCAGCTCCAGGTAGCAGGGATGCTCAAGGAGGGGCTCCGCCGTTCCGACGACATGGTGGCTCGCTTTGACGTGCATCACTTTGTCGTCATGCTGCCGGGCGTCGGCACCGATGGCGCCACGCAGATTGCCGAGCGGCTGCGTGGCTGCATTGAAGAGCTGGTGGTGTATGTCGGCACCGAGCGTCACCGGGCGACTGTAACTGTCGGCGTCGCGAGCGTTCGCGCCAAGCGCAATGTCACGCGCGACCGGCTGATTGAAGCGGCAAGCCAGGCACTGGAGGTGGCCAAGCACACCGGACCGAACACAGTCTGCGTGGAAGGCCGCGGCTGCCTGCCGAAGATGGCCTGAGCCGGGCGGGGCATCGGGAAGCACGCCTTCCGGGCGCGCCCACACCGGGGCCGCAGAAACCAGGCCTGCCGACACCAGTCTCCACAGCAGCCCCGACACCAGGCTCCA
>CAZZYO010000097.1:0-13388 GCA_964658255.1 Candidatus Babeliales bacterium
CCGCTCACTCATCAAACGGACCGCAGGTGCAGGAAGGCCAGCAGGGCGGGCTGACCGTGCGAATTGGAAAAACAGGGTTGGTCGAGTGGTCCCCTGCACTCACCACTCCCTGATTTCGGCAGCCCAACACCTCTGCACCCACTATCTTTGCCACTCTGCTTTGCCGCAGTCCAGGCGACCGCCTAGTGCACTACGGACTGGAACAGCGGCGACTTGAGCAGGCTTGCGAACTGGCTATCAGAAGAAGAAAACTTCACGTCAAGCACGCCGCCGTTGGACGAGATGGCGGTGCTGTCGATTGCCTGTTTCTCAGTGGGATTGCCACCTACTTTCTCATAGAGCGCTGCGGCGTTCATCAGCGATGACATCGTCGCAGCCGTAAAGGTATCGGGCGTGATCACGGCGAGGTTGAACTTGACGCCATTATCGAAATTCATGCTGTAGCGCGAGCTGAGCAAGCGCTTGCGCACGGTCTCAAAGTCAGCAAGCTGTGAGGCCTGACCCATCACGCTGCGCATCATGATCTGTGTGCCCTTTTGATCAAGCAGGCTCCAGAGGGGCTCTCCGTCAACTGACGCCATCTGTTCCATCATCGTCGAGTTGGATAGGATGCTGGGCGCAAAGCCGTCCCGCGCGTTGAGCGCATACTTGATGGCATCTGACGCGCCGAAGATCATGGTAGTCGGATTGACGAAGCTGACCAGCATGCCGCTTCCCGCCATCGGGTACATCTTGTTGGCGCGTAGCAGCTGCGGCTTCACCTTCTGCTTTTTAAAGGTTGCGATCAGGTCGGGGACCGAGAACTGGCCCTGCGCCACGCCGATAATCTTCGAGTTGTCGCCGCTATCGGCGGCCGTACGAAAGGAAGCAAACGCAAGCTGCTCCACGTCATGGTTGTCATTCAACCCGGAGGTGGTCAGTGCTTTTTCCAGCTGCTTGAGCTCCGGCGGCATGACGCGCGCCTTCAGGTCCATGGCGGCCTGCGAATTCTGCATCGCTCGATAATCAACCACGATCAACTGCTGTACATCCTTAGGAATAGCGCCACGTGCATCGCCTGTCAGCTGCGCCGCATGGGCTGGAGCCACGGCGAGCAGAGACAAGAGTACGGCGGCAAACATGCCGACTCGAGCGGTGCGGGAGTACACGGGGCCGGGCTGGGTGGGTCGGGTCAAGACGATCTCCTTCAGAGCACAACAGGTAGGTCGAACCAGGTGGCCGGATAGTTCCCCGCGCCGAGAACAGACCAGACTCGGGGCGAAGGCAGGCGTCACCGATCAGTTACCTCTATCTTAGACCGACGCAGGGCAAGATCGTCTTGCTCAGCCGGGAGAAGCCACTGCAGCAGTCACCGCGGTAACCAGCGCGTCCCTCTACCAGGCAGGAGCGCGTCGCACCAGCGATCCTTTTACCTGCGACCAGGGCCTGCTCCTCGCCAAGGCGGTGGCCTGCAGCAACCTGGTTAGGCGACGGGCCAGGCCAGCGGGCTCGCCAGCCGGCGTTCAAGGATCTTCTCTGCTGCATTGAAGCCATGGAGCTGCCGTGCCCAGGCAGCATCGTGCTCGTAGGCTGCCTCGGGCAGCAGGCCGATGAGCTCGCCGCGCATAGGGGCAGCACCGGCACGGCGGGCACACGCTTCCAGCGCCGCAAAGACAGTGCTGAGGGGAGTCTGGCGGAAGTCCGTAATGTTCATCGAGATCTGCGCCATGCCATCAACCATCAGGCCGAGAGCCTTGACACCGGCAAAGCCACCACCGGAGCCGCGGATCTCGCGAGCCACGGCGCGCGCTGTCCCAACGTCAGCTCTGTCAAGGTAGACGTTCCAGGCGACCAGGAAGCGGCGTGCACCGATCGCCGAGGCGCCTGCAGTCGGGTGCAGATCAGGGCCGCCGACATCGGGGCGGCGTGCGGGCTCACGCTTGACGGCTGCGCGAAGACCCTCAAACTGGCCTCGACGGACATCCTCAAGCAGGGCCCGGTCAGGCCGGGTAGCGGCTGCGTCGTAGAAGTAAGACGGTACGGCGTGACGTCGCCAGAGCTCCTGGCCGGCCACGTGCGCGGTGCGGGCACACTGCTCGAGCGAAGCATGAGCGACCGGAACGAAAGGGATCACATCGGCGGCGCCAATGCGCGGATGAACACCGTTCTGCGTGGTCAAGTCGATCAGCTCCGCAGCCCGGCCTGCGCCGCGAATAGCCGACTCAAGAACCGCGGCCGGCGGCCCGGCGATGGTCACAACCGAGCGGTTATGGTCAGGGTCGAGCGAGTAGTCCAGCAGGCTTACTTCCTCCAACCGCATCGCATGCAGAATGGAAAGAAGCTTGCCGCGATCGCGGCCTTCAGAGAAGTTGGGAACGCATTCGATGATGGATTGGTCCATCGGGCTCCGTCCAGGGAGTGCCAGGTCGCACGGCGAGGATACACCTGCCGCCCAGTGATTGGGCGGATGCAAGAAAAGGCGGGCGCATCATCGAAAGATGAGTCCGAGAATCGAACACGCACCTCCTCGGCGTGGGCCGGGAGCATGCCGGTACTAGCGGTTTGTAGTGGCCTGGAGCGAAGGCCTGCCATAGGATCGCCACTTGGCCGACCATGCCCGGCGATCCCGTTGATGTCCACCGCGCATCGCCTGACGCACGTTTACTTCCACCATGTGTACCCGATCTGGAACTGCACGGACGCATTCACGCCCGGGTTGCGATCGCCAAGGCTTGCGCTCGAGATGTGAATGGCATTCGCGGCGAAGTCGATCGACCGTCCATTGCGCAGGAAGTAGTGCGTGCCAATGCCGAACTGCGGAGTGAAGTTCCAGACGCTGGTGCCGCCAGCCAGCCCTTTGGACACGATGATGTCGGGCGGATACTTGTGGTTGGTCCAGATCAGGCCTCCCGCACCCTGCAGGTAGGGCGCGAACCGGCGCGTCGGCGTCAGGTCCCACCGCAGGATGATGGGGGTGAGGCTCACGCCGGTGAACGTGCCGCCGCCGTAGGGCTCGGGCAGAAAGCCGGTGCTGCCATCGGGAAAGACTACGTGCGCATCATGCACGTTGGGCCGTGGCGTGAACGATTGCCAATACGGCATCAACTCGCCAGCGTACTCAAACTGGCCGCGAAGGATGCCGGGCAGCGACGGGTCGGTGAGCACTTTGCCCGCATGCAGGCCAGCGTTTGCAAAGGTGAAGTTAGAACGGTCCCCGACGCCGATGCCGCCCGAAAAGAAGGCGCCGTATTCCCACGGGTCGGTCGCGAGCGCAGCCGAGGCCGGGCTGTTGTTAGCGGCTGCGGATTGTGATTGTGCAGGCAACTGCGGCGCAAGTGGCAGGGCGCAGAGGAGGGCGAATGGCAACAGCTCTTTCATCGTGTACTTTCAGGAGGTTTATCGAGCAAGCGAACGCCGCACAAGGGAGTGAGCCGGCAAAGGAAAGGCCGCCCGTCAGGCGGCCCGTGGACAAACGAGAGCGTGGTCAGCCTGCCATGGCTTCTATCTGCTCGGCATCCATGTCAAAGTTTGAGTAAACATTCTGCGTGTCGTCGTTGTCCTCAAGAGCCTCAAGCAGACGGATCATCTGGTTGGCAGCGGCGCCTTCAAGCTTGGTGTAGGTGGAGGCAATCATGGTGACCTCAGAGGCAATGGTCTCTAGCTTCGCAGCCTTGACTGCCTGCAGCACCGATTCATACGCGGCAGGATCCGTCGTTATCTCCCACGTCTCGCCCTCGTCCGCCATGTCGTCAGCCCCGGCTTCGAGCGCGATGCTCATCAGTTTTTCTTCGTCCGCCTGCGACTTGTCGACCACGATCAGCCCTTTCTTCGCAAACATGAAGCGCACCGAATTTGGCTCGCCCAGGTTGCCGCCATGCTTTGAAAAGGCATGCCGTATCTCGCTCACCGCGCGGTTACGATTATCGGTCGTGCATTCGACGATGATCGCAACGCCGCCGGGGCCATAGCCTTCAAAGGAGATTTCTTCGTACGCCGCGCCTTCAAGCTCGCCGGTACCGCGCTGGATAGCGCGCTTGATGTTATCGGCAGGCATGTTCTCAGCCTTGGCGGCAACAATCGCGGTGCGCAGACGAGGGTTGCCGTCCGGATCGCCGCCACCCTGGCGCGCCGCCATCGTGACTTCCTTGATCAGCCGTGTGAAGATCTTGCCGCGCTTGGCGTCTGCCGCGCCCTTCTTGTGTTTGATCGTTGCCCACTTGGAATGGCCAGACATGAGAACCTCGTTGCTCGGATGATGGGTGCAGGGCGCGAGAAGAGCGTCCTGCTCCCTCGCGCGACTGCCCAGTATAGCAGTTGGCGCACGCCCTCTGTCGCGTCCCCCTCACCCGGTCAAGCAGCGCAGGTCGACGCCCGGCGCCATGGCCTGGGCAATCCAAATCAGTTATCGCCAGGCTGGCGAACGTGAGAGCCGGCGCATGCATCCACATGTGTGAGGTGATAGAGCCCTATGAGTTTGCAGGACGTTCTAATCGATGAGTTACGCGATCTATACAGTGCTGAACTGCAACTGACCAAGGCCATGCCGAAGGTTGTGCGAGCGGTAAAGACGCCAGCGCTGAAGGCAAGTTTCACCGAGCACATGGAAGAGACCAAGGGCCAGGTCGAGCGGCTCAAGGAGATCTTTCAGCAGCTTGGCAAAAAGCCAACCGGCAAGACCTGCCACGGCATGCAGGGCTTGATCGAGGAAGCGCAGGAGCAGTTGAGCGAGGAGCTTGCGCCGGAGTTGAAGGATGTTGCCCTGGCTGGCGCTGCGCTGCGCATTGAGCACTACGAGGTTGCCGGGTACACGACCGCAATTCTGCTCGCCAAGCAACTCGGCCACCGGGAGATCGTCGGTTTGTTAACCGCGACGCTGAACGAGGAGAAGGCAACTGCCAAGCGCGTGCTTGCGGAAGCCAAGCCCGTGCTGAAAGCAGCCGCCAGCGTCGAGTAGTTTCACCCAGCGCTGCCGGCTTTATCCTGAACGCCTGCCCGTCGCCTCTACGCCGAGCAGGCGTTCTGCGTTTGCGTACGTAAGTTTCGCTATCTCTTCCTCGCTCAGGCTAAGCTCCAGGGCTTGCAGGTACTCGCGCCCGCGGGTGTTTGGGCTAAACGGGTAATCAACCGAAAACATGATCCGATCGATACCGACTACATCCCTGGCGCACATGAGCGGCGGCTCCGTGAAGTAGCCGCTGGTGGTGATGTGGATGTTCGACTGGAAGTAGTCAGCCACGGGCTGCTTAAGCTGGACGGTGCGCGAGAGCACACCGCTCGACCGGGCCAGCGCATAGGGGAGGCCCTCGCCCATATGGCCGATGATCAGCTGCAACGAGGGCAAACGGTCAAAGAGTCCGGACAGGATCAGCCGAAGTGTATGCAGGCCGGTCTCGGCATGCCAGCCCCAGCCTGCAATTGAAAGCAGGTGGCCTGCTTCGCCTTGCAGACCGCTGTAGTACAGCGCCGCCACCTGCGCAGGCGGCGGCGCTGGGTGCAGGTAAACCGGCACGCCCAGGCTCACCGCCGCTTCAAAAAAGGGCAGGAATCGCGGATCGTCGAGGAACTTGCCGTCGACAGTACCGTCAACGAGCGCGCCGACAAAGCCCAGCTTCGTGACGCAGCGTTCCAGTTCCCTTGCTGCCTGTCCAGGCTGCTTGAGCCCGAGCGCGGCAAAACCGGCGAGTCGCTGTGGGTACTTGCTGATTGCCGCGGCGAGCTCGTCATTGGTGTCGTGGAGCACGGAGGTCCCCGTCGCTGCATCGAGCGCGTCAATGCCCATCGAGACCAGCGAGAGAACCTGAAGGTCGATGCCTGACTCATCCATGGCGGCAATGCGCCCTGCGCCAAGGTCCAGCAGCCTGGGCTGCATCTGGGCAATAGGCCCTCGTGCGGCATCTCCGTAGGCGCCGGTGGCTTCTAGAAAGCTTTTTGTAACAAAGTGCTCTTCAAGAGTGATGGTAGGCATGCGCAGTAGGACGGCCTGCAGTCGCTCCAGGTTTCCCCGGCGAACCGCAGACCATACCTGCCACGGGTTTCCCTACTTCTTGAGCCCGTAGGGTACAGGAGAGGGATTGCGCTCGCGGAAGCCATCCTGGTGCCAGTAGGGGTATGCCAGTCGCGGCTCACTCGCCTTGTCGAGTTTTGCCACCTGTTCAGGAGTGAGCGTGAACTCAGCCGCGGCCAGATTCTGTTTGAGCTGCTCCTCGTTCCTGGCGCCGATGATCACGCTCGAAATCGTAGGGCGGGTGAGCAGCCAGTTGAGCGCCACCTGAGGAAGAGACCGCTCCGTCTCCTTCGCAACCTCATCGAGCGCATCGACCACCGTGTAGAGGTACTCGTCGGCCACCGGCGGACCGTAGTCGGCTGTTGTGTGCAGGCGGCTTTGCTCGGGCAGCGGGTGTCCGCGGCGGATCTTGCCAGTCAAACGGCCCCAGCCAAGCGGCGACCAGACCAGTGCGCCTACCTTCTGGTCGAGCCCGAGCGGCATCAGCTCCCACTCGTAATCGCGACCCACCAGCGAGTAGTACACCTGGTGCGCCACATACCGTTGCCAGCTGTTCTTTTCCGACACCGCAAGGGACTTCATCAGGTGCCAGCCAGAAAAGTTCGACGCAGCGATGTAGCGGACCTTGCCCTGCTTCACCAGCGTGTCGAGCGTTTCGAGCGTCTCCTCGACCGGGGTCGTCGCGTCGAACCCGTGCATGTGATAGATGTCGATGTAATCGGTCCGTAGCCGCTTCAGGCTGGCGTGGCACTGCTCGATCAGGTGCATGCGTGACGAACCAACGTTGTTGATCCCCTCGCCCATGCGGAAGGTCGCCTTGGTCGAGAGGAGCATCTCGTGCCGACGGCCTTCTATGGCCTGTCCGAGTATTTCCTCGGCCATACCGTAGGAGTAGATGTTTGCAGTGTCAAAGAGATGAACGCCTGCGTCCATGCAGGCCGAGATCATCCGCTTCGCTTCGTCGACGTCGGTCTGCCCCCACGCCTTGAAGAACTCGCTGCCACCGCCAAAGGTCGCTACGCCAAACGAAAGCGCCGGAACCTTCAACCCTGAGTAACCAAGCTGCCTGTATTCCATGCTTGTTCGGATGCGCCTGGGTGAAGGAACGCTTCCGGACTTTGATCGGCAGCAGCAGAACTTCAGAGCGGCTTTCTCCAGCGCGACGTTACCTCGGGCTGCAAAGCTGACCGCAAAACTGCTAGCCTAGCGTTTATGAAGTTTGGTGTTCTGGTCTTCCCCGGCTCCAACTGTGACCAAGATACCTGCCACGTTCTGGCGGAGCTGGCCAGTCAGCCGACGGTTATGCTGTGGCATGACTCGCCGAGCCTTGAGGGCGCGGACGCCATCCTTGTGCCCGGGGGCTTCGCCTATGGCGACTACCTGCGCACGGGCGCTATTGCGCGCTTCTCGCCAGTGATGCAGTCGGTGGCACGCTTTGCGGCAGACGGCGGACCGGTGCTCGGCATCTGCAATGGCTTTCAAATCCTGTGTGAAGCGGGCCTGTTGCCGGGCGCGCTGCTGCGCAATGCGGGCCTCAAGTATGTCTGCAAACAGGTGTACCTGCGCACCGAGACGCACGACTCCCTCTTTACCAACCGGCTGGCGAAAGGCCAGGTGCTCCAGGTTCCCGTGGGTCATATGGAGGGTAACTACTTCTGCGACCAGGAGACGCTGGCCAGACTTGAGGGAGAGGACCGGATCGCCTTTCGCTACGCGACCGCAGGAGGCGAGGTCACTGTCGCTGCCAACCCGAACGGCTCGCTCGGCAACATCGCAGGCATCCTGAACGAGGGGCGGAACGTGCTGGGAATGATGCCGCATCCGGATCGATCGAGTGAAGCCATCCTTGGTTCGTCAGACGGCTTCGGCATCTTCGCTTCCCTGATCGAAGCGCTGAACGCAGGGCAGGAGCTTGCCACAACGCGATGATCGACATTCACCACCATCTGCTGTTCGGCTTGGATGACGGCTCTCCGGACCTCGAGACTTCGGTCAGAATGGTTGAATTGGCTGCGCGCGACGGCATCACGCACATCGTGTGCACGCCTCACGCCAATGGCCGCTTCCACTATGACCGAGAGCGGAATGAAGAGTTGTTGGCCGAGGTACGCGAGCGCGTGAGCGGCAAGGTCACGCTCGGGCTCGGCTGCGACTTCCATCTGTCCTGGGACAATATCCAGGATGCGCTCGATAACCCCGGTCGCTACACGATCAACGGGCGCAAGTATTTGCTGGTTGAGTTTGCAGATAGCATCATCCCGGAGACGATCAACGACAGCTTCTTCGAGCTGACTATCGTCAAGCAGCGCCCGATCATCACGCACCCAGAGCGCAACCCCGTGCTGCAGCGGCATCCCGAGCGACTGGCCGAGTGGGTTCGCGACGGGGCCCTGGTGCAGGTCACAGCCTCATCGCTGACAGGGCGTTTCGGGCGTACGGCCAAGACGACGGCTGAGAAATTCCTCGAATGGAACTGGGTCCACTTCCTGGCTACCGACGCACACAATCTTGAGTCACGGCCACCCGTGCTGAGCGAGGGCTACCAGGCGGTCAAGAGCCGCTGGGGTCTGGAGATGGCTGACCGGCTCTGTATCCACAACCCACGCGCGGTCTTCTATGGCGAGGAGCTCGGGACGCAGCCTGAGCCGACCCATCTTCACCTTGCCAGTAAGCCACCTGTCTACGGCACGAAGAGGGGCCTTTTCGCTCGCTTTTTCGGCCGCTCCTGACTGCCCTTTCGGCTCGAAGCTCGCACCAAGTCCAATCACTCCTAGAGCCCCAGCCCCCCGTCGACCGCCAGGATCTGCCCGGTGATGAACGGCGTTGCGGAAGCCAGGAAGAGCACCGCCTCGGCGACATCGGCCGGTGTACCGTTGCGCCGCATCGGTGTCTTCGCGGCGAGATGCGCGTACTCCCCTGCTCCCCCTTCGGACGACTCACCTGTGACGATCATGCCCGGAGCCACGCAGTTGACAGCGACCTGCGGGGCGAACGCCTTGGCCATGGTCTGAGTCAGCATGTGGAGCGCGGCCTTTGAGGCACAGTAGTGGGCGTGTGTGGCCCATGGATGCAGGCCGCCAAGTGAACCGATATTGATGATGCGACCGCCGTCTGGGCAGGCGCGCAGGTGTGGGAGCGCGGCCTGCGCAACCAGGAAGGGAGCGCGCGTATTCACGGCGAACATGGCATCCCATGCGGCCGCAGTGATGCTTTCGATCGGCAAGGAGGCAAAGGCGCCTGCGTTATTCACCACCAGGGTCACGCCACCGAGCAGCTCTGCCGCCTGGCTGACTGCCTCGTTGATGCTTGCCTGGTCGGTGAGCTCGCATGCCACAGCATGGGCCTCAGCGCCAAGCGACTGCAGCTCCTGCAAGGTGGCGGCGGCGTCCTGCTTGGATTGCCGATAGGTGATCACCACGGAGGCGCCGGCCTGGGCGAGTGCGATGGCCAGGGAGCGGCCGATCCGGCGGGCAGCGCCGGTGATAAAGACCTTGTTGCCGGCGAGGGTACGGGGGCCCGGCGACCGGGGTTGCGTGGATACGAGCATGTTTCCATCCTACGTGGGCTGAACTTAGACCGGCCCAGGCGTAAGCGGGGCCGGACCTGGCCTGCACCCTGGCCGGCAACCGGGCGGCACCAGGGCTGGGGCGAGCAGGGTGGGAACACTTTGCGGCTCGCGTACGGCACGGGCGGGTTCACAGCGAGGACCTAGCCGAGCAACATCCGATTGAACAACATCGGCAAGGCAGCCAACGGCGGCGTGACGGTTCGCCTGGGATGCGTTCCAGGCTGGTCTTCAACGAAGGCGGCGACTTGGACGAAGTAACTTGGGCGATCCTCAGTGCCATGCACGGTCCACAACGCTTAGAACTGCTTCACGGCTTCTAGGTAGGCTCAGCGCGTGTTCTTGTTACGACTGTGGGATCTGAAGAAGTCACGCCTCCGTTCTTTGGCTGGCGCCGGACAGTAAAGATGGAGGGTTAGGGCGGTACCCGTGGCCAGCTGGAAAATGCGGGGAGCGCTCACAGAGAAGAAGCTCATAATGGGTGACGAAGCTTTTCCTCTGCATGCGAGTTGCGTGGTTTGCTGTTGCCAGTCAGAATGCTCGGCATTGGCCAAGAGGCGGACCTCGACGGTGACAGCATGGCTGTACACCTTCGACACTCCACGCGAGGCTTTGACAATTGCTCTTCAGAGGATTCACCAGTGCTTAGGGAGCGAAGTATTGCAGGCTTTCACTTCCTACCCACAAGCGAGGAATGGTGCTAAAACGACCAAGGCGCACCGCTCTGCTGGAACACTTGGACATCAGTTGCCATCTCGGACAATAACCCGAATTGCGTAGGCGCCATTACGCTGAGTTGCCTCTTCCCTTCTAAACGTCCGCTTCAGGAGTACAACAAGACGCCTGGGATCGCCTTCGGACAATCATTCCGCTACCTGGTACGATTCCGCCTAAGCCTAAGCAGTGATTCATGCGCCGCCAGGTAGTACGGTTCATTGTTGTCTGTCTGCGTACCGCTTCGTCGCTTGCCACGCAAGCAATCCAGTACGGTCCCAGGCAAGGGATACAACTATCGCGACGCATCTGACAGGCCTGGGTGCCGCAGACCTTATCCGGGACCCGCCTAAACCGAAGCCCGGATACAACCCCGCAGCGGTCGGGGTGCATCCGCCCAACCTGGAAGTGGTATCGGAAGTGGTATCGCCTATGTCAGGCAACTCTCGAAATGTTGCGATTGTCGTTTGCGCCACGGCCCTGCTCGGAGCCGGTTGCAGCGGCGCGCATGCGCCCCGAGTTGCGCATGGTACCCCGCCAGCGCTGAGTGGCGACGCTCCGGGGAACAGCCGCGGCGGTTCAAACCCGAACGGTCCTTACATGGTGGTCGACCACTCGGCACACCTGGTCAAACGTCCCACGCTGCTTGATATCAATGCGGCCCGGCCCTGCGAGGCCGCCACCCTGAGCTTGTTTGAATCCGCAGCGCGGGTTGAGGGCGATCATCGCTCGGTGCGTCTGAACCTGGTAAACCATGCGCTCGAGGCTTGCCGGTTAGGCGGCTATCCCGCGATCTCTCTGCTTCGGCGTGACGGCACCCTGCTCGGCAACGTGCAGATTGAGAAGGTAACCGAAGCCACGCTCGACGCCTCGATGAAGGCTCCTGCCTCGCTGCAGCTGACCCCGGCAAAAGCGAGCGGCCAGCCCTCGCCCATGGTTCTGCTGTCGCCTGCTGGGGAGGCTGCCTTCGAGGTGGGCTGGACAAGCGGCGGACCGAACGCTGCCTGCGAGCAGGTAGGCTCGATCGTGATCGCGGCGCCGGGCACCCGGCAGTCCTTTACGGTCCAGCACGAGCTTCGCGTGTGTGAAGGGCGTATCCGGGTGACTGCGCTCAGCGATCCAGGCCAGCTCTAACCGTCCACCTTACTGCGGCGGGTTGGGCGCCTCCTGAGGGGTGGCTGGCTGCTGCCCCTCACTTCCGTGCTCCGCCTGCTGCTTTTCATAGATCGAGTACTGTCGCGCGGGTGCCTTCATCTTGACGGCAATCTCTCGCGAGGGGCTGTCGATAGCGAAGTCTTCGCCATAGGTCTGGAAGCCGCTCTTGATCACCTGCAGGCGCACCGTGTCGCCAATCGGAATGACGTCGATCACCGCCCGGCCTTCCTCGTTCGTCTTCACCTCAAGATTGCCCTGGTCCTTGCCATTGTGCAGGGTGTGAAAGATGACCGCTGCGCTTTCGACAGGCTTGTTGTTCAGGCCCTTGGTCACAGTCACCACAACATGCGCGACCGGAGGGGGCGCATTGTACTTGCGGCCGCGATGTTCGTCCTGCGCGTGCAGCCCGCAGGCAGTTGTGGAGACAAGGGTGAACAGTAGAGGGAGCGAGCGCCATTGCATGTGCATATTGTACCCAGTCGCACGCACAGGCTGCGTCGGAGGCAGACCTGTCGCGCAGGTAGAAGGGATGCCGCCGCTTACCATCCGGTCAACCCCATCCTGCAGCCATCCTGCAGCGATTACGGACGGCGGCTTTCGCCAGGTGTGTGTTGCGCATCTTAACGGAGGGTCCAGAGTGGTTTTGGCAGCGCCGGAACCATGGTTACTCAAACACCGAAAAGGAAGATGTCACATGGCACAACAAGGCGTAAAAGAAATGCCTCTTCATAAAAAGGGCGCAGGCAGCAAGGCGGCCCCGGGGCCGGCAACACAGACGGTTGACCGGATGTACAAGACGCGTATCGCGCTTGATCCCGATGTCAAGAAGAAGGTTGTAGACGTGATGCAGGAGCGCCTCGCCGAAGCGCTCGACATGTACTCGCAGGCGAAGTTTGCTCACTGGAACGTGAAAGGCGAAAACTTTTACCAGCTACACCTCGTTTTCGACAGCGTCGCCGATGCGATCTTCCCGCAGATTGACCAGATCGCCGAGCGTTTGACGCAGCTGGGTGGTGTGGCCAACGGCACCGTGCGCCAGGCAGCGATGGTCTCAAAGATCCCGGAATACAACGTTGAGCTGGTCGCGGGCATGGAGCATGTGTGCGCGCTTGCCGACGCGCTTGGCCACTATGCCGAGGAACTCCGCGAGGCCTCGGACAAGATCGACGACCTGGGCGATGAGCCCACCGCAGACTTTTTCAAGGCGCTCGTCATCGAAGCCGAGGAGCAGCTTTACTTTCTCGAATCGCACATAGAAGCAGGCGACGTCCACTAAGGCACGTATCCCTCCAACAGTGTGAACAGAGCCCGGCTTCCGCCCGGGCTCTCTGCTTTGCAGGGGCCCAACTTGATGACCCACAATCCGTCTGCTTCTCCGTTGCGGTGGCGGTTTGCTCCGCGGAGCATTTCTCGTGCATGCTTCTTAGCATGGCATCCTTGCACAACTCGATAGACCCGGCACTCCCCATCCGAGCCGGAGTGGTTGGATTTGGGCTTGCTGGTCAAATCTTCCATGCTGCTGTCATACATCACACACCGGGACTTGAAGTCGCCTCCATCGTGCAGCGATCCGGAGACGAAGCAGCCCAGCAGTATCCTTCGGCGCGCATTGCCCGTTCCGTGGAGGAGATGCTCGACGATCCGGGCGTCACGCTCTGCGTAGTCGCTACGCCCAACCAGGCACACCGTAGCCTGGCGGAGCAATGCCTCAAAGCCGGGCGCCACGTGGTGGTAGACAAGCCGCTGGCGCTCTCAAGCGCCGACGCTCGCGCGCTCGCCGACCTTGCTGCCGACCGCGGGCTGGTCCTGTCGGCCTACCATAACCGCCGCTGGGATGGAGACTTCCAGACGGTGCGCAGCCTGCTGGCCAGCCGCAAGGTAGGGCGACCCTTGCACCTGGTCTCGCACTTTGACCGCTACCGAGCGGCGCCGCGTACCGAGACCTGGCGCGAGAGTGGCGAGCCGGGAGGC
>CAZZYO010000098.1:0-13379 GCA_964658255.1 Candidatus Babeliales bacterium
AATGGAATTCCACCGTGTATCTGGTAGAACGCACCAAGGGTCCAACCTCCTAGAAGATAGTCAATAGGACCATGCCTATTGACAAACCTGCGCCCTGAACCAAATGGAAGATTGTAAGTTGCCATCCCGTTCAGCATGTTGGGTGCATCCAGAAGCGAAAGCGCATAGTTGGCAGAGGGATAGTAGGACCTTTGATATGCGTCGACCCCGGTCGTGTTACCTCCTCCCGTTCCACTGTCCATCGTCTTCGACCAGGCGTAATTGGCGATAAAGAAGAGTCCGCTCCGAGTCTGTTTTTCTGCGCGCAATTGAAGTGCATTGTAGTTCGAGTAGCCATCCCACAAGACACCAGTGATGCTTTGATACTGGGGATAAGGGCGGCGGCTCTGGGCATCGCCAGGTCCCAGCAGCGATTCTGGCACTTGATTGATGTCACGCTCAAACTGGAGATGTGTCCCTTTTGTAAACACGTATCCGGCGCTGAGCAGGATTCCACCGTGGATTTCACGTTGAACATTGAGGTAGGCTTCCTGGACATACTGCGTCGGTACCGAGGGGGCCTCATATGCGACGCTTTGACCGTTCAATAGATCCGCGGCCCTGCCACTTGCAGAGGATGGATAGACGGGAGAAGGAGGGCCTTGTGCGTAGCCCTGTCCGTATCCTTCGTTGGGTCCAAGCGAAAAGACCGGGTTGACATTGTCAGATGAGGTCAATGTGCCCTGCGGATTGGAGCCTGCACCAATAATGCTACTTGTGTACGGATCAGCCGACCTCACCATCGCGAACAGTCCGTAAGATCCCCGTACCGCCCATTTGGCGAAGGGAGACCAGGCAAACCCGACACGGGGAGTAAAGAAATAAGGATTAGCCGTCTGGATCGTGCTGCGGCCATTTTGCCCTCCAAAACTCATCGCGCCTAGCGTGGAGGTTGCAGGATTGATCAGGTTGGGGTTGAAGACGCCGAAGTCATTATGTTTAACGTTCCATCCACCAAGAAACTGATAGCGCAATCCAAGGTTCAAGGTGAGATTACGAGCAATCTTGAAGTCATCCTGCACGAAGGCAGCACCGGTCGATAGGTGCGATCCGTTCTCTGTATATTCGGTGACATTCCAGGATTGCGGAAGACCAAAGAGAAAGTCCGCATAGCCCAGTCCATTGCTGGACGGATCAGCGGGGTTCTTAGTTGCTATTCCATTGAACGTGAAATTGCCGGAGCTGATGTCACCCCAATTTTGAAGATTTTGGTAGGAGCGGTCGTACTCGCCGCCAATCTTCAGGACGTGCTTTCCTTTTACCAGCGTGATGAAGTCTGAGAACTGCTCGGTCCCTTGTGCCTGGAGCGCGTTAATGCCGCCGTCGAGTTCGCTTGACACCTGGCCGGTGACATTAATAGTTGGAAAAATATCCGCAGGCGCATTCACAAGACCGATCTGATCCGGATAGCCTTTGCCCACACTCGCCGAACTCTCCCTGACAATCTCCCGCACATAGCCTACACGCCCCTCATTGACCATGTTGCTGCTGATTGTGCGCGTATAGGTAACCTGGCCAGCCTGGTCTCTGAAGGCCCCGTTGTAGCAGTTCAAGGGGCATCGCGGGTCGGGGTTCGGGCGGTTCTGAGGTGCGATAAGTTCCGAGACAGACAGCCGATTTCGTTCGTTAATCTGATAATCAACCTTTCCCTCGTACCAGCGATTGGTCTCGTATGACTTCACAGTCTCATAGAAATTGTTGTAGATCGAGGCAGTGTCGGGGCCGGGATTGTTGGGAAGTGGCCAGAAGGACTGTATCTTTGCGGCTACGGGATCAATCTTCGTCACCTTGTTGCCGGGTAGAGGGGTACGTGTTGCCACTCCGTTCACGTTTGTCAGGCTTGCAGGATTGTAGATAGTCGGGAAGAGTGCCGTGTTGGAGAAATCCCCCGCTCGCATGGCCTGCGTGGGAAAGGTGAGGTACGTGGGTGAGGACGACACGGCGGGATTCTCCATGTAGCTTACGAAAAAGAACAGTTTGTTTTTGATAATAGGTCCACCCACACTCCCGCCAAACTCGTTCCAGCGAAGCGGCGTAACATCCTTGGCAAAGTAATTCCTAGCTTCAAGATCATTGTTTTGAAACATCTCGAACAGCGTGCCATGGAAGCCATTGGTACCGCTTTTTGTGATCACATTGATAACTGCCATTCCATTGCCATATTGTGCGCTGAAATTGCTGGTGGAAGCGTTAACCTCCTGAACCGCGTCAACGGGAGGATAAATCTGGCTGGGATTGTAGTCGTGAATCAGGACCGCCCCGGAGCCGTCAAAAAGCCAGGCGACGCTGTTTCCCTGCGTGCCGTTATAACCGACATATTGGCCGGATGCACCTTGATTTCCCGCTGCGTTCACGCCTGGTAGTACTCCGTCTAGGCCTCGCCAGTCGCTGCCAACAACCGGAAAACCTTCGACCGCCTTTATGTTGAGGGTCGCAGTTTGATCGGAAGTCTCTGTTTCCAGCAACGGCGCCGCACCAGTGACTGTGACTTGCTGAGATACCTCGCCAACCGGCAGCGAGGCATCGACCGTCGTCGTTCCGACCACGATGATTACTCCATTACGGACGAAGCTCTCAAAGCCGGGCTTGGAAAATGTGATTGAGTATTCCCCGAGCGGCACCGATGGCGCGGTGTACAACCCGTCCGAATTCGTGGTTATCGTCTGATTGATGCCAGATTGAACGTTCGTAATGGCGACTGTTACTCCAGGAATAATCGCTCCTGAGGTATCTCGGGTTGTCCCCTCCAGGAGGCCGGAGTTTGAATTCTGTGCAAACACGCTAGCAGAGAAGCTCGTGACGAGCAGGCAGAAAACGCCTAACGAAAAAACTCCCAACTTTTTCATACAACCCCCAGAATTTTCAAACAAGCCCCCAACACCATCGTCTTGGCGCAACTCTGCCTGCCCCAAAAATGAGGCTTCAGAACAGATCGAACGTGCGTCAAGACCAGCGCGGTGGTATTGACTCGCCTGCACGTCAACATGCAGCAAGACACTCAGAATCGTCTGCACCACTCCCATTGAGCTCGGGTATACGCGAAGCGCTACTTGCCCCTAGGCTCGCAATGCAGAACTAGAAAGTTCAGCGTGGCTGCGTTTGCATTTCGGGGAGAAGATGAACAGGGTATAGCGAGAACAGTCAAGAGACATTTCAAACTTTCGATGAAATATTTCATAGAAGCGTGAAAAGGACGGAAGGGGGCGCAACAGTGAGCCTGCTATGGCGGCGGATCGAGGCGGAGGTTTTTGTTCGCTCAGACCTGGCGGTCGGACGGGGAAATGCATGAATCTCGGCGGATAAGCCGGGTCGGCAAAAGAAGGTTTTCCATAGTCTGTTCGGAGTGAGCAACCTGGTTAAGAAGCATCTTCGCCAATCGTCTGCCAAGTTCGTCCGTGAATACATGCATAGAGGTCAGGGTGGGGTGCAAGCTTGAGGCCTCTAACGTGTCATTGAAGCCGGCGACGCTTAAATCCTCCGGTAGCCGTAGCCCCAGGTCGCGCGCCGCCTTGTAGACTCCGCGTGCAGCGTGGTCATCCCCGGCAAAGATTGCGGTCACGCGTGGTGTGTCTTTAAGCAAGAACTTGGCTGCCAAGTAGCCCGTTTCTTCATCATTGTTGGAGTCAAGATCGCATCCGCGTGGGACAAGACAAGCTGCCTCCATGGCGTGCCGATAACCTTGAAATCGCCGCAGATACCAAGGCCACTTCAGGTTCCCCGCAAAGCCGATGTGACGATGGCCCAGCGAAATAAGGTAGTCAGTGATTTCAGCGGCGCCCCCCACATCGTCAAAGAAAACGCAGCGAGGCTTTGGGTGTTGCCAAGGACCGACAACGTTGTTCCCCAGGACCACCCACGGCATGTGCCGCAGGGATAAGGCGTCCAAAAGACTCTGCGAGTTCGCTCCAGCGACGATTACTCCGGCGACTACCCCGGTACGAAGAAGAATTTCAGGCAGATCGACTTCCTGTGCACGGGCCGCTAGCGAGTATTTGAAAGCCAGGAACAGCAAACCATAGTCGTATTCCGCACAGTAAGCCTCGGCGCCCATGAGAACGGCCGAATGGAAGGAATGGAGTACGTCGCGGTTGCTCAACAGGAAAGCGATGATCGGGGTTCTATTCCTGCTGCTCAGACTGAACCCTAGCTTGATAGCGGCCTGACTTACTCGCTCACGCGTGTCTGCATTGATCGTAGCAGTTCCGCGCATGAGGCGAGAAATCGTAGCGGGGCTGACCTTTGCCTCCCGCGCCACGTCGGCCAGCGTTGTCTTCCTGGGGCCAGTCTTCATCGTGTCATCGTCTCAGTAGGATGGGCAGAATGTAAACTCCAGAGGCGCCCTTCGTCGGTTGAGAACAGCTTCCCTTCGGTCGAAACGCGAGGCCGACCGGCATGCTTTGAAGGCTTCAGCCCTCACCACATACGCGGTAATCGGCGCGAGCCCAGGTGAGGCGGAATAAATTGTCGCTGCCGGCTTTCATTTTCCTCCCATGAATTGACCTTCACCGTCCAGACACAGTAGGGAAGCGGCCCACTTGGCGCGGTCCCTTCAAGTGGTCCAGACACCGATACTCTATGGGCAGAAGATTCGCGTGGATAACTAAAACCAATGGCGTGCTGCTGGTTCATTGGTTAATTCAGGCGCTGCGCCGAAGTGGGGAGTGCGTGAAAACAACCGCCGCGCCGCTTCTACAGCAATTCTTAGGCGCTGCCTAAAGACGCTGCTAAACTGCTGACAACACTCTCGCGGAGGGATGGCAGAGTGGTTGATTGCGGCGGTCTTGAAAACCGCTTTACCCTTGCGGGTAACGGGGGTTCAAATCCCTCTCCCTCCGCCAGCGCTTGACCGTCAAGTTGTGCACAGTGTTGACTGGGATCGCTGTGCCAAAGCTTTTCCTGGAGACTCACTTGACGACGCGTTCCCTGCCGATGATGCCTGCCCTCTGTCTCACACTTGCCCTGGCCACTGCTACTACTGCCCTCCCCACCATGACTGCGCACGCGCAGATGACTGGTATGGGAGCGGGCGATGCAAAGCAGCTGCCGAGCCCTCCCGCTGACGCCACCGTGACTTTGAAGGGCCAAGCGGTCACGATTCACTACAACACGCCGATGATGCGCGGGCGCAAAATCATGGGCGGCCTGGTCCCGTACGGCAAGGTGTGGCGCACGGGCGCAAACCCGGCGACCTCCTTGAAGACGGCGACCGCGCTCAAGATCGGGAGCGCAAACGTTCCTGCGGGCGCCTACACGCTCTACACCCTACCGACGGCCGGTACCTGGATGCTGATCATCAACAAGCAGACCGGGCAATGGGGTACCGAGTACAGCCAGTCGCAGGACCTGGCCCGCATCGAGATGAAAAAAGCGATGCTGCCCAGCCCACAGGAAAAGATGAGCATCAGCTTTGAGAACACGCATGGCAACTCGACTGAGCTGCATGTGCGCTGGGAGACGACCGATGTCTCTGTTCCCGTAACCGCCGAGTAGGTTGAAGGGGTCGGCAGCACCACCAGGTGAGTGGACTCGTCAGCGGAGCAAATCCTGATGCTCGGGATGACGCTTGATGTAGACCGCCATGAACCGGCACTGGGGGTCGACCTTCAGCTTTTCCTCGCGGGCGTAACCCAGGCCTGCCTCGGCAAGCAGGTTCGCGAGACCCTTGTGCTGCATATTCGGTGGTACACCGGTGTGATCAAAGATCACCACGTCGCCGTTCATGCGGTAAGTCAACTCCGCCTCACCGCCTTCGCCTGCCAACACGAACCGGCAGCGGCTCGGCTGATGTTCTACGTTCGCCGCCATGCTCTTCATCTCAACCATAGGATCGAGAAACAACCCACCCAGGGTTGCATGCAATCAGGCGCCGCACCCGGTACTTTAAGTAACGACAGCGAAATGCTCTCCGGCGCCTCCCACAAGGAGGCGCTCTTTTTTGCTCGCAACGTTAGGCATTTCTCTCATCGGCTAGCCGGACGAGCAACCGTCTACCTGGCTCTTCCTCGAAGAAAAGCCACGTCCACCCCGTCCCAATCACACGCAGTCAATGGTGGCAATGCCCTACCGCGCAGCAGCCGCGAGCGCATAGTCAAAGGTGAACCGTCCCAGCTGGATCATGCCGTGCGGCGCAGGCCATACTCGCAGCTGCTCTACCCGGTGCAGCGCGGGGTTGCGCGTGGCGGGCACCTCCACAACCTTGGCCCCGGTGGCCGCCTGCGAGATGGTCACCAGCAAGTCATCGGAGGCAGGCGAACGTGTCCAGCCCAGCAGGTATCCACCCGGCGCAAGCATTGCGTCGCCGACCTTGATCGGCGCCTGGACCAGCAGGTAGTCAGCATACTTGCCATTGGCCGAGTAGCCGGCCGTGATCAGCACCACGCCGGCAATGAGCCGACCCTGCTCATCGACCACGCCCGAGGCCGAACGCATCTCGGTCTCGATCCGCTCGGCGATGACCGGTGCACGTGCCGGCAGGGCCGCCTGCAACTCGGCTGAGCTCGCCGCGCGCCAACTTGCGGCGAGCGCCGCGGCGCACTGCAGCAAAACGCCAGCCAGCACCAGCGCAGGACGCCTGAACGCCCACCCATGCCTGCTCATAGGTGCACGATTCCTCTCTGCAGCGCGGTGGTTGCGGCCTGGGTCCGGTCTGACACGCCCAGCTTGCCCAGCAGGTTGTTGATGTGGGTCTTTACCGTAGCCTCAGAGATAAAGAGCGCCGAGGCTATCTCCTTGTTGCTCTTGCCGGCAACGATCAGGCGGAGGACGCCAGTCTCGCGCTCGGTCAGGGCCGGGCCGGCGAGCCGCTCGGCCAGGCGCTCGGCCACGGCCGCCGGAATGCGCGTCTTGCCGCGATGCACGGTGCGAATCGCCTCGACCAGCTCAAGCGTGTCCATGCCTTTCAGCATGTACCCGCGTGCCCCGGCCTGCAGCGCGCGGTAGATGTCCTCATCCCCGTCAAAGGTCGTCAGCACGATGATGCGCGCCTCCGGGTCCTGTTTGCGGATCACGCCGATCGTCTCGACGCCACCGGCTCCCGGCAGACGCAGGTCCATCAGGGTCACATCCGGCTTGTGCTGCGCGTAGAGCGTTACGGCCTCTTCCCCCGTCGCGGCCTGGGCTACCACGCTAAAGTCCTCTACTGTCTTCAGCAGCGCAACAAAGCCCTGCCGAACCACGTGGTGGTCTTCCACGATCATGATGCGTACTGGCTGATTCAAAGCGCCTCCCTTTTTACTCGGCGCAGATCAAGCTGCAGCCTGACTACCGTACCTCGTCTTTCTGCGTCGCGGCCTTCCACTGCGAGGACTGCACCGATCCGTTCGGCGCGCTCCCGCATGCCCTGCAGACCAAAGTGTCCGCGCCTGGTTGCGGTCTCCGCGTCTTGTGGAAGCCCGCTGCCGTCGTCGGAGACCACCAGCTCCAGCATGTGGGGATCATAGTTGAGCGATACTCGCACCAGACTGGCCTGGGCGTGTGCAACGGCGTTTGCAACTGCCTCCTGGGCGATCCGCAGCAGCTCCTCTTCCACGCCCCGGACCAGCGGCTGGTAGGCGCCATGCACGGCAAACTTCAGCGCCAGATCAGCTGCGAGACCTGACCGGCGCGCGACTGCTGCGACGTGTGCAGCAAGGTGCGAGGGCAGCGTGGCGGCATCGGTCTGCGCCCGAAGATTCCAGATGGAGCTGCGCGCCTCAGCCAGGCTGGCCCGCACCAGTTCCTTGGTCTGTCGCAGCTGCTCGGCCGCGGCTTCGACGGACGCGCCCAGCAGCCGCTCGGTCAGCTCCAACTGGACTGCAACGGCGACATAGCCCTGGGCGAGCGTGTCATGGATCTCGCGCGCGATCCGGCCACGCTCGCCCAGCACGGCCTGGTACTGCGCCTCAACCGTGTGCACCCGCCAGCGATATACCAGGTAGCCGAGCGCCGCGAGCGTGACGGCTGCCAGCGTGTAGAACCACCAGGTCTGGTAGGCATACGGCTCGACCACAAAGGAGACCTCGGCAGGGGCAGCGCTCCACATCCCGTCTCCATTAGCCGCCATCACACGAAAGCGATAGTGACCCGGCGGCACGTTGGTGTAATAGGCCGTGCGTCTGCTGCCAGCGTTGATCCACTGTTTGTCGAGCCCCGCCAGCATGTACCGGTACCGCACTTTTTGAGGTGGGACGAAAGTAAGCCCGGCATAGCGGATCGTCAGCCTCCCGTGCCCCGGTTCCACACGCACCGGTTTCTCGCCGAGAGCGACAGGCTGTTCATCGACCGCGACCTGCTCCAGGGAGACCAGCGGCGCGACACCTTGACGCATAGCAGTGCCGGGGTCGACAACCGCTACTCCGTCCAGCGTGGCAAACCACAGCCGACCATCGCGTGCGCGCCAGGCCGCCGGGTGGCCGCCGCCGCTCGCCTCCGGGAGGCTCATGCCATCGCTCGCGTCAAAGTGCGCCACCTGCAGCGGCGCGTGCGCGCCATCCGCCAGCGCCTCCAGACCAGCCACGCTCACCCGGTCGACACCTGTTCGCGAGCTGAGCCACAGCGCGCCGCCTGCATCCTCAAGCATGCCGTAGATCGTCGACGGGAGCCGCCGGTCGCGACCCGCCAGGCTGGTCAGCATGCCGCCGCGCAGACGTCCCAGTCCGCTGCCCTGTGTGCCCACCCACAGTGTGCCGGATGCATCCTCAAGCAGCGCCGTTACGGCGACGGAACCCTGACCCGCCCTGACCCCCGGCCCGGCGTCGACAAAGCCGTCCCCCGCCATCCGGCTCAGCCCACCCAGGGTCCCGACCCACAACGTGCCATCGCGCCCGCGCAGCATCGCCCCGATCAGGTCGCTGGCCAGCCCGTCCAATCGCGAGTAGGAGCGGAACCTGCCATCTTTCACGTGGGTCAACCCGTTGCGCGTGCCTACCCAGAGTGAGCCGTCCCGGTCTGCATACAGAGATCGTACGAAGTCATCCGCAAGCCCGTCAGCAGTCGTGAACACGCGCGGCTTCCCGTCGTGGATCTGCACCAGCCCCTCAGGCGTGCCCACCCACAGCTCATAGCCCTGGGCCGCGTTGCCGGTTTCCGCAAGGGCAAGGATGACCCGGCTGGGCAGTGCTGCTGGAAACACGCTCACGACCCCGCCGGCAACACGGTCGAGTCCGCCGCCGCTGGTACCGACCCACATGGTCTCTGCGCGGTCCTCAAGCACCGCCCGCACCAGCCGCGCAGAGAGCCCGTCTTCGACTCTAAGCGTCGAGAAAGGCTGGTCGCGCAGCACGTGGAGCCCTGCTGTCTCGGTGCCAAACCACATGCTGCCTTCGCGATCCTCCAGGACCGACAGCGCGCCTCCGGGCATGCCTCTCGGCGGTGCAAGGTCTACCTTGCCCTGCTCTATGCGCGCCAGGCCATCGATGGTCGCGACCCACACCGTACCGGCGCGATCCTGAAAAATGCGTTCGATCCGCAGGCCGGCGAACTCAGGAAGCGCACGTGTCGCTCCTTCTGTCATCCGCACCAGGCCCTTGGCGGTGCCGACCCATACGTCGCCCCCGGTTGCGAGCAGCGCCGTCACGTTACGGGAAGGAAGGTCGCTGCGTGCCATCTGTATCTGGCCGTCACCTGCCAGCATGGCGAGGCCAGCGGCGCCGCCCGCCCAGATGCCGCCACCGGGTGTGGCAGCGATGGCATGCAGCTCGCCGACGCCGACCTGGTGCGGCATGGTGGTTCCCTCAAGATGGGGTCCAAGGGCCATTACGCCAGACGGACCGGCAAGCCAGACCTGGCCGGTGGGGCTCTCCGCAACCAGGCTCTCGCCCTCTGCCAGCCCCAGTTGCTGGCTTGCCCGGATCAGCTGAAAGCGCCCGCCAGACAGCACCGCGGCGCCTCCCGGTGTGAGCACCAGCAGTTGCCCGGCGTGCGTCTGGTAAAGGCCCAGTGCCGCGTCTACCGGCAGCCCCTCAGCGCTGCCGTAGGCCACGAAAGCGCCACCCTGCTCCCGAACCAGTCCGGCTGGCGTGCTGATCCAGAGAGCGCCAGCGCCATCCTCGGCCAGGCCATTGACGGTGTTGCTGTGCAGGGCGGGCGTGTTCTCGGTATCGAAAACGCGAAAGTCCATCCCGTCAAAGCGCACCAGGCCGCCTTCGGTCCCGATCCACAGGTACCCGTCGCGTGTCTGCGCGAGAGCATGCACGGTATTCTGCGGCAAGCCTGAGTCGCTCTGCCAGCCCTGCTGCCCATACTCGCGCAGCGGCTTGCCGGTGCCCAGGGCCATCAGTAAGGCTGGGGCAAGAGCAAGCAGCGCCAGCACGCATGCCGCGCGTCTCCACCGCCATGCGGCCCGGCTCATCCGCACCTCGCCTTTGCTGCTCTGCTGTATGTGCCGCACTGCCGCCAGTGTAAGCATTTGCGCCGAGTCGCGACTCAACCTATCGGTGGAGGGCAGCCCTGACACGGTGGCTTCCTGCTGCCGGCCAGTCGGCTACTTCTGGACCTCGACCGTGGTCGAAGCCAGGTTGTACCCGCGCATCCCCAGCTTCACGCCGCCTTCTGCCGCGGTGCGCGCGTAGTCGATCGTAATCACGCGACTCTCACCAGGAAGCAGCGAGAAGTAGTTATCACTCAGGTAAGCAGGCAGAATCCGCTCGCCGTCAGAAGCACGCAGCGGGGTGAGCTTGATGGCCAGCGCCGCCTGCGTACCTCGGTTCGTAACAGTTGCGGTTACGCGATCCTCGGCGCCGTTTTGACTGAGGGCCAGCCTTGTTGCGAGGTTCGCCGGAGCCAGCGTGTTGAGCCTGCGCATGCCGTCGCCATCGGCTGAGAGCCAGTACAGGTTCGTCGACTCGGCCTTGCCACCAGAGCCGAGCAGGCGCAGCTCGACCAGCACGATGCGCTGCGATTCCAGCAGCGGTTTCAGATCGAGACGAAAGGCAGACGCTACCTGGTCGGCGTCTACCGAGATGGGCATCGTCTTTTCGAACAGCTTCTGGTTGGCAAGCGAGTACACCACGGCCTCTGCCTTGACCCCACGCAGCGGCTCGGTCGTCGTGTTCACCACGGCCACATCGTAGTTCGAGAGGTCCAGCTGGATGTGGTGCGGCTCGGCTGCCTTCTTGACGCCGTAGAACGAGGCCTGCGTGTCATAATCCCAACTCAGGATCTGCCACATGTTGCTCGGCCAGGCAGGCTGGGTCATCCACAGCATGCGCCCGCTGTTTGGCTGCCACAGGTGCTGATTGAAACCTTCAAAGATCGCCCGGTGCAGCGTGTAGTTGAGCATCTGCGCCTTGCGCTCAAAGTCCGGCAGATCGATCGAGGCGCCGAACTGCTGGTCCATCTGCTGGACGAAGGGCGCCACGTTCCCGTTCCCGTCCTGGTGCCAGTCGTGGTACGCCCAGGCATCGCTCACCGGCCACTGGTCCGCCGGGGCGATGGAGTGCTGCAGAGACTCAAGCGTGGACAGCGAAGGAATGCCGAGCTCGACCGAGAAGCCGCGGTTCAGCGTGTCGTAGTAAAGCTTCGGGTCTCGGTAACTGTAAGGGCCACTGCCCCGCAGGTTGAGCGCGTTCGAGGTCGGCGAGTAATACCGGGTGCCGTCGAGCTCGTTGAAGATAGCCGCCAGGCCATCGGTGACGATTGGCTGGGGCACGCCCTCATTGCGCCCGCACCACACCACGATCGAAGGGTGGTTGCGGAACCGGCTGACGACGTCGCGTGCGTTTGCCAGCAGCAGCTGCGGGTCCTGCGCCTCGGCGTTATAGTTTTCCGTCGACTCCCAAAAGTCGTTCCACACCATCATCCCGTATTGGTCGGCCAGGTCGTAGAAGCTCTGTTCTGTATTCTGTCCGACCCAGTTGCGGATGATGTTGACGTTGGCCAGCTGCTGCAGACGGAAGTATGGCTCCAGGTGCTCACGGCTCACACGCTTGCGCGAGTCGTCCATACCCCAGTTGCCGCCGCGCGCCGCGATGCGCACCCCGTTGACCTTCAGTACCAGGTCGGTCATGTTCGGTTCGTTCGTCACGGGGCGTACTGCAGGCGACGTGTCACCCGCAGCAGTCAGTGAGGACGCCCAGCCAAGCGGCAGTTCCCGCATGCCGAGGTGCGACGAGTCGATCACCTCTTCGTGCCGCGCGCCTGCTTCTGTAGGCGAGACCTCAACCCGGCGCAGGTGGCCAGAGGTGTCATAAAGGCTCAGCTCGTAAGTCACCTCGCGCACGCCGAACTGTACCTGCTTCTGATCAGAAATTGTGCCTGCGCCTGTTACAGACAGCTGCAGGTGGTAGAGCTCGGGCTTGCCGTAGCCGTTTGGCCACCACAGGCGTGGGTGCGCAAGGTGCAGCTGCGGAAACTCGGACGGCGCGAGCCTGACCACGCTCTGACCCGGAGCGATGGTCGCCTGCTTGGTTACCGTGACACCTTCAAAGCTTGCCTTCACCGTTGCCTCGATCGGCGCGGGTGAGACGTTGTGTACGGGCACGTCGATCGACACATCCGCCGACGAGGTGTCGGGCAGCGGCAGCCGGGTGACTACGTGCGCGTCCCCAAGCGAAAGCTCGTGTGTCGCAGTGAGGGTCACCTCCTGCCACAAGCCACTGTTCCGGTCACGAATCCCGGGGATCCAGTCCCAACCCTCAGTCGCGACAAAGGTCGGCCCATCGAGCAGCATCTCGCCGCCGTTATCGCCCGCGCCAGCCATGATTGACTGCTCATGGGCAACGCCGGGGTGCGGAGGTGGGGTGATGCGTACCGCAAGCGCGTTGGTGGCGCCGGGCTTGAGCAGGGGCGTGACGTCAAAGATGCCGCGGATGAACGCACCCTTGATCGTGCCCAGCTGCTGGCCGTTGAACCATACCTCCGCAGCGTAGTTGATGCCGTTGAAGGTGAGCTGGAGGTGGCTGCCGGAGGCTGTTTCGGGTGTAGGAAATTCGATTCGATACCAGTACGGTTGCTTATTCAACAACTCAGGGATGGCGAGGTTGTTGAGTCCGTAGTCAGAGTCCGGGTAGACGCCGCGATCAATCAACGTCGTCAGGATGGTGCCCGGCACGGTCGCCGCATACCACTTGCTCGCATCGTAGCCTGGCTGCGAGAGCTTGGCCCCGGTTTCGGCGGCATCGACCGCGACGAGCCCCGGGGTAAGCGTCGCGCCGGCTGCGAGGCGCCAGCCATTCGCAAGTGTCCAAAGCCCGGGAGTTCCGGCGACCAGCGAGGGCGCGGTGGCCGGCGCAGGCAGTGCACGCGGCGCGCCCAACGGGGCCTTGCTGTGCGGCAAGGATGCGGGGTCCTGCGGGGCGACCATCCCTACCTGCTGGCGCGTCTGGTAGGGCCAGTGCTTCGAGCCGTCCTCGTAGGCGATGGTG
>CAZZYO010000099.1:0-13370 GCA_964658255.1 Candidatus Babeliales bacterium
CGACTGGGGCGCCTCCCAGGGCGGCCCTCTCCTCGAACCATCGACGCGCTATTTCGCCAGCTATGAGCGAGTGCAGGTAAATCGCGGAGCAGTGCTTACCAGTCCCAACCCAGGCTTCTTTGACGGCGAGAGCAATGAGTACTCCGGGCTGCTCAAGATCGACCATGACCTCAGCGCGAATCACGTGTTGACGCTGCGTCTGAATGGTGATCACTATGCGACCAACAACGCCGATGACCGGGTAGCCGGCATCAACAACGCAACCTATGGGCGCACAGCACGGGTGCAGTCCTGGGGGGGCCAGATGGCAGACCAGGCCGTGATTGGCAGGGCCGTGAACGTTGCGAGATTTGGCTACACCAACTATGTTCCGGATAGTGCGACGCCGCTCTCGACGAGCGCCGGCGTCTCGGTCACCAACTACCTCCAGGAAGGGTACTCCACCTATAGCTGGGTGCATGCGCAATCGGAGCAGGGGGCCGATCTGTACGCGCTCGACCATGGCGCGAATAGTATTAAGCTCGGTGGCGAGTTCCAGGTTCTGCGGGTGGCGGATTACTCCAACTCGCCGCTAGGTACTTACTCGTATCACACGGCGGCGGACTTCGCGAATCAGACGCCCTATAAGTATGCCCAGACTTACGGGATCGCATTCATCCACTACGGGCAGCAGGCGTTCAATCTTTTCGTGCAGGACGATATCAAGCTCAGGCCGAACCTGACCCTAAATGCGGGCCTTAGGTATGAATACCAGTCCATCACCAGCTCTGGTCGTAATTTTGGTCCGCGGCTCGGCCTCGCTTGGGATGTGGGCGGGGATGGGCATACAGTGGTGCGTGCCGGTAGCGGCATCTACTTCGACCAGTACTACATGTATCTCAATCGGCGCTTTATCACACTCGGTCCTAACTCTCCCCAATACAACTACAACTGGGATTGCACGGTTAGTCCGAATCCTTGTCCCACCTATCCAAATGCCGTGGCTAATCCTTCAGGGGGCGTCGCGTCTCCTTTTGTCAGTTATCTATATCTTTCCGGTAACAAGTCGTTGAACCCCTACGCGTTTCAGTTCTCTCTCTCTGTGCAGCAACAACTCGCGAAAGATACAGTGCTGACTGTTAGCGGGCTTCAGGTGCACACGGTGAGGCAGATGCGAGTCTATGACATCAACCATCCCGCGCCGTTCATCCGCACCGAGCCCGGCCAGGTACGGAGCGTAGCGGCTGCAAATGCAACCAGGCTATACCACACCTACGACGGCATAGATAATGTCACGTTGATCGACAAGATCGTAAATACCGGATCGAGCGTGTACCAGTCGTTCGACGCAGCCCTGGCACAACGCTTCGGCCAGTGGGGCGAGGTCAACGGGCACTACCTATGGTCGGGCTCTTACACCTACTCGATGTTCTACGCCGACTACAACAGTGGTGTTCCCAGTGAGTGGGTTCCGGACTACGACAAAACTGAGCGCGGGCCGAGCGACTTCTACCAGCGCAACCGCTTCATCGCCGATGCAGTGCTGCACGGCTGGTACAACACGACCTTTTCTCTGGTGGGCACTTTCGGCTCCGGACTTCCCGTCAACCCGGTGACAGGTGTCGATAATAACGGCGATGGGTACACCGTCGACCGTCCAGTCGGATTAGGACGCAATTCCTTCAAAGGACCCTCGCAGCGAAGGGTGGATGTGTCGCTCGCCAAGCAGTTCCCCATACATGAGCGGCTGTCGCTTGACGTCCGAGCGCAGGCTTTCAACGTGTTGAATAGTCGGAACTTCGTCGCCCTGAATAACATCTATGGCAACGGCGCAACACCCATAGCGTCCTTCCTGGCGCCTCAGGCTGGCATTACAAACAGCGATCCATCACGCCAGCTTGAGGGTGTCGCGAGATTCCGCTTCTAGGGTGTATCGACATATTCAGTTCCGCCGTTGCACAGGATTTGGTGCTGTGGGAGGATGGGCCGTTTAGAAAGGAGTGGTTTTACTTCGATAGACGACTGAACGAGATGATCTACCAGATGTATCGCTTGTTCCCGGCGGCCACGAATCGTGCAATCGTAGTGAAGCAAAGATGGTCGGGGCAGGGTCACTTCGCATTGATAGTCGATCGGATAATGGACGTTCAATCCGATGGCGCGAGCCAGTGCTTTCCCCTGTATTTGTATCAAGACGAGAGCCGGAGCGGCCGGAAGGATCATGTGATGCGCAAGGGTCTCTGCCGCAAAGAGGGTTGCCAGCGATTCCCCCTTCCTCCGGCTGACAGGCAGCTCCGTTAACCGGCCAACGTGGGTGGAAGAGGACTTCTGAGTTTCGATTTTTGGGCGTGGAGATTTGAGGATCGCCTCCAGCTGATCGGCCAGCTTGACGTGACCCGTCTTCCGCTCGGAAGCGAAACAGCAGCGAACCAAACTGCCGTCACTCAGTTAAATGCAACAGAGCCTCGTCCTCGACCTCCTTACCTACGTCGAACAAGTCGGGCTCGTCTTGGCTCGGCGACGCTCAAGCGGGATCTTTCTGGAAGATGTCGCCTGTCTCAAAAAGATCGTCGAAAAGGCCACCAAGCTCCCGGCTGTTGTTCGGGATTTCGTAGAGCGCGGCGATCATGAAGTCAAAGAGCCGGTGATTCAAAGCTACCGGGGTCTGTCATCAAGCGAAGGCGACCAGGTACCGCCTCAGCAGGTTGTCTTTGCTCAAAGTCCCGTCTGGCGTCACGGAGCCGAACACCAACCTTTGATCTCGTCATCGGCTTGCCGCCAGGCCGGCAAGACCCGTTAGCGCGCCTTTTACATCGGCAGCTGCGACTCACTCCAGCCCTCGCGGACCATGCGTCTATCGTTCTTTAGCCCCGCTAGGCGCACTGAGGAGCAGCTAGAGAGGGCTAGAGCGGAGCCGTCAATACAGTAGACTGGGCCTGATGCCGGCCTTGCTGTTTCCCTCCTCGTTTCCCCGCTGGCGCCGCTGGCTTGCTGCGTGTGACCGACGCTCCAAGCCTGGTTGCCAGGACTGCTGCTATCCACTTGCGAGACGCCTGGCGGCGGCAGCCGGCTTCCTGGCGTGCGCGTTTGCGGTGGCACGTGCGCAGGGGGCCGATCCATCGCTGCTACCGGAGTCGAGCCTTAATGCGCCATATGGCTCGGCGATGGTGCCGCTGGACAGCTGGCAGTATCCAGCCATGGAGCGCCTGATGGCGCTTGGCTACGGGGAAGGCGGATACCTGGGCATGCGCCCCTGGACACGGGATACGTTCGTGCGCATGCTGCATGCGGCAGGGGAGCAGCTGGAAAGCCGGAGCTCGTCCGATGTACGGGAGGAGACGGCGCAGGACTTGTATGCGGCGCTAGCCCGCTCTTTTGGAGACGAGATTGCGAAGGCAGACGCTGGTGGGTCTCCTGCATACGCGAAGCTGGACCGTGTGTATGGGAGGGTGGAAGAGATCGCGGGCCAGCCGCTGCGCGACTCCTACCATGTGGGGCAGACGATTGTGGACGATGATGGGCGGCCATTCGGGCAGGGATTGAACAGCTACGAGGGCTTTCTGGCTCACACAGGGCGGGGCAGATTTACGTTGCAGGTGCGCGGGGAGTACCAGCATGCGCCAGGTGTGGGCGCGTACTCGCCCGCGGCGCTGGAGGCTTTTAGCGTGGCCGATGAGCTTCCGCTGGCTCCCGGGGCGGGGGCGATGCGGCAGACAAATGTGTTCCGGCTAATTGAGGCGAACGCGTCGATGCGCCTGGTGGGGCACGAGATCTCGGTCGGCAAGAGTGAGGACTGGTGGGGGCCAGGGCAAGGCGGGGCAATGGCTTGGAGCAACAATGCGGAACCGGTGTACGGGCTGCGGATTAACCGGGTAGTGCCGCTCCGTATCCCGCTGCTGTCGCGGCTGACAGGGCCCTTTCGCTACGAGGGAGTTTTTGGGAGTTTGAAGGGGCAGAGCTTTCCGCGCAACCCGTGGGTGCATGCGCAGAAATTCAGCTTTCAGCCGACGCCGAATCTTGAGTTTGGTTTTTCGCGAGTGGTGGTCTTTGCCGGTGAGGGGCACGTGCCGCTGACGTTTGGCTCCTTCTGGCATTCCTTTGCTGGCTTCAGCAATGTGTCCTTGGCGGAGAAGGATTCGCGGCTTGATCCGGGTGCGCGGCACTCGAGCTTTGACTTCTTGTACCGGCTGCCGTTTTTGCGGAACTGGGCCACCCTGTACACCGACTCAATTGTGCATGACGATACCTCGCCGATCGACGCGCCGCGACATGCGGCGGTGCGGCCGGGCGTCTACTTGTCGCACATACCTGGGGCGCCACGAATGGACCTGCGGGTGGAGGCTGCTTCAACGGACCCTGCTACAGGCCGCAGTAACGGTGGCAAGTATGTGTATTGGGAGGGGCAGTATCGCAATGCCTATACCAACAAAGGGGATATTTTCGGGGACTGGATAGGGCGTGAGGGCAAAGGCGGGCAGGCATGGCTTACCTGGTGGCTGGACCCGCGGCAGAGCGTGCAACTGGAGTACAGGCGGGCCAAGGCGGCCAAGGATTTTATCGCCGGAGGGACAACTCAGAGTGACTTTGCACTACGAACAGTGCTGCGTCTCCGCAAGGATGTAGAGCTGCGAGCGTATGTGCAGGGGGAGTTGTGGTCGGCGCCGGTGGTGGCCACGGGAGCCAGGAAGGATGTGACGGCTGGGGCGCAGGTGACGGTGTTTGGCGGCCAGGGCATGCGGAGGCTGGTGCTGGGCCGCTAGCGACGTGAGTCCGCGGCGGGCCTGATCAGGTAGGATGACTCCAGAAAGACGCGGAACCGGGAGCTTTGGCGGTTGATGAGTGTTGTGCGCAGTGGTTTTTGGATACAAGCGATCCTGGGATGTCTGCTGGTGAGCGGCAGTGTGTCCCCCGGGCATGCACAGGCAACGCAGGGCCTTGGGGGCTTGTTCACGCAAGCGCCGGTAGACTGCTCGGACGAGGCAGAGGCCGATAACCCTGGGTGCGACCAGGGAACGCGGCCAACGGGGAGTGACGCGGCGCGCCAGCAGGTACCTGCTGGCGCCACGCAGCCTGCGCCATACAGTGACACGCAACGGCTGTATGTGGACCAGTCGGCGGGTAGCTTTGCGCGGGGCGCTGTGGCGGCGCGGCGTGTGCCGGGGCGCAAAGAACCTTTGACCGAGTTCCAAAAGCTGGTGGCCGCTTCTACAGAGGCGGTGTTGCCGGTCTATGGCGCCAGCCTGTTCCGTGACGCGCAGCCAAGCACATTTGCCCCAGTGGACCAAGTGCAGGTAACGCCGGAGTACACCATCGGACCAGGCGACGAGGTTCTGATCCGGGTATGGGGGCAGCTGGCGCTGAATGCGCGGCTGACGGTGGACCGGGGCGGCGCCATTTACGTGCCGCATGTTGGCCAGGTGCAGGTGGCGGGGCTGCCGTACGCGCAGCTCGAGTCTGTGTTGCGCTCGCAGATCGGGCGGCTGTATCGCAACTTCGACCTGAATGCGAATCTGGGGCAGCTACGCTCGATCCAGGTGCTGGTGGTGGGGCAGGCGCGGCGTCCGGGCTCTTACACGATCAGTTCGCTTTCGACACTGGTGAACGCAGTCTTTGCCTCTGGCGGGCCAGCGAGTGAAGGATCGATGCGCAACATCCAGCTGAAGCGGGGCGGGCAGATCGTAACGACCTTTGACTTGTATGACCTGCTACTGGCGGGCGACAAGAGCCATGACAGCGTGCTGCAGTCGGGCGACATCGTGTTTTTCCCGCCGGTGGGGCCGCAGGTGGCGGTGGCGGGCAGCGTGCGCCAGCCGGCCATCTATGAACTGAAGCCGGGCCCGGGCGAGGCAAGGGTGCGCGATGTGCTTGCACTTGCAGGAGGGGTTTCGCAGCTGGCTTCGACGCAGAGTGCCTCGATTGAGCGGATCGCGGATCGCCAGGCGCGCGAGGAGCTGAGTATCCGGCTGGAGGGCGCAGGGCTGGAGACACCACTGCACGGAGGTGATCTGCTGCGGGTGCTTTCCCTGGTGCCGCGGTTTAACAAGACGGTGACGTTGCGGGGCAATGTCGCCAATCCCGGACGGTACGAGTGGCACCCGGGCATGCGGGTGAGAGACCTGATCCCCAACCAGGACGCGCTGCTCACGCGGGAATACTGGCGGCGCACAAATGCGAAGGGGGCCTTTGTGCCCGACGTGTACTCACCGCTCGACAAGCCTGCAGGCGCAGGGGTGGAGCTGCCGCAGTATAGGCGGCGGACGACGGTGAGTGGCAGCGGAGGACAGAGTGACCAGGGCCTGCGCCAGCAGGACGCGACGCAGCAGCAGGGTGGGGCCGGAGACGAGCGGCCGGGTGACACGGAAGCGGCTTCCCGGGATGGAGCGGATGCCGCGCGCTATGCCGGCGGCGAGGGCGGCCGGTATGGTACGGGGGAGCCGCTGTACCCAGAGGACCAAAGCGGTGACATCGCCGATGGGGGGCGGTCGCAGGCTCCTCGCGATAGCGTGCGGGCCGAGGCGAGCAACAGCCCGGTGGCTGGAAGCGTGTCGAGCGGACGCGGGAGCTTTCCGCAACGCAACTTCATTGAGCGGAGCGCGGCAGACGTGGACTGGGCGTTTGCGGCGATTGAGCGACTGAACCCGAATGACCTGACCACCAATGTTGTGTCGTTCAACCTGGGGGCGGTGGTGCTGCGGGGCGATGCGGAGCAGGACCTCCCCTTGGAGCCGGGCGATGTGGTGACAGTGTTTTCCAAGGCAGACATCAGCGTTCCGCAGGAGCAGCAGGTCAAGTTTGTTCGGCTGGAGGGTGAGTTTCGGGCGGCAGGCGTGTACCAGGCGCTGCCGGGCGAGACGCTGCGGGCCCTGGTGCGGCGTGTAGGCGGGGTGACGCCGAATGCGTACCTGTACGGGTCGCTGTTTACGCGCGAGTCGACGCGGCAGCAGCAGCAGCAGCGCCTGGACGAGTTTGCAAGCTCACTGGAGCGGCAAATCGAGGTTGAAGGATCGAGCCGCGCGGCGTCAGTGGTGAGCGCCTCGGAGGCGGCCTTATCGGGCAACAGCCTGGAGAGCCAGCGATCGTTAGTAGCGAGCGTGAAGCGGCTGCGGGCGACGGGACGGGTAGTTTTGCGCATTCCCTTCGACGCGGCGGAAGTTTCTATCCTGCCCGACCTGCCGCTGGAAGATGGCGACAGCTTTACGGTGCCGGCGCGGCCGCAGGTGGTGAGCGTGGTGGGAGCGGTGTACAACCAGAACTCGTTTCTATTTGCGCCCAACCGGCTGTTGAGCGACTACCTGCGCGAGGCCGGCGGGGTGAACCGGGATGGGGACCACCGCCACGCGTTTGTGATCCGGGCCGATGGGTCGGTGGTGAGCCGGAGCGGGAGTGCGGATACGATCTGGGACGTGCATTTCAACCGGACGGCCATGCACCCGGGCGACACGCTGGTGGTTCCGGACAACATCAACAAGCGGACGCTGCTGCGAGGGCTGACGGACTGGTCGCAGGTATTTGGGCAGTTTGCGCTGGGAGCAGCCGCGATCAACGTGGTGCGGTAGCCACCGGCGACAAGGGGCGTGCAGGCTAGCCGAGCACGTGGCGCCACTTCCTGGCGAAGCCGGAAGGGCTGAGGTGCGCCCGGAGGCAGAGCTGCCCGAGACGGGCGGCCTCGCGCATCTGCGGCAGAAACATCTGTGGCGTGCAGACAATGGCGGCCAGCGACTCTGCGTCTGGCATGCAAAGTGGGTAGGCCTCAAGCGGGATGCTCTCAAAAGTGAGCGGATTGCCGACAACGGCGCAGCCATGCGCCAGGGCCTCAAGCACCTTGGTTTTGACGCCGCCAGCGAGCATGGCGGGGGCAAACAGGACACTGCCTTCCTCGTAAACCGCATTGAGTGAGGCTGCATAGCCATGGAGCCGAATGCGTTCGGTGGCCGGCCAACGCTCGACCATGTCACCGAAGATGTGGATCTCCACCTGTGGGCGCAGGGTGCGCCAGAGCTCGTGGATATAGGTGATGGCAAGGCGATTCTGCGGCAGGACATCGCTGCCGAGGAAGATGAAGCGGGTAAAGGACGGATAGGCCTGCGGTGGGTGCAGGACCGGCGCCGCGGGAGGGATGACGTGGACCTCTGCGCGGCCTCCGCTTGCCCCGAGGCGGCGGGAGAGAATGGCTGCTTCCGCTGTCGAGATCAGGGTGATGGCGTCGGCGCGCCGGCCAAGCTCGGCCTCAACAGCGAGCAGCGCCCGGCGCTCGTAGGATGCCAGGGCACGAGGTAGGGGGCCGCGGGCCATGGCCTTGCGAAGCCGGGCGGGGACCTTGGACTGGAGATAGCCGAAGGAAGGCGCCACGCCGGAGGCGCCGAGCGCCTCCATGCGGCGCGACATGAGGTCATCGAAGTCGACGACGATGCGCGGCAGCGAGCGGGCCCCGATGCCTTGCAGGAGAGCCTGAAGGAAGCTGAACGTGCGCACGCCATCGCAGTAGAGCACGTCGGGCTGAAAGGCGAGGATCTCGTCTATGACGGATTTGTAATAACTGCGGTTGCTGAAGAGTAGGCACTGGCAAGAGGGAAGTTGTCCGGCGCCGAGGGAGCGTATGGCTGCGGCCGCGGCATGGAGGCAGGCGGAGGGGCTGCGCGACTCCAGAAGGTTTGAGAGCTTCCAGTGATGGACCTGGTAGTTGCTTTCCATGACCTCGCGGATGGCTTGCATCACGCGAGGGCGGCCGGCGAGTTTTGCGGGCTCGGGGTGCCGGGTCCATACGGCAGCGAGGCGCTTGCCAGGTGCGGTGGCCTCGCTTGCCGTGTGGAACAGCGGGGGGCTCAAGTCCTCGCGCATAGCGCCTCGATGGCATGGAGAGCGGGCCGAGCATGGGTGACATGCACTCGTTCAAAGAGGAAGCGGTCGGTGCGGGCGCGGGCGCGGGCGATGACGGGAAGGCGATCCGCATAGATGGCCTGGAGAAGGGCGGATGCGAGTGCGGGGGCTGAGGTGTCCTGCGCTTGGAAGGCGTGATCGCCGACAAGCTCTGAAAAGACGGGCAAAGGGGTGAGGACGTTGGCTACGCCGCAGCGCGATGCTTCTACCACGGGGATGCCAAAGCCTTCGGCGGTGGAGGGCATGCAGTGGAGATGGGCGGATCCGTAGAGGCGGACGAGCGCCTGGTCATCGAGGTAGGGGAGGATCGAGACCTCGTCTGCGGTGAGGCCGGCGTGCTGACACCATTGCCGGGCGACGTGCGCTTCCCGAGACATGGCGGCGAGCAGGAGGTGTATCGGTCTGCCAGCAGCCTTGACGAGGGCGAGAGCGTGAACAAGGGCGCGGGTGTTCTTGGAGGGGGCAAGGCCGCCGAAGTGGAGGATTCTGCAGGCTGGACCGGCGGGCGGCAAGGCCTGGGGACCTGCCTGCTCAAAGAGCGAGGGCAGCGCGTTGGGAAGGATCGAGACGCGCTCCGGGGCTACGCCGAGGTCGCAGATAGCCGCGCGCGAGGCCTGGGAGACGGTGAGGATGCAGTCAGCGGAGGCGAGTGAGCGTGCGAGCTTGACCTCCCGGTAGCGATCGCCGGAGCCTTTGCCGGGCAGGTCTTCAAGAAAGATAAGGTCATGGAGGACGAGGACGCGGAGGCCCTGGCTGGCTGGGCAGATGAGCGGGGCGACATTGAAGGGATAGATGGAGACCTCCGGACGCATGGCTGTGCGCCACAGGGGCTCAACCAGTTCGCTGACGAGTACACCACCGAGCGAGGAGCGGAGGTGAGGTCCGGCGGGCAGCAGGCGCTTCCAGCCACACAGATCGATGTGTCGGGCGAGCTGGCTGGAGAAGCGCGCGAGCCCTCGCTTGTTGCCTTTCTGCAGGCCGTCGAAGATGGAGTAGGTGGGGCCGCTGATCGCTGCGGTAGGGCGCTCGCTCATGCCTGCTCCTGCCCTTCTCCCAGCACCTGCTGCACGAGCTCAAAGTAGCTCTCCTGCGCTGCGTGGGCCATGTAGTGCTCCCGCACTCGCGCCAGGCCGGCCACGCTGAGGGCGGCTCGCTGGGTTGGATCGCTACGGAGCGCTTCGACCTGTCGCACCAGATCATCCACGTCGCCTACACGAAAAACCGCCGCACATCGGCCCTGGTCTACCGTCTCCATCACGGCGTCTATGTCGCTGACCAGACACGGCAGTCCACGCCCCATTGCCTCCAGCGGCACCAATCCTTGTCCCTCCGCATGCGAGGGGAAGACCAGGAGGTCGGCTTCATCGTAAAAGCGTGTGCAGTCCTGGTGAAAGCCGTGGGCCGTAATGGCGGCCGAGTCTGCAGCTGCCGCGATCTGCGGGAACAGCTCCCCCTCGCCTACGATATCGAGCGTGCAGTGCGGAAGCCGCTCCATGGCCTGCATCAACTCAGGCACTCCCTTGGCCGCGATGAGCCGTCCGACATAAAGCAGGCGGAAGGGCGCATCGGGATCAAACCGCTCCGCGCGTCTTGCTCTGCATTGCTCCGCGGCGAGCCAGTTGGGGATCACTACTGCCCGCGTGGAGCGGACGCATGTGTCTAGGTCACGCCGGATCGCCTCTGAAACACAAATGACGCGGGCGGCCAGTCCGTAGGTCCAGCCTGCTATGCGCCGCTTCCATGCCGAGGGCTCTGCTCCCGGAAGCGTATGCCGGGTGATCATTACTGGCCAACCCAGCAGCCTGGCGAGCGGCGCCAGGTATGCCTCGCCCTGTCCATTCAAATGAACAGCGGCCGCCCGGGGGGAAGTCCACCTGGCCCTAATAAGCGCCACCGCCGTTAAGAGGTAGCGCCATAGCCGGGAGCTATGCTGGGATTGGGTATTCATGAGCGCAACTCTTGCATCCGCGACAAGGCGCAGCAGCTCATCGTTGGAAGCGATGAGCGTGACGGAGTATTTTTCAGCCAGAAGTCTGCATAGTTTGGCGTAGTAGCGCTCCCCGCCACCAAAGAATGGAGTGATGCTTACCAGCAGCAATCCAGGCCGGTCGCCTGCCTGCAGCGCGTCGCGACTCTCTTGCCGATTAGACACGCTCTGGGTGTCCGGGTAACTCAGAGGGGGTGGTATGCGTAGGGAGAAGAAGCCGCCCAGCCGCTCGCACGAGGAAGAAAATGCAGAGCATGAAGAGGATCGGGATCAGATTCTTGAGGGTAGCTGAGAAAGGCGCCACTAGCCCGCTCCGCGGAAGATAGATCAAGCTGGGTAACGCGCAGACCAACAAAAGCGCTCCCGCGAAACTGCTGCTTTGCCTGTGCACCCAGCTGAGCACCAAGCCGACCAGCAAAGAAGAGATCACAACCATCGGCATGCCGCCTAGCACGTACGCCTCCGCAAGGTAGGTGGAACCCGTGCCGCCGCCCAGTCGGTAGGCCTCGGCGCTTAGAAAGATACTTAGATCGTTGGCGAAGATACTTCCTTCCGGCAGCGTTGTGACAGCAACAAAGCTCTCTCCTAATCCATGCAGTAGGTAGGAGAACGCGTGAGGGCTAAAGATATCCTGAAAGGCAATGGCGCACTCGGTGACATTGAGTGAAACACCCTGCACCGAAAGAAAACCAATAGGGCCCAGGGACTCGATTGTGCGCTGCTCACGAAATCCGGCAACCAGCAGGCCCACTGCGGTCAACAGCAGCCCTGCGGAGATCACGGGTAACATGCGGAAGCGTTTGCCGTGCTTCAGATTATAGATATACCAAAGGACAAGAATCTCGATGAAGACCTTGCCGCGAAAGCCAGTAAGGAGCTCCATGACTGACAATGCGATGAAGATACCAGTGACCACAAACAGCCGGATCGGGCGGCGCTCCATCAGGTAAATAAACATAAACACCTGCGAGCCCAGGAGCGAAAGCACCCGCACGATAGACCCTGCACTTTCAAAGACTCCTTCTGGATCCATGTAGAGAACAAAGTAGCCCCCATGGCTTTGGATATACCGAAGGTACTGATAGTTCTTGTAGGCAGTGAAGGGTGTGAGAAGTGCGAAGAAGGCATACGCATACGGAAGCCACCTCGCCCATCCGTCCTTTCCCTCGTAGAGGCGCGCCTCGTAGCGCCATCGGCAAGGAAGATAGATAAACAAGGCTGACAGAATAATGCAGAGCAGGGTGATCTCGCTGTAGATGGGGCCGATATCAAAGGGCATGGGGCTTTGCACTTCGATTCGGAAAGGGTCATCTAGGAAGCCAGTGATGTACCCGAAGAGCCTCCCACACTGGAAGACAAGAATGAGCCCGAGGAACAAAAAGCACGGGTGACGGCCGCCATCAAATCGTTTCCAGGAGAGCAAAAAGAGCCCGCCTACCAGCAGAAGCGTGAGCCAAACTGCGCCTCGCACCCCCATTAGTCCCAGGCTGCAAGCCAGCACACCTAGTCCGGTCATGCCAAGGTATACCGCGCCCTCTATGGCCGCGCCGAGTGCCGAGCCCTGCATTGAACTACGTTCAGGCAAGTTCGTGCTCACGGCGCCACTGCTTTCTTTTCCGCCGGAAGATCAGTGTAGCGGAGGCCAGGGCAACCAGGCCGTAGGTGAGGAAGTAGCCGGCCGCGATGCCGAAGGAGCCGGCCACGCGCACGCCCAGCAGGGTCGCGGCGATCAAAAGAGTGGCGATGATCAGCGAGTGCTGGAGAAAGGGCTCGAGCTTGTGCGCGCGAAGGTAGTAGCCCTCACACTGCACGATATGGTTGCAGAGCATGGCAAGAAGGAGAAAGACGAAGACAGGTGCGGCGACCATCCGGCTGGCCAGGCGCGGGTTGAAGTGTGGGAGCAGGAGCACCCCGGTGAGCGAGAGCGTGGCGCAGGCAGCCAGCAGGCCGGTGGACTGGCGCAGGGTGCGGGAGAAGAGTCGATCAAGCTCTGACTTTTTCCCGAGCGAGGCAAGGGAGCCAAAGGAGGCCGCCTTGGTGCTCATCCAAGAAAGCGCGATGGTGCCGGTGGAGGCAACAAGATTGAGGGAAAGGCCGAACTGTCCTGCCTCAATGGATCCGCGATGGGTAAAGAGCAGGGGCGTAAAGAGGAAGTTTGGAATAAACGCGCAGAGCCAACTGACTGCGATGCGCCACTGGAAGGGAAAGATCTCGCGCCACCAGCTGATGGCGTGCTGGCCGGGTGTGTAGCGAACGAGGGCGAGCAGGAGGGCGCGCCGGGTGTAGAGGAAGCCCAAGCCGACCAGCGCCTGGCCACAGATAACCATGGCTGGGGAATACAGGCCGCGATGGGTGAGCATAGCGGTCCAGGCCATGGCAGTGCCGGTGATGGACTGGAGCAGGCGCACGCGTGCTACCTGGGCGACGAGGCCGCAGCCCTCGAGAAAGGAGAAGGTGGGATCGATCTGGAACATGACGGCGGCCGCGAGAACCGTCAGCAGCCATGGCCCTTGCCAGTGGACGCCTG
>CAZZYO010000100.1:0-12126 GCA_964658255.1 Candidatus Babeliales bacterium
GGCTCGGGCTTCGCGCATTCGTTCCACACGGCAGGGGCAGGCCAGGCCAGCAGTGGCCAGTACCTGGGCTATTTCTTTCCTGGCTCGATTGCGATGATCGTGCTGTTTACGTCGATCTTCAGCATGATGTCGCTCATCCAGGACCGGAACGAAGGCTTCCTGCTCTCGGTGCTTGCCGCGCCTGTCTCCCGCTCGGCCATCGTGTTGGGCAAGGTGCTTGGCGGGGCGACCCTGGCCGGCATACAAGGCATAGTCTTCCTGGTCTTTGCGCCGCTGGTTGGAGTGCATGTCAGCGTCTCCGGCTTACTGCTAGCTGTGCTGGTCATTGTGCTCATCAGCTTTGAGCTGACAGCGCTTGGCTTCGCGATCGCCTGGCCGATGGACTCTCCGCAAGCCTTTCATGCCATCGTCAACCTGATCCTGCTGCCGCTCTGGATGCTCTCGGGCGCGCTCTTCCCAGCCAGCGGCGCCTCCGGGTGGATGCACCTGCTCATGCGCCTCAACCCGCTTACCTATGGCGTTGGCGCGCTGCGCAACGCATTGTTTCCTGCCCAGCCAACCGACAGTTCACTTCCGATCAACCTCGCCGTCACAGCGCTGGTGTGTGTGGCCGTCTTTGCGGCATCCTATGCGATCGTTAACCGGCGCACTACGCGCCCTGCAGCCTAACAGGAGCTACACAATGGCCGAGATGCTCTCCGCCGGCAGCAATCGCCTCCGTAACGTCGAGGCCGGCAACGGCCCAGCCACGGCTGGCGTTCTCGGCATCCTGGCCGTGAGCGCAGCAGCCACAGCCTTCCTGCTCTGGCTGCTGTACGTGCACCACGCCCCGGCCGAGTTCGCACATCGCCTCCTGTTTTTGCCTGCGCTCAATGCCGTACTGAATGCGCTCAGCGCTACTGCGCTGGTCACGGGCTTCCGATACATTCGCGCAGGTCGCATCGCTCAGCATCGCGCCGCCATGATGACGGCATTTGTCTTCTCGTCGATCTTCCTGGTCAGCTACATCGTCAACCATGCAGTGCATGGCGATACCCGCTACCCGGGCCACAGCGCCGTGCGTACCGCCTACCTCATCTTGCTCGCGAGCCATGTGCTGCTATCGGTAGTGGCGCTGCCGATGGTGCTGGTTACCTTCTTCTTTTCGCTTTCGGGCCGCTTCGGGCTACATCGCCGGATTGCACGCTACACGTTTCCAATCTGGCTCTATGTCTCGGTCACCGGTGTGCTGGTGTACCTGATGTTGCACGCCGCGAGCACCGGCTTCTAGAGCAACTTCTCGAAGACAGGGAGAGCAGCGAGCCAAAGCAGCGGATCTTTGCCCTGCTCCCTTGCGCGCTAGAGAAGCTGGTCGCCTCTGGCTTTCCTCTTTCTGCGCTATTACCAAAGGTAGCCATCCCTCTACTTTTGCAGCTTTCTCACACAGCATTTTCCCTTTGCTGAGGCACACTGCCATTAGTACCCAGGCACGTGCAAGAGCTGACGTGCGGCGTGAAACCTCATCGGGCATGCCCGCGTTCCTACCATTGAACGACCGACAACTGAAGGATGCCGGCCCATGCCAATCCACACCGACTCGCATGCACTGCACACCACGCTTGGCGCCATCCAGGGTCCGGGCGACACTCTCTACAAGGGCGCGACCGTGGCTGTGGCATTGCTGATCTTGCTGACGGCCTTGATCTAGGGACGAGCCTGTGGATCGAAAGCTGGCGCAGGCGAGCCAGGGAAGAACACCCGGTGCCGAAGTCGTCGATCGCAAAGGAATGCCCGCGCGGGTGAGCAGGGCGACCGGGTTGTCAGCTGAAGCAAGCTCCTTCATCGCTGCGGTCTCCGTCAACTCGAGCCGGAGCCTCTCGGGCTTTACCCCAAGCGGCTTAGCATCTTGAACAGGTCCTCGGCAAAGCCGGCCTTTAACAGTTGCCTGGCAGAGACGTTGACGTTTACCGGGCAGTGATAAAAGCCCTGCCTCTTCCACTCGTCAAACTGCTTGCAAACCTGCTCAAGCACCCAGTGCCCGAGGGAACGATAAGGCCGTTCTCCTCGGCGGCCAGGATGAACTGTGCTGGCCCAATCTTGGCCGGTTCCGGGTCCCGGCTGCGTAGCAGAGCCTCAAAATGCCGAATGGTGCCGCTGGCATCGAGGATCGGCTGGTAGGACAGGAAAAAGCCTCCGGCGAACAAGCCTCTGCGTAATGAGAGTTCGAGGCTCATGGCGGCGGCCCGTTGGCGGCTGAGTTGCTCGGTGGCAAACACCACGCGATTTCTGCCGGTTCGCTTGGCCTGGTAAAGAGCCTGCTCCGAGCGGTTGCGAAGCACTGCAGGGTCGGGAGCGTCGGATGGGTATACGGCAGCGCCGATGCTGATGGTCAGGTTGATCTGCTGGTTTCCGAACACGATGGGCTCGCAGAAGAGCTGCAGCATCTCGGCCGCGAGTCGCCTGGCATCCTCTGCATACACCAGGCTGCCAGCGATCATCGTGAACTCTTCTCCACCGGTACGCGCAATCACGTCGGTCCGCCGCATTGCCGCACGCAGACGCTGCGCGACTACCTTCAGGCACTCATCGCCTACCGGGTGCCCATAGGTATCGCTGATCTGCTTGAACCGATCCACATCGATGGTGAAGACAGCAGCCTTCAGTCCGTCCCTGCTGGTGTGGCAAAAAACCACAGCAATGATCAGGCTGGCCAGCAGGAGCAACGCGCGGGCAGGCGTCCACCAGGGGGCGCTGCGCACGATGAGGATGTCGTCTGCAGAACGAAGCAGGATGCTGAAGGAAGCCGGCGTGCGATCTCGACCCTGTCGCCTGCATAAAAGACGGCATCATCGGTGCGGTCGACAGAGATGCCGGCAGTGGAGTCCTGGACGAAGAAGGAGTTCTTGTACCCGGAGATAGCAGTGACAACGCCGTTGATCTGCACGGGCACGGATAAGCCCGTAGTCGCCTGATCCAGTTTGCGCACGACAGCCACCTGCGTCAGCAGAGCGGGCCGAGTCTAGATGGCCGTTACAGCGGCAGGCGTTTGTAGTGCGATCGCCGCTTTAAAAAGCAGCAGGCATATGGCTGCTACATGCCTCTTGAACCGTCCTGCACGGGCAGCAAGTGTCACATCAGATCCCAGGTCACAGCAGCATGCCCTTGTCCGCCGGTTGGTCAGCGATGCACAGGATAGGTCTGCTCTGTTGATTGCATAGATCGGCAGATCTGAACGAGCAATAGATAAGTCATGGAAGGATCACGCACTTAAAAGTTACCGGGATATCGATGCGGCCCATCCTTCGAGCGCACCAGCCTTGCGCGAGCGCAAAACTGCGATCACGAGGAAGCCCCCAAAGCAATCCGACATCTTATCTGTATGACTGCTACCAAGACCACCTTCGTGTCTCTGCCCCTCACGAACACAAGCAGCAAAGCAGAGCCAGGCGATCTATCCATTGCCTTCAGCAATAGCTATGCACAACTGCCGGAGCCATTCCATGCACGGGTGGCACCCACTCCTGTAGCAGCGCCAAGGCTCATCAAGCTCAACGAGCCCCTGGCCAGACTGCTCGGGCTGAATGCTCAGGAGCTTGCCGGCTCTGCCGGTGTAGATTTGCTCTGCGGCAACCGGGTCGCCCCAGGCTCCGAGCCGCTTGCCATGGCCTACGCCGGGCACCAGTTCGGCCACTTTGTGCCGCAGCTGGGAGATGGGCGCGCGAACCTGCTTGGCGAGGTGATCGGGGCAGACGGCGCGCGGTATGACATCCAGCTGAAGGGTTCGGGACGGACACCTTTCTCGCGTGGTGGGGACGGCCGCGCGGCGCTTGGTCCTGTTCTGCGCGAGTACGTAGTGAGCGAGGCAATGGCCGCGCTCGGCGTGCCAACGACGCGTGCTCTCGCCGCCGTGACAACCGGCGAGCGCGTAGCCCGCGAGACCATGCTGCCTGGGGCGGTGCTCACCCGCGTCGCGGCAAGCCACCTGCGGGTGGGGAGCTTCCAGTACTTTGCCGCCCGCGGCGATGCGGAAGGTGTGCGCACGCTGGCCGACTACGCCATTGCGCGGCATTACCCGGAAGCTGCGGAAGCTCCGCGGCGATATAGGGCCCTGCTCGACGGCGTAATCGCCCGGCAGGCCCGCCTGGTCGCCCGGTGGATGCTGCTCGGCTTCATCCACGGCGTGATGAATACCGACAATATGTCCATCTCCGGCGAGACGATCGACTACGGGCCATGTGCCTTCCTTGAGGCTTACGAGCCCGGCAAGGTCTTCAGCTCGATCGACCAGCAGGGACGCTATGCCTACAGCAACCAGCCACTCGCCGCGCTCTGGAACCTGACGCGCCTGGCCGAAGGGCTCTTTCCCGCGCTCGAGCAGGAGTCTGGCGGCGAAGAGGCCGGCATCGCCTCTGCAGAGGAAGCGCTTGGGGCCTTTATGCCGCAGTATGAGCAGGCACGCGCAGAGGGCATGCGCGCAAAGATCGGCCTTGCTCACGGGCTGCCGGGTGACCTGGCGATGTCTGAAGACCTGCTGCAACGCATGGCTGCCAACCGCGCTGACTTTACGCTGACCTTTCGCAGGCTGGCCGATGCCGCCGAGGGTAGCGACACGCCGGTACGAACGTTGTTTGCCGAGCCGCAGGCGTTTGACGCCTGGGCAGTCACATGGCGTGCCCGCCTGCTTCAGGAGCCGGAAGACGCTGAGGCGCGGGCGGCGGCGATGCGTCGCGCCAACCCGATCTACATCCCGCGCAATCACCTGGTCGCCGCCGCGATTGACGCTGCGGTCGAGCGCGAGGATTTCGCGCCCTTTGAGGAACTGGTGGCTGTGCTCGCCGAGCCCTTTGATGAGCGGCCGGAACTGCAGCGCTATGCCGCTCCGGCCCGGCCAGAGGAGTGCGTGCACGCGACCTTCTGCGGAACCTAAGGGATCACGGGGTCTACTCAGTCTTTTCCGGTACCGCGCTGATTGCGTACACGCCCGATCCCAGGCGCCACGCGTAGCTGCCGGGCGTTGCTTGCCCGATAGGCACGCCGGGCGCACCTTGCGGCAACCGCAGCCGCAGCCCTGTGGGCAGGTGCAGTGTCGCCGTGGCGCCTGCCGGTATGGTGATATCAAGGATCACGCTTCCGCCGCCAGCGCGTCGCCAGCTGCTGCGCACCGTCCCCATGGCCGACGCGTATGTTGCCGCGGCGGACGCAACACCGGCAACATACGCAGGGCGTAGCAGGATGGCATTCTCTGCACCGCGCGCCATGTCGATCGAGATACCTGCAAGCCCGCGATAAAACCATTCCTCTCCATGGCCGAGCATGAAATGATTTTGCGAGTCTTCCGGGTTAGTGTCCCAGGCCTCGGTCAAGGTAGTAGCGCCGCGACTTAGTTGGTAACCGTAACTTGGCGAGTCCGTGCGAGATAACATCGCCGCCAATATGTCAGACCGGCCTTGATCGGTCAGCGCACGCACGACATAGTGAAATCCAACGTCGCCCGACGTGACGTGGTCCTGGTGCGCGTGGATGTCGGCGATCAGGTGTGCGAGTACTGTTGGTGCCTGACCCTCCGGCACCAGGCCAAGCGCGAGCGGCATGGCTTGGGCGGTCTGGCTGCCGCGGTCGTAAAGGCCGGTTGCCGCATTGAAGAACTTGGCGTTGAACGCCTGCTTCACCTCGCCCGCCTCGGCCAGGTAGGCGGCTGCATCCTCCGGGTGGCCGGCGATCGGCGCGATCTGCGCCAGGGCTGCAAGGTCCTGGTAGTACGTCGCGGTCGCTGTGACATATTTGCTGGTGAGCTGCGAGACACCCGGCGGGGCCGGGCCGATGTCGTACCAGTCACCCAGCCCATAGCCCAGCAGGTGACCCTGTGCGCGGCTGCGCAGGTGCGCAATGTAGCGCTGCATTGCCGGGTAAGCCTCGGTGAGCGGGAGCGTGTCGCCGGTGAACTGGTAGAGCGCCCACGGGCTCAGGACGATGGCGCTGCCCCACTCGGGCGAGTCGCGGAAGTCCGTGTCGTGACCATCCTCTGTAAAGGCGACGTACTCGGGCGCGATGCTGGGTACCAGGCCATTGGGGCGTTGCGCGTCCTCCATATCGCGAGCCATCTTCTCGTAGAGGCTGCTCACGTCGTAATTCAGCATCAGGGTCGAGGCGTTGAGATGGGTCTGCTCCAGCCAGCCAAGCTTCTCGCGTGTCGGGCAATCGGTCAGCACGCTCACCAGGTTGCTCAAAACAGCACGGTCGATGAGTGTGTGGATGTTGTTGAAGAGTTTGTCGGAGGTGGTGAAAGTGCCTGCGACAGCAACATCAGCGTGAACGAAATCGCCAGTGAGCGAAAGAATTGCAGGCTGCTGGCGCGTGGGTGAAGTCGTGGTCACTTCGACATAACGGAAGCCGTAGTACGAGAAGCGTGGTGTCCAGGTTTCGCCTTCAGCGTCGCCACGCACGGTGTAGTTGAAGAGCACAGGCGCATCTGGAAAGGCGTGCGCGCTGGCCTGGGTTACGCGGCCGTGCGCGTCCAGCAACTCTCCCGCGAGGAGCCGCACAGAAGAGCCTGCAGGTCCGCGAACCGTGATAGCCGGCCAACCGCTCATATTTTCGCCGAGGTCATAAACCGTTACGCCCGGCGCGGGATCGGTGGTATGGCTTACCGGGAATCGCCGGGCCACGATCAGAGGCGCAGATTGCGAAGCGCGTAGCGCACCGCCTGGCCCCTTGACCACGACAGCGGGATGCCAGTCGTGGGCGTCAAAACCGGAGCGGTCCCATCCTGCGGGCTCCAGGCGCGCGTCAAAATCCTCTCCGCCATAGGTCGACGAAAAAGTAATCGGCCCCGCGTGCATCTGCCAGGTGCCATCCGATGCAATGCGCTCCGACGAACCATCCGCGTAAGTAATAACAAGCTCGACGATGCATTTGGGACGACCCATGCTGCCGGTGAACTTGGTGTAGCGGTCCTTTACATCGTCGACGTGGTACATGCCATTGCCGAGCAGCACGCCCAGAGCGTTCGCGCCTGCGTGCAGCAGCGGCTTGACGTTGTAGGTGTCATACGCCGCGGTACGGCGATAATCGGTCCAACCCGGGTTCATCACCGTTGCAGTTACATTGTGGCCATTCAGCCGCGCCTCATACTGGCCGAGACCAGAGACAAAGAGCAGCGCCTGTGCGATTGGCTTGTGTAGCGCGAACTCATGACGGAAGAGCGGCAAGGCTGCACCAGGCTGCGAATCGCCAGCTCCCGAGGCGATCCACTGCGCTTGCCAGTCTGCCGGTGTGAGCAGGCCCGTGGTGAAGCTGGCAGGCTTGCTCCAGGCGCCCTGGGTGCCCTTGCCATCCCACACCTCGGCCTGCCAGTAGTAGGTGGTGTGGGCGCGCAGAGGTTGACCCTGGTACGCGAGCTGCCAGTACGTACTGGATTCAACGCGACCACTGTCCCACGCGTCGCCTTTGCCTTTCGCCAAAGCCTCGGGCGAACCAGCTACAAGAATGCGATAGGCCGACTGCGTGATGCCGCGTTCTGACGTGAGGGTCTGCGGACCCGCATCGAGCTTCCACCCAAAACGTGGGTGTGCTGCGTCGATGCCGAGCGGATCATGACGCATTTCCGTGGTCAGCTCGACGGCTTGTAGCCGTGCGGCGCCGGCGGGCAAGGCCACGGCGGCAAGCAAAAGCCATGCAGCGCAGACAGCGTAACAACGGGCGGCAAGTCTCTTCATGGTCGGTCTGTCTTCCCTCTCGTACATTGTCATAGCACGCGGAGGGCAGAGCGTGTTGCAGCGATGCACGCGGCGTGTACAGTTTGAGCAGGATGACGCCGACCGGGGACAAGCGCTGGACGATTGCCGTGCTGCTGGGCGCTGGCGTCCTGGTCAATTACTTCGACCGGGTCAACCTGTCTGTGGCACATGGTGCGCTGCAGAGCGTCTTCGGCATGTCAGACGTCGTTTACGGTTACCTGCTTAGCTCGTACAGCTGGACCTACGCGGCGATGCAGTTGCCGAGCGGCTCCCTCCTCGATCGCTGGGGCGTACGACGGGTGATGCTGGCCGCAATCCTGCTCTGGGCCATGGCCTCCGGGATGGCAGCCATTGCGCCTACCGTCCTGCTGCTCTTTGCAGCCCGCTTCCTGCTCGGCGTGGGCGAGGCGCCAACCTTCCCGGCCAACGCAAAAGCCGTCGGCCTGTGGTTTGCCGAGGACGAGCGCAGTATGCCGACGGCGACCTTTGACGCTGCTGCCAAGCTTTCCATTGGCCTGGGTACGCCGATTCTGGGGCTCATCCTCATCCGCTACGGCATGCGGGTTAACTTCGCGACCACGGCGTTGCTGAGCCTGCTCTACGCGGGGTTGTTCGCGGTAGTCTATCGCGATCCGGCCCCGAACGAAGGCTACCTTGCGACCACTGCCCCGGCAACTATCCTGCGCAGGGTTCGCCTGGGTGAGCTGCTGCGGCAGCGGAAGGTGTGGGGCGTGGCGCTTGGCTCGGGTGCATACAACTACTGCTTTTACCTGCTGCTTACCTGGCTGCCTGTCTACCTTGAGAGCGGGACCAGGATGACGGCGCGTGCCGCGGTCCTCCTCTCGGGGGTACCCTGGCTGTTTGCCGCGCTGGCTGACTTTGCCATCGGCGGGGTGCTCGTCGACAGCCTGCTGCGTCGCGGCCACAATGCAGATCGCGTCCGCCGCACCGTGCTGGTCGGAGGCACCGCCTGCGGGCTGTTTATCTTTGCGCCTGCCGTGTTGCACGGGCCGCGCTTGATCCTGGTGTGCCTTACCCTCGCGCTCAGCGGCTTGTCGGCAGCGGCGCCCGTGCTGTGGACTATCCCGTCGCTCCTCGCGCCGCCGGGCGGCACAGGGCGTGTGGGCTCGATCATGAACCTGGCCAACCAGATTGCGGCGATTGTTGCACCGGTCGCGACGGGGTACATGCATGCATCGACGCACTCGTTCGCGCCGGCGTTCGCCGTCTCAGGCGTGATCCTGCTGGTCGGGATCGCAAGCTATGTTGTGCTGCTGGGCTCGATTCAGCGGGTCCCGCTCGACGCAAGCCCCGCCCTGTAAGCGTTAGCGCGTTAGCGAGCCGGGTAGCTTTGCGTAGCCCTGGTGCGTGCGTTGTACACGGCAAGCGCGCCATCCGGAGCCACCGTCAGCCTCAGGAAATTACCCTCGGCGCCGCCTTTCAGGTTAGCGATGCGCTCATCCGGCACGTTGTTCGGGCCGCCTGCCTCTGCGTAGTGCAGCTGCCACAGGGCTTCTAAGCCCGGCGAGCTCTGAATCGTCTGCCAGGCTGCCGGCGAGCCGCCCTTGGTCGCGCCGTTGTCCATGATGGCCACCCGCGGCGCCAGCCCGTGCACGAAGGCTGGGCTGCCGCTGTGATCCCAGCCATGGTGCGAAACGATGTAGACATCCGCATGCCCGAGCAGGTTGACCGGGCACATCAGCGGCCGCTCCTTGTCCCAGGTCAAATCGCCCAGATCGACGAGCTTTGCCTTGCCATAGCGCAGCACGACGCCGAGGGACCGCGCATTCTCCGTCTGGTCGGCCGGGCGCACTTCTGTCTGCGCGCAGGCCTGGTTCGCTGCGCCCGCACCGGGCAAGGGCCTGGGGATCCACTGCCCATCCGACGAGACCACGTGTGCCTCAAGCGCACCCATCGTAAATGTCTGGCCCAGTTGCGCCGTCACGTGCTTGGGCGCGTGCGGCCCGGCAAGCACCTTCTGGTAAGCCTCGTGGACGGCATGGGTGTGCGGTTCCGACTCTTCGCGGTTCGGTCCGTGGTCGATCACAGTCCCGACCGGGATGCGTGCGACCAGTTGTGGGACGCCACCTACGTGGTCCTCGTGGAAGTGCGTAATCAGCAGCGTGTCAATCTGCTGAAGCCCGGCCTGGTGCGCGACTGCGACAATGCGGTCCGCGTCCCGGCCATTGTTGCCCGGCCAGCCCGTGTCAATAAGCAAGGAGTGGTGGTCGGGCGTAACGAACAGCGTCGCCTGTCCGCCTTCAACGTCGACAAAGTAGACCTGTAGCGGACCGGGCGGCTGGGCTGGCGCCGCTGCGAGGGAGACAGTAAGGAAAGAGGCGGCCAGCAGGAGGGAACGAAGCATGCGAACCCTATTCTGCAACGTGCGGCGCAGGCTTGGGAAGGGCACGCGTGGCGCCAGTCGAAATGCCGCCATCCACCAGCAGCGTTTGGCCGGTGATATAGCGGCTGGACTCGGAGGCGAGGAAGACGACTGCGCCATCGAGGTCGTCCGGGCGGCCGGGGCGCTTGACCGGGATGCGGTCGCACAGGTAGTCGACCCACTCCTGGTTCTCGTACATGATCTTGTTCTGCTCGGTGCGGAACCAGCCCGGGGCCAGGCAGTTGACAGTGATGCCATGCGACCCCCAGTCATCGGCCAGGCTCATGGTGAGCTGCCGGATGCCGCCGCGACTGGCTCCATAAGGTGCGAGACCGGCGTAGCCTGCTACGGCTGTTACTGAACCAATGTTGAGGATGCGGCCGTAGCCGCGAGCGATCATGCCGCGGGCCACGGCCTGCGCGACAAAGAAGCTGCCGCGGAGGTTGGTGTCGAGAATACGGTTCCAGTCTTCCCAGGTCACGTCCAGCGCAGGCTTGCGGATGTTCATGCCGGCATTGTTGACGAGTATGTCGATGCGCCCAAAGGCGCTCTCGGCTTCAGCAACAGCCCGGGCGATGGAGTTCTGATCCTGCACGTCAAGCGAGACAGCATGCGACCGCCGGCCGAGCGCGGCTATCTCCGCCGAAAATGGGGCCAGCGTTGCGCGGTCGCGGCTGGTAAGGATCAAGTCAGCGCCGGCGCGGGCCAGCGCGCGGGCAAAGTACTGGCCTAATCCTCGGCTGGTACCTGTGACCAGCGCTACTTGCCCGGAAAGGTCAAAGAGCTGGCTCATGCGGGCGTGAGGACGATCTTCATCAGGTTGGGCTCGCGTGCATGGAGGCGCTCAAAGGCGCGTGGCCCTTCGGCGAGTGGCGCGACCATGGAGATGAGCGGCCTGACGTCGATCCTGCCCGAGGCAAGCAGCTCGATGGCCTGGGCGTACTCGCCGGCAGACGCAGCAGAGCCTTGCAATCGAATCTGGCGAGTGACGACAGCCTGGAGGGGCAGGTCGACCTTAGCGGCGATGTTGCCGACCAGCGTCACCGTGCCGCCCTTGCGGACAGCAGCCACAGCGGTGGCGACCGTCGCCCCGATGCCGACTGCCTCAAAGACGTGGTCGACGCCGCCAGGGGCCGCCGCGAGCACTGCCGCTGCGGTGTCCTGTTCGCCGGAGTGGATCAGTGTGTGCGCGCCCGATCCCTTCGCCATCGCGAGGCGCGTTGCATCCGTGTCCGAGGCGAAAATCTGCGACGCGCCCGCAACGCGCAGTGCCTGGATCACCAGCGTCCCGATCATCCCTGCGCCAATCACCAATGCGGAGGCGCCAGGTCTGAAGTCAGCAACGCGGACTGCATGCAGCGCTACGGAGACGGCCTCGATCATTGCGGCGTGCGCAAAAGCCAGCTCCGCAGGCAGGCGATAGAGCACGCGCTCGGGCACAGCGAGGTACTCGGCGAAGGCGCCGTTGCGGCGATAGTCATCACAGGAGACGCCGAAGACCTGGCGGTTGTCGCAGAGGTTTACCTCGCCACGCAGGCAGTAAACACAGTGTCCGCAAAAGAGGGTCGAGTCAAAGGTCACGTGGTCGCCAACCTGCCAGTCTGTGACTGCCGAGCCAACGGCGGCAATCGTCCCGGCGGCCTCATGCCCCATGACGATCGGAGGGATGCGTCGGCCTGAGGAGCCGTCGTACCCATGTACGTCGCTGCCGCAGATGCCGCACGCTGCAACGCGCAACAGCACTTCGTCCTTCGCCGGCGAAGGGGTGGGAAGCTCGGCCATTTGAAGCTTTTTGTACTCCGAGAGCAGAAGTGCCTGCATCCGTAAAGTGTACGCGGACTGACTTATGGTTGCCGATACACGCGAGCCTCCCAGTCGGCCAGGTGCAGCGTGCCTGTTTGCTGCTCGTGCGTGGCGGCAAGGTTGGCTAACATCAACGTACCGGCTTTGAGGCTCTCTGGAAGCGTGTAGACGATCGGGTTTCGTGAAAAATTGAGCACGACCAGGAAGCGCTCTGGGAAGCGCTCT
>CAZZYO010000100.1:12136-13342 GCA_964658255.1 Candidatus Babeliales bacterium
GTGTAAGCGAAGACAGCAGCATGCGTCGGGTCGAGGTCCTTATAGTCGCCATAGACAAGCGCCGGATGTGCGTGGCGCAGAGCGATCACCTCGCGTGTGTAGTTTAAGATCGAGTGCGGATCGCGCGTTTCTGCAGCGGCGTTGATTTCTTTGTAGTTGGGGTTGCTGGCAAGCCATGGCTTGGTCGCCGTGGTGAACCCGCCATTGCTTGTCGCATCCCACTGCATCGGGGTCCGCGAGTTATCGCGGCTGGTGTGGCGCAGGTCGGCGATGTACTTCTCTTCTGAATACTGGCCGGTGAGCACCCGCGCCTTGTAGGCGTTCTTGACCTCGATGTCGTCGAAGTCCTTGATGCTCTGGAAGGGATAGTTCGTCATGCCCAGCTCATCGCCCTGGTAGAGAAACGGCGTGCCGCGCATGGTGAGCAGCATGGTCGCGAGCAGCTTGGCTGAGGGTACGCGAAACTCCGGCGAGTCATCGCCAAAGGTTGAAACAATGCGCGGATTATCGTGGTTGGACAGGAAGACCGTGTCCCAGCTATGTGCATCCAGCTGCTCGGCGTGGTGCGTGTAAATCGCTTTGAAAGCTACAAGGTCCAGCGGTTTGAGTGCGAGACCCTGGCGGTTAAGCCGGATCGCGTCAAAGTTAAAGATCATGTTGAGCTCGCGGCGGCGGTCATCGACCATCAGCGGCGTCTGCTCGAGCGAGATACCGAGCGCCTCGCCCACCGTCATTACGTCGTACTTAGCCATCACCTCGCGGTTCATCTCCTGAAGATAGTCATGCATGTGCGGACCATTTGCGTACGCGTCGCCAATGCTCTTGAGTTGCTCTGGCGTAAGGTCAGGGAATGCGGGATTTTTTGAGATAAGTGGAATCACGTCCATGCGGAAGCCGTCCACTCCCTTGTCAAGCCAAAAGCGCATCAGCGCGTAGACATCTTCGCGGACCTTCGGGTTATCCCAGTTCAGGTCGGGCTGCTTGACCGCGAAATAATGCAGATAGAACTGGTTGGTTGCCGGGTCAAGCTGCCAGGCAGAGCCTGAGAAAAACGACGGGTCGTTGTTTGGCGGAAGCAATGTTGGCTTGCCTGTGGCGTCGGGCGGGCCGGGCTTGCCGTCGCGCCAGAAGTAGTAACTGCGGTAGGGATTGTCTTTGGACTTGCGGCTCTCGACAAACCATCGATGTTCGTCCGAGGTGTGGTTG
>CAZZYO010000101.1:0-13182 GCA_964658255.1 Candidatus Babeliales bacterium
CACACCATGCTCACCTGGGGATCAAAGTCCGGCAGCAGCCCGCTCGTCGCTTTGGCGATCGCCTCCACCGGCGCCTTGGGGGTACGGTCAGCGTGGAGCAGGCCGTTCACCTCCTGGTAGGTGTCCGCGAATTGGGTGTAGCAAAAGCCCGCGAGCGCGGGCAGGTTCCGCACCACCGTCAGCAAGGCTCGGTAGGCAGCGAGGAACTGCTCCGGGGTGCGGGCGCGTGAGTAGCCCCAGCTTTCATCCTCTACCCCGCCCAGCGCAATGCCGCCAAACTCGGTAAGCACGAGGGGAAGCCCGCAGGTCGCCGCTTCACGGCCGAGGATCAGCACGCGACCACCTGGCCGTTCACGACGCAGCATCCTGGCTTCGTCGTCTTCGCCGCCATAGCGGCGCATCATCCGCGCAGGCTGGTCGTCGTAGTCGTGGATGCCAATCAGATCCGTGGCCACGCTCTCCCACCCATCGTTGCCGATCACCGGACGGCTTGGATCAAGCGCCTTGGTCATGTGGTAAAGCGCCTGCACGTAGTGGCGCTGTTCGGAGCTCTCAGGCAGGTCGGGCACGCCCCAGCTCTCGTTGAACGGCACCCAGGCCACGATGCACGGGTGACTGCGGTCCCGCTCCAGCACTTCTAGCCACTCGCGGGTGAGCCGGTGGATGCTTTTGCGGGTGTAGCGATAGGCGCTTGGCATCTCCTCCCAGACCAGCAGCCCCAGGCGGTCGGCCCAGTATAAAAAGCGCCGACTCTCGATCTTTTGGTGTTTGCGGACGCCGTTGAATCCAAGCTGCTTGATCAACTGAATATCCTGCTGGAAAGCCGCGTCGTTCGGCGCCGTCAGCCCGGTCTGCAGCCAGTATCCCTGGTCAAGTACCAGACGGAGACTCAGCGGGCGGCCATTCAGCATGAAGCGATCGCCCTGTACGCCGACCGACCGCAGCGCCGTGTAGCTGGTGACTGCGTCCAGCACATTGCCCGATGGATCCCGAAGCTCCAGGGTAGCCTCGATCAGGGTAGGCGAGGCCGGCGACCAGAGCAGTGTGTTACGGAAGTCGTCGATACCAGGGTCAGAGAGCGCGACGCGCCGGTGAACCTCGCCCGCAATGACCGCGTAGCTGTCCTCGGCCAGCAACTGCTCCCCTGCCGAGAGCCGCACATAGAGCTCCAGCGCACGCACGGGCGAGCAATCCAGGGCGCGCTGCGAGGTCACCTGCAAGGCAGCTGTGCCCGGCGGCTGGTCGGGCATGCCGGCACGCCCGGTATCGTCGATGATCATGGCCTCAAGGCTGATTTCCCAGCGGTCCAGGCTGGTCGCCCAATGCAGCGACCGGATGCGCGTCGCGCCAACCGTCTCAAGCCACACCGATTGCCAGATGCCGGTGGTACGGGGATACCAGATCGAGTGTGGTTCGAGCTTCCAGTCCTGCTTGCCCCGCGGCTTGGCCAGGTCGGCGTAGTCGTCCTCTGCGCGGACCACCACTTCCTGCACGGCGCCGGGTACCAGCGCCTCGGTGATGTCGGCGGCAAAGGGAGTGTAGCCGCCCTCGTGTGTTGCGACCTTGTTGCCGTTCACCCACACGGTTGCACGCCAGTCGACCGCCTCAAAGTGGAGCAGCAGACGCTCCTGCCCGGCAACCAGGGCGCCCTGCTCCCAGGTGCGGCGATACCATACTGCTTCGTAAAAGCCGGTGTCGTTGACTCCACTGGCCTCAGTCTCAGGACTGAAGGGTACTTCAATCCGGGTCTCCCATACGACTTCTCGCGGGGCGCGCCAGGCCTGGTTGCGACCCTTCGAAAACTCCCAGCTACCATCCAGCGGCTGCCAGGACGCACGCTGCAACATCGGGCAGGGGTGCGGCAGGTGGTCTGATGCCGCATCCGCGACCGAGGACTGCAACTGACTCTCCATGCGCTTCTCCTCTTGCCTCCGTCTGTGTCTTTGCCCGAGTGTATACGGCGGCCGAGCGTTTGGATGAGGCGCGATCGAGCGAGGTTACTCTTTGGTGATGGGCCATCCTGCAGACGATGGCGCTCGTCTGGCAGCGCCGGAGCAAAGCCAGCTCACTCACACTGGAAACCAGGTTGTAGCAAGGAGATCCAGGTGTCGCTTCCCTCCATCGGCCGCCGGCTGTCTATCACGCTGGTTGGTGATGCGTTGCTAACGTTCGCTGCCCCGATGACCGGCGTCTCGTGGGCTGCTCCGCTCCAGGATGAGGTGGCTCCCCGGGTGCAGCGCCTTATGCAGAAGCGCAAGCTGCTGCTGCGAACGGCGACACGGCGACGGCAATCAGCCGGTATCGCAGCATGCTGACACTTGCACCGCACCTGGCATACTCCTTGCGCAGGGCCCGCTGGTGCTCAGCTGTTCCCGATCGTCCGCCACCCTCGGTGACGAAGTCCGGCTTCGGCTTCCAGACACGCGTATCCCACTGGCCGATAGGGCCGCTCCAGTCCTGCAGGGTGAGGGTGACGGAAGACTTGCCTGCGTTGAAGGTGGCGCGCTGGTCCCCGTTCGCTGAGGCAACAAGCACATAGACCTTGTTGTAGTTGCCCTGCGGCAGGGTAATGGACTGACCTTTGCCCACGACTGCATTTACTTTTCCGGATCCGGATGGACCTAGCGCACAGTTGACTCCGTCAATGCTGAGTGCAGCAGGCAGCATCTCGGCGGGCAAAGCGTCACCCTGATTGTCAAAGCCGCCCACCTTGGGGGGGTTCGTCATTGCTTGCTGCGGCCAGGTCGTACCGGAGTGCAACGGGCCTCGAGGTGAGAGCTGCATTCTGCGTGGAGGGGTTCCCCAGCTTGAGGGCGAAAGTTCGCGGTTGAGAGGGTTTGAAGGAGGCCTGGAGGGCACCGTTCACCAAAGTGGCAGGCTCCAGAGGGAGTTCCTGCCCGTTGACCTCTCGCGCTCCTTCAAGAGGGCCGGCAAACTTGATGTTGACCTTGTCAGCTGCTTTTCCGTCGAGTTCCACGCAGCGCACGATGACCTCGTCGCTCAGCTCCGATTTCTTCAGCGCAAGGACGCGAATGGCAGGATTGTCTACGCTGAGCAGTAAGAAGCTGCGGCCAAGGCTGCCCGCGTGCTTCCCCGTGTTGAAGGCGATCAGCGGGGTGCTCAGGCGATAGGCCTGCCAGTCAGTGCGACCCGGCACCAGTCGCCCGCATGCCCTGCAAGGCCAAAGAGTATCTCGTGGTTGGCCCCGGTCCTGGTTCAGTTCGTCTGTGTAGCGCCCTTCATCTCGGAGGCGCCGCCCGGCGAACGGAGCAGGGTCAGGCGAATGGTGCTGTCATCGCGCTTGTCCGAACCGTTCTTTACATCGATCAGGATCGTAGCGCCCCAGGTTCCGGTTAAAGTAATCAAACTGCAGCACCGCCTACACATGTTCGCCAAGGAAGAAGTGCTTGCGAACATTCGCGTCTTCGTTATAGAAAGCCGGGTTCCTTAACCCGCCATAGTTCTGCACCGAGTTCCCCAGAGTGTACTGTCCCGAATCAGCAAACGCCCCGGTGTTGAAGGTCGTCGGCTGCGCGCTGGACTTCCCTACCAGGAAGTCATGCTGGGCCTTGTAGGACGTGGCGAAGTGCTGGCCTGAGACAATGTTCGGACGGCTTGTATTCCAGGGAAGATGGGGAGCCGGCAGAACGGGAGCAATGCGGCAGAGTTCGCGATGAAACGGCCGGTAGGGATTACGTTGCCAGGAAACTGCTGGCCCGGTCACAGTCGCGCGCAATGGACGCGCTGCGGCACAAAGATCGGGATCACATTGCCGTTCGCATCCACGTAATCGCTGAAGTAATCGCTAAAGTCCCCGCCTGCCTCCCTGGTGGTCGGCACTGTTCCGGGACTGGTGTTTTCCTCTACCTGCTTGCACCACTCCTGAGTGTAGTGGAAGAACGTCCTGTCCTTCGCGTCGTACACGTGCGGAATACTGAGTGAGCCTCCGACGGTGAAGCCGTAATTGTTTTCGCGATCCGTTGGCGCTTTATCAAACTTGTATGTTTGATTGAAGTTCGGGCCGTTCAGGATGCCGATCAAATTGAAATAGATGTTGCGGTTAATCTCGAACAAGTCGCCGTGATGGTGGTTGGTGCCGGTCACCATCTGGTACGTCAGTGCGCCTTGGCCCAATCCAAACTGCGAGGAGAATGTGGTCTGCTGTACGCGGAACTCCTGCACCATCTCAAACAGCGTGTTGAAGTTGGTAGTGTAGCCTTCGGTTTACCGCCGCAGTACCGGGCTGCCGTTGTAGAGATTTTCCTGAAAATCGACGCCGCCAGAGATGCGGTGAGTAAACGTTGAGCCGGTGCTGCCGGGCGCTGTGAACTGCAGGGAGTCACGGTCTGCGATGCTTCGCCGGCCGCGAGTGTGAAGGTCAGGGTCGCGGTGACACTTACATCGATGGCGAAGACGTTCTGCACTTCTCTCGCGAAGCCAGGTGCCTGCACTTCGACCCTGTAGAGGCGCTCACCTGGGGTGAGTCCGTCGAGCAAGCTGTTCCGGTCGCTCACCATCGCCCGCTTGGCGAATCCTGCCGTGTTCCAGGAGACTTACCGCTGCCAAATGTGTGTGCAATAATCCGCGATAAATCGGGCTATGTCGATGTGCAAGTGGGAAGGTCAGTCCTAGGTTGCTCATCGCGGAAAGGTTGCACAGATGGAGAGTTATCAGGTCTCGGTGATTGCCCTAGTCAATCTCATTCGTGATAGCGAAAAGGGCTTTTACGATTTAAGTCTGCATGTACAAAACGAACAATGCCGCGTGTACCTGTTGGAGGAGGCCTACGTGCGGCAGACCTTTGCAAGGGAGTTGGAGGATCTACTCAACTCCTACCTGGAGGAGCCGATGCAGGCGTCCGGTTCCACTAGCGGCATACTGCATCGCGCCTGGCTTGACCTTCGCAGCGAGTTCGGCGCTGGCGACCAGGATCTCCTGGATGCGCTCCACACCTGTGAGCATAGCGCCCTGAAAGCCTACACAACGGTGCTTGAAGATGAGTCACTTCCGCAGCCGCTCCGCATCCTCATCGAGCGTCAGCTGCGGCATGTACGGCCCTTGCAACAGCGGCTTACAACCCTGTTTGCTCAAGCCATCAATGCAGCAGCCAGCTGAGGCCAGCCGGCCGGGGTCGCCTCTTGTCAGGCGCCAGGCCGGCTACTGCAAAGGTGCCTGCGCTCGAGGAGACCGTTTTTTGAATCCTTCCGTCTGCTCATTGGTGAGGGTGACATGCGCGTTCGGGATCACCGCTCCGGGTGCATCGAGCACAGTGACATTGAGGCCTTCTCTGGCCTGCGCGTATGCCGCTGCGTTACACAGGACGAACAAGCAAGGGGGGACCGTCAGCGCCAACACTCCGGTGCGTAGAAGTCGGCCGGTGGCCGCCCGGGGAAAGAAGGTCTGCATGACTTCCTGCTGCTACCTTTGCTACCGCTGAACTACTCTCCAGAGAAGGGGGTTCCGATTTCGGCTACGCCTTCGCGCATCCCGGAGTCCTCAAGAACCACATGTCACTGCTCGTCCGGCAGCGCGTACAACTATCGGGCGCAGCCCGCCACTGTCAAGCCCTTCAGATCGCGTGGCGCTGCGGTACTGCTTGAGTTTCCGAGAAGCAGCGCGCTGCAAGGTTGATGGCATGCGCGCAGCCTCGGCCCGCGTCGCACACGGTGTTCCGCGGCGCAGGGTGTCATGGGTCCAAGCCCGCTACCTGCTGCCGCGACTCGGCGCTTGCCCGTCGCTCACCGCTGGGCCATCATGCGGCAACCTTCTTTGCCGCCTAGAGAAGCAAGCCGCACCACGCGGCGCTCCTTACTCCTTCGGCCCTCTACCGCGCGCGCCGCTCTCTGCCTGCTGTTGCTGGTGGTGGTCTGCGCCGGGCAAAGCAGCATTCTTCCTGCTCTCGCTGCACAGACTTCTGGCGGGCCAACTCCGGTCGCGCAATCCGATGCGGCCTGCGGGGGCTGCCTTGCCGAGATCACCAGCCGCTATCTTCGTACGCCGCACGCAACAGCCAGCGGCTCTGCGCTCACCAGGCTCATTCCCGGAGCCTTCACCCAGCCCGCCAGCCGCAACCCACCACCCCGACAACCCTGACTGCACCAGCTGCCACATGCCGGGCGGCGCAGCCGAAAACATCCCGCACGTCGCGTGGACCGATCATCGCATCCTTCGACCTCCGGATGCGACGCCGAAGCCTGCCACGGACTACACCCAGCTCGTGCCAATCTTTTCGCCGAACGTGACTACCCGCAACCTCGAACTCGCCCGGTTTTCTGCAGTGATGGATGGCCACACCGAGGACGGAGCCCAGGCCTACCAGCTGCTTACCCAGGTCACCCGAAAGCAAGGTGAATACGTGGAGGGGATGAACGCGCTCGGCACCATGGCCAGCATGAAAGGCGATAGCCCGGAGGCCGGACACCTGTTTGCATCCGTGCTCGCGCTCGACCCGACCAACCGTATCGCTGCTACCGATCTCGCCGTGCTCGAAGCCCGCAACCGCAATCTCGCAAAGGCCTGCGCCTTGATGCAGCCGGTCTTTGAGCGCAACCAGGATCTTTCAGCGGTTGCTGAAAACCTTGCTGCCATCGATTGCATGCAGGGCGACCGCGCGGCCGTCCGCGCAACGCTCGAAGCCGCGCTGCGCTTTAGTCCCGGCTCTCATGAGCTGCAACGGCGGCTCGCGCAGATCGGCGCCTGCCGCTTGGACAATGCGTCGGCATCACCTCGCGAGTGAGCACGGAACGAAAAGAGAATCACTGGAGCAGACCATCGAAGATCTCCCGCCAAGGGCGCGGGTCCTCTTGCAAATCTTTTTCGACTTGAACTACGCGGGCCAGAGCTATATGCCGTGCACGGCGAAGATCGCGGTATGAAGCACCACCGCCAGGTCCAGAAACATGTTGCGATGCTCGATGTAGTAGAGGTCGTACTCGATACGCTCGTGAATCTGAAAGCCGCGATCGGCCGAGATCTGCCACAGTCCGGTGATGCCCGGAGTCACCGCAAGCCGCTTGCGCTGCGAGGGCGTGTAGGCGTCAACAATCATTTTCATCTCGGGCCGGGGACCAACCAGCGACATATCGCCGCGCAGCACGTTGAGTAACTGCGGCAGCTCGTCGAGGCTCGACTTGCGAAGGAACGCGCCCACACGGGTGATGCGCGGATCACCCTGCTTCTTGGGAGAAAGCGCATCGCCACACATCTTGCTGTACATGGTGCGGAGCTTGTAGATCGGGAACGGCCGACCATGCCGACCGATGCGCGTCTGCACAAAGAAAACCGGCCCCTCCGACTCCTGCTTGATGGCGATTGCGGCAAGCAGCAGTACCGGCGCGAAGAGTACCAGGGCCACGCTGGCTACCGCGATGTCGAAGATGCGCTTGATCGTTTCGTAGAAGACGGCTGTCGGCTGATCGCATGGCAGTGCGAGCAGGATGCCGTCGCACTCGACATAGTGTGCCTGCCCACATTGCTCGCTATGTTTGGAAGGCAGGAAGGCTACTGAGGCCCCGGTCGCAAGCGCGGCGTCGCGCACCTGGTCCACGTCCGCACCCGAGCAGACCTCCGGATCGACCAGGATCAAATCGGCGCCGTGGCGCTCGAGGAACATGCGGTCCACCGGCCCGGGAAGCACCTGGATCGACTCCTTGTGACGGTAGGCACTGGCATAGAGCCGCGTTGGCTCGGGCACCCTGCTGTCGATCATTGCGGTTGGTTTCAAGCCGAGACGCGGTGAGCGTGAGAGCAGGTCATACACGCGCCGGCCAGTGACAGTGTTCCCGTAGATCATCACGCGCAACGACCCGACGCTCGACTCGTGCAGCGCCTGGAGTCGTTTGCGCAGCACCTGCCTCTCGGCTGTGACAAAAGCGCTTGTAAGCGCCAGCGTGATCAGCGAGGCGCGCAGCGACGTGGGCTGGTGCGCGTAGAGCATGCACACGATGCCGAGCAACGTCGCGAGCGTGGCAGCCTTCAGGGTTCGCTCTGTCTCGCGAATCTGCAGCAGGCTGCTAAAACTGCTGTAGCCCTTCAGCGCATAGAGAGTGAGTACAAAGAGCAATGCGAAGATGGCGGAGTCGGCCGTGGCACGCTGCAGGCCGACCACCGTGTTTGGTGCCAGCAGAAAGCCTGCCGTGCCTGCACTGGCGAAGGCAGCGAGTCCATCGAAGAATGCCTCTGCCGCTAAGAACCACCGAGCTTCGGCCGAACGCTGCAATGATCGAGAGCCGACCTGCTGGTTGCCGGCAAAGTCAGCGAAAGCCATTGTTTCTGCGCTATTTTGTGCCATAATCCTGAGCCTCGCTCCAGTGAGAACCAAGCCTGGCCCGACGAGGAAAGCGCCCTTGCGCTTGCCTCACTGAAAAGTGCCTGTTGAACAGCGGGTCGATAGAAGCGAGCATAGAAACTACTGGCAGCCGGAGCAAGATTGGATGTGCGCGGTTGCGCAGTTCACGCGTGGATGTTTCCGGATCGGGAGGGCAGTTCTCAAAAAGAACTAGAGCGATAGCGTGGGCGACTTCTAGGCTCAAGTCTTCAAGTCGTTGTCAACGTTGAAGGGAGACAGGGCAGCTGTTCTGCAACAGGTCACCAGGTGTGGTGCAGACCGCGTCAGGTCTACTGTGGTTGATTGTTCCGGCGGTTCCATGACCCGCGTGCCGGCAGCAGTTCCTGCCCGGAAACTCCCGCAGCTGCGCGGCACGGCAAGCTTCGCGCTGCGCTTGCATTGCCGAAAGCGTCCTGCGATGACCCTGGCAGCAGTTCCTCGTAGATGGAGCGCAGCAGCTTGTAGTTAGCCTCCGGGTGGTAATGCCGCAGGTACTGCTCGCGCGCGATCTGGCGCATGCTGGCCAGCAGTCCCGCGTTTGCTGCCAGGCGCCTTGACGCAGCCACGAGCGCAGCTGCGCTGCCCGGTTCGAACAGCAGCCCGGTACGCTCCTGCTCGATAAGGGTCGCCAACGAGCCAATGCGGCTCGCGATCACGGGGAGGCCGGTTGCAAGCGCCTCGATCAGCACCATCGGCAAACCCTCGTACCAGAGCGACGGAACCAGCAGCACCGCTGCCTGCTGCATCAACGTTGTTACCTCGCCTGGTGTCTGCGGGCCCAGGTACTCAAGCCACCCTGCTGCGTGCGCTTGTCGCAGCTCGCTCTCGAGCGGTCCCTGCCCCGCCACTCGCAACTTCATGCCGAGGCCAAGCCGCGCCGCCTCCAGTAGCACGTCGATTCCCTTTTCCGGCGACAGCCGCCCGACGAAGAGCGCGTAACCTCCCGTACCGCTGCCCACGCCAGGGTCTGGTGCGGCATTTGGCTTGATACGCACGCGCTCGGCGGCCAGGTCGGTGTGGGCGAGCATGAAGTCGCGTGCAAATGAAGTAAGCACCAGGCAACGGTCGACTCTCCGGCTCCAGGCACCCCGCAGGCGATTGAAAGCGAGCATCCACGCGACCGACGCCGACCCTGCCATGTCGCCGCGGTAGCACCTGTGCCTGATCCCGGGCAGCGGCACTGTCTTGCCCAGGCAATCCTGGCACACGGCGCCAGCGCGAAAATGGGTCCCGTTCAAACAGGTGAGCCTGAAATTATGCAGCGTCTGCACGACCGGGCAGCGGAGGCCCGCCTGCCCCGCTGCGTCGTAGATCGATGGCGTGAGCCGCGGAAAGCTGTTGTGCACATGCAGGAGATCAGGCTTGTACTGCGCCATTAGCCGCGCCATGCGCGTACGCATCTCCCACGAGTAGGCCACCTGGGCCGCGGTCTTGATCTTTGCAAGCGTGGTCGTAAGCGCGTCGTTATCAACCACGAACGCTTCCACGTCGACACCATGGGAGCGCAGCAGCGCAATCTCCTGCTCAACGACGACATCTTCCCCGCCGCGCTGCTGGTAGCGGTTGTGCGCTATGAGGATTCTCAAGGGCTGTTTGCCAGGCGCATGGTAGGTGCTTTCATGGTCAGGGCAGATCCATGCGTCACGTACGCCTATCTTCGCCACACGTTTCATTCCGGGATTACACAAGTACTCGCTTTGGTCCGCACGGAGCGCGCCCCGCTTAGCATCGAAGCATGCTTCCAGCAGAGCGTGCACAGACCTCTCAGGATCCAACCCGCATGCTGCAGAACGCGGAAGCGCCCTGCGGGCGCGTCAACATCCTCGGCGTGCAGATCAGCGCAGTCGACATGGAGCAAGCTCTCTCGCGGACTGCAGACCTGCTCGACTCTGGAGGCAAGGGATACATCTGCGTCACAGGAGTGCACGGCATCATGGAGGCGCAGCATGACATGGCTCTGCGCAGCACTCTCAACCAGGCCTTCCTGTGCGTTCCTGACGGTATGCCAACGGTGTGGGTAGGCCGGCTCTACGGCCACCGGGGCATGCGGCGGGTCTACGGTCCGGATTTCATGCTGGCACTCTGCGAACGCACGCGCGCGGACCAATACCGCCACTTCTTTTACGGCGGCAAGCCGGGTGTAGCAGAGGATCTCGCGCGGGTGCTGGAACAACAATATCCAGGACTTGCCGTGGCTGGCTGCTACACGCCGCCCTTTCGCGCGCTCACTGCGGATGAAGCAGAGGCGTTGAGACGCGAAGTAGCCGCGTCGCGCGCGGACATCTTCTGGGTGGGCCTCAGCACGCCGAAGCAGGAGCGCTTTATGCACGAGGCGCTGGCTGGCATGCCCATTCGAGTGATGGTCGGGGTAGGGGCAGCATTTGACATCCATACGGGGCGCATCGCGGATGCGCCCCGCTGGATCAAGCAGGCTGGCCTGCAGTGGCTGCATCGTCTTTGGCAGGAGCCGCGGCGGCTGTCGCGGAGGTACCTAGTCAACAACCCCCTCTTCCTTGTGCGGATGCTTGAGCAGTTTGCAGCCGACTGCCTCTCAGGCCGACTTGGTGCTAGGCAGTAAGCCAGTCCACGCCGCTTTCCGGGCCGCTCTCCAGGTCACTCTCCGCGCCGCTCTCTGGGCCTATCATGACCGGCATCACGGCGTTCTCCTGCTCCGCGCGTAGACACGCGAACGAACCAAGAACGAGCAGGTACCAGAAAAAGTTTGTCGAGGTAAAGTCCGACTCCATCAGGTTGTGCGCGAGGGCAGTGGTAATCAGCACTTTGGTCCACAGCGCGGTGTCCGACGTTCCAAGACTGCGCGAACGACGCGCCCGACGCCAGGTGTTTGCCAGCAGACCGATGGTCAGGATCAGCCCAATCACGCCCAGGTCGAGCCAAACCTGCAGAAAGCCGTTGTGCGCATGATGCGGGTTCCAGTGCAGGGCCTGCTCGGAGTCATCGGCATCTGCCCAGAAGGCTCCGCCGTAGCCATGGCCGATCACAGGATGTTCCAGGATGCCCTTGAATGCATAGGCCCAGATCACGTCGCGGCCCGTAAAGTTGCTGGTCTTTCCGCCCGCGCCCAGCAGCAGAGAAAGCGGGTCTGACACCAGTAGCAGGACGCAGAGCAGGCCTCCGAGCCATATCCACAGCAGCGCCTTGCTCCTGCTGCCGACCTTGTAGGAGAGCACCACCAGCAGAACGACAGCCGTGCCAACGATTGCGGTAAACGACTGTGAGAGCACAAGCAGAGTGAGGTAGAGAAGGAGCACAGCGCAGCGCGTTGGGGTCCATCGCCTGCCTTGCACCAGCAACACCGCGACCCCGATCATCATGGTCAGGCCGAGCGTGTTCTTCTGCAAAAAGATGCCGCTCCAGCCGGGCGCCGGATCATTCGGCGGGGGCAGGACAAACTCGCCCACAATACTCAGCAGGGCTGCTCCAAGCGAGCACCAGCCGATCAGGTGCAGCAACTCGCGCGTCGAATAGCGAAAGGCGCAATAGCCAGCCGACAGCAGGTAGACGAAGGCATAGAAGGCCAGGCGAGAGGAGGTTGCCCGATCGACCGACCAGGCAAGCGAAAGCGCTATCCAGAGATAAAGCAGGAACAGCCACTTGAGCCGCAGCAGGCTGCTCCAGATCGCAGGCAACCGCGGGTAGGCGTAATAGAAAGTACCCAGCACGACCACCAGGTTGAGGATAAGCAGCAGCGGATTGCTGGTGTGACCGGCAGCGGTGTCCGAGCTTTCGCCACCACCCATAACGCGCGCAATAGCGGTCGTGATCTCGCCAAAGACCATCGCGAAGTAGAGCTTCTCGAGCAGCGACGTCACCGCGTGCCATCCTTCCTGCTGAGCCGGGATCTGGTCAGGGATTTGGCTGCGTAGGTCTTCTCCCCGTCTGCCAGGAGTTCCTGGTAGATCCGCTCATATGCGTCCAGCACGGGATCCGGTCGGAAGCGTGCATAGGCTGAATCCCACGCCCTGGCTGCGAGTGCTTCCCGCAGATCTATGTCAGCCGCAAGCTTTTCCATGGCAGCAGCAATCGCAGGCGGACGCCTCACATCGACCAGCAGACCGCAGTCACCGAACGCCAGCACCTGTCGAACGCCCGGCGTCTTCACGCCCGCGATCACAGGTTTGCGCAGCGCCATGGCTTCAAGCGCGGCCATGGAGAAGGACTCGTCGAGCGACGGGTGTACGAGCACGTCGGCTTGCGTGTGCAAAGTCTCCAGCATCTCCGCGTACGGCAGCGCTCCCCGGAACGTCACTCCTTCGGCAAGTCCATGCGTCCTCGCCCAGCTCGACGCGGCACCGACGTCGTCAAAGCCTTCGCCAAGCATCAGTAGACGCGCCGACTCGTTGCGACGGCGGACCATGGCAAAGGCTGCAAGCGCTGCCTTGGCGTTCTTCCGTGCGGTAAACCCCTGCAGCACGGTGCAAAAGGTAAACGGGTGTGGTGCAACTGGGCGCGTGCTGCCGATAGCAAATACCTGGTCGTCCAGGAAGTTCGGCACTACAGCAATCGCGGCACCCGGACGAAAGTAGCGTCGAAAGTGGCGGGCGGCATCGCTTGACACAGCGCTGTAGCGCGTTGCACGCGCGGCTACGCGGTAGGCCAGCAGCGTGCGGGCCGCCCGGTAAGGATCGCGGAAGTAGCGAAGGACATTCCAGGGGAGATCGTGGATGGTCACCAGGGTGGGTCGCTTGCTGCGTAAGGCGCCGAGTGCAAACTCGTAGGTCCAGTGCGCATGCACAAAGTCGGGGTGCTCCCGCTCGATCACCACGCGAAGGAAGTCGACCTCAGCCCGCCACAGGTCACGCGCCCGGCCGCTCTCTCTGCATGGACCGACAAAA
>CAZZYO010000102.1:0-13158 GCA_964658255.1 Candidatus Babeliales bacterium
CTGTCACCTTTGACATTGCGCTGACAACCACGATTGGCTGGTAGCCGCGCGCGCGCCGTCCAGCAACTATGCTTGCCGTCCGCGCGATTGCTGTCGCGTCTTCGACTGAAGTGCCGCCGAACTTCATCACCAGGTAGCGAGGCGCACTCATCGTGTTCCGGCTCCAGCGAGGTCGGGTGACTTATCAGGCTCGCCTAACTTCGACAACTTACCCTGGGATAGGAGTAACTCGGCGTTGAGCAGCGCTGCGCCTGCCGCGCCACGGATGGTGTTATGCGAGAGCACAGTAAACTTCCAGTCGAGCAACTCGCAGCGCCGCAGCCGCCCGACAGAGGAGGCCATGCCTCCTCCGCGCATGCGGTCAAGCCTTGGCTGCGGCCGGTCTTCCTGGTCCATGTAGACGACAGGCTGCGCGGGTGCCGTCGGCAATGGCTGCCCGGCAAGCGGGCAAAAATCAGCCCAGGCATGCAATATCTCCTCGTAGGAGGCAGGGATGAGCAGCTTGATCGAGACCGACTCGGTGTGCCCATCTTCCACCGCCACGCGGTTGCAATGCGCGCTCATTCGCAGCGTCGAGGGACGGATTGCATAACTCGACCCAGCTTCACTGGCGCCTGCTCCCTGACCCTCGAGTGTACCCAGCAGCTTCGCTGTCTCGGCCGGCATCTTCTCTTCTTCATTCCGAACGAACGGCACCACGTTGCCCAGGATATCGAGCGAGGCAACGCCGGGATAGCCGGCGCCCGAGATAGCCTGCATGGTCGAGACAAACACCGACTCTATGCCGAAGCGATCCGCAAGAGGCTTGAGCGCCAGCACCAATCCTATTGCCGAGCAGTTCGGGTTGGTGACCAGGTACCCGCCTGACTCTCTGCGCCAGGACTGCTGCTCGATCAGCGCGAGATGCTCCGGGTTCACTTCCGGGATCACCAGAGGCACATCTGGGTGCATGCGGAAGGCAGCGGAGTTCGAGATAACGGCGCAACCGGCCGCGGCGTACAGAGGTTCGAGTTCGCGCGCGACGTCGGTATCGAGCGCGGCGAAAATAATCTTCGGCGCTGCGGCGATTGCGCTGGAGTCTGCGGCGGAGACAAGCGGCATCGCCGCGATCACTGCGGGCAGAGGCGTATCAAGCTTCCAGCGCGCGGCCTGGCTGTAGGCTTTACCCGCGGATCGATCAGAAGCGGCAAGCCACGCGACCTGAAATAAAGGATGCTGGTCGAGTAGTTGAATAAAGCGCTGGCCGACCATGCCGGTTGCGCCGAGAATGCCAATCTTCTGTCGCTCCATGGGTGGTCATTGCTCCCGGTCCATCGCGTACGCAGCGTTCTGATGGATTACGCAACAGTTTAGCCGCTTTCGGGTGGTGGACCTAGGCGCATCCACGCGCGCCGGGTGCCCCTGCTTTTACTTTGCCGTCGTGTAGGTGAAGTCGGTTGTATTGTTTTGCCTAGCCGAGACGGTAATGGTTGCTGTCTGCTGACCCATCTGCTCATGATCGGCGACCAGGGTGTAGGTTCCCGGTGGCAGGCCGCTGATGGTGTAATGGCCTTCGGCATCACTGATGGCAAAAAAAGGATTGGCTACCACGTTGAGGAAGGCCTGCATCCAGGGATGGTTGTTGCAGCGGAGTGGGATCATCAGTTCGGCGGCCTGAAACTGGCGCGCATCTGGTCCTGAGTTCGGACCCTGCGAGACGTCGAAGCTCTCGTTGCCCGCCACGTTCGGTACCATGTGGATGTTATGCATGGTCGGGTCGGAATTAGTAAACTGCACCTGCTGACCAATCATGGCGCCGGAAACGTGTGGCGTAAATCGGCAGCCCTTCTGGTCGATCTTTACCGGTGTGCGTGTGATGGGGTAAGTCTTGTTGCCAAGCCCGTCCTTGATATAGACAAAGACGTTGGCAAGCCTGCTGCCGTGTGTGACGTACTGCTCGGTCATGTTGGCGCTGGACATGGCGCAGGCCGGGTCCTGGGCCATGTCGATCTCGACCTTTGCCGGTGCCTGGCCGGTGAAGTGAATGGTGCCGCTGATCGTCGCAGCAGTTGCCGGGTCCACCTGGGTATAGGTGACGGAGGGTGCCGATTTCTTGCAGGCCAGGCTTCCCAGCGTGAGGGCAGCGCACAGTGCGAGGGAAAGAAGCTTCATAGGGGAACATCCTCAAAGGGTGCTGCGTGGCATGCTGCTGGTTAGGTCGATCCACGGCGACAACAGCAAGCGCACATCCTTCGCGTCGCCCGGGATGACAATCATGGAGAAGGCGGAAGTGGTCCCAGCGCCGGCTTAAGCCAACGCTGCGATGACTGCATCAGCAAAAGCGCTTGTGCCTGCGCTGCCGCCTACGTCGCGCGTCAGTGTCCTGCGTTCCGTGTAGACACGCTCTATTGCGGCCTGGATCCTATCGGCAGCCTCGGCCTCGTTCAGGTGGCGCAGCATGAGCACGGCTGACTGCAGCAGCGCTGTAGGGTTGGCTTTATCCTGCCCTGCAATGTCGGGTGCACTGCCGTGTACCGCTTCAAAGATCGCAGCGTTGTCTCCCAGGTTGGCTCCCGGCACCAGACCCAGGCCGCCGACAAAGCCGGAGCATAGGTCGCTGATGATATCCCCGTATAAGTTCTCCATCACCAACACGTCATACTGGTAAGGATTGGTGACGAGCTGCATGCAGGTGTTATCAACGATGTGCTCAGCATAAACAATCTCAGGGTGCTGCTCGGCGATCTTACGGGAACACTTGAGAAAAAGCCCATCCGTCAGCTTCATGATGTTGGCCTTGTGCACCGCGTGCACCTTCTTGCGGCCGTGCCGGGCGGCGTACTCAAACGCGAACTTCGCGATGCGCGTTGAACCTTTCTCTGTAATCACCTTGAGCGAGGTACAAACGCCCGGCACAATCTCCTGCTCCAGGCCAACGTAAAGCCCTTCGGTATTTTCGCGAACAATAATCAGGTCAACATCGGGATACTTCGTACCAAGCCCCGGCAGGTTCTTGATCGGACGGAAGTTCGCGTATAGGTCAAACTTTTTGCGCAAGGTGACGTTGATGGATGAAAAGCCGCCGCCGATCGGGGTAGTGACCGGCCCTTTGAGCGCGACCGTCGTGCGCTCGATCGACTCGACGAGTTCCTTCGGAATATATTCGCCTGACTGCTTGAACGCGTCAGCGCCTGCGGCAAAACGCTCCCAGGTAAAGCCTGAGCCAGTGCGTGCAGCAGCCGCCTCAAGAATGCGGACGGTTGCATCGGTAACTTCGGGACCAATGCCGTCGCCCGGGATCAGCGTGACGACGTGCGTGCGGGACTGCTTCTGGTCTGTCATGATGTGTTCGAAAAAGGGTGGCGTCAGGAAGCCGAAAGGGCTAGCTGACGAAGCCTGCCTTTGGGATTCCTTTCGTCTTGGTCTTGAGCAGTGCTTCGAGCTCTTCCTTGAACTCGCGCACGTCCTTGAAGTCGCGGTAGACGCTTGCAAAGCGGATGTAAGCAACGGTGTCGAGCCGCTTCAGGTGATCCATGATCAACTCGCCCAGCTCAGAGGTCGTGCGCTCCCGCTCCGGCGAGTCCATCAGGTACACTTCGGCAGCGTTGATCACGTCTTCCATCTGCGTGGAGGCAACGGGTCGTTTTTCGCAGGCGTGCAGCAAGCCGGTCAGCATCTTCTGCCGGTCAAACTTTTCGCGGCGCCCATCCTTCTTCACCACCATGTAGGGGATTTCGTCGATCCGCTCATAGGTCGTGAAGCGTTTATTGCATCGCTCGCACTCGCGTCGGCGACGAATGGAATCAGCTTCCTTGCTCTCGCGCGAATCTACCACCCGGTCTTGAGCAAAGCCGCAGTAAGGACACCGCATACGTGTGCTGCGATTCTAGCAGTCAGCCCTTGCCTAAAGCCGCTTGCGAACCAGTCTGCGCACCGTGTCTGTCGTGACGCCGTAGACCACGTGGGTGATCCATTCGCTGACACGCTCCTGGGCGGGCTGCTCGGGCACTGGAGCCACCAGCTCCATCTTCGGTAGCAGGTTGTCATGCGCAACCCGGTTCACGGTCAGCCCAAACACTCCTCCGCGCCACGAGGTGACCTTGGGCGAGAGCTCGGCAGCTACGCCATACGCGCCTCCAATCATGGTGCCGAACGCCCAGTGGATGCCCTGGGTCGCAGCCTGCTTCGCAGGCTCAGGCACCGAGGCGTTGGTTGCCTCCACGGCCCGATCGATCAGGATGCGCGGCGGGATGGTGCGGCCCTTGGTGCGCGGAGGGAAGAGTTCTTCGGCAACAACCTTGGCCGCCGATCCGACAAGTCCGCCGGCGAGCCCGGCCAGCAGGCCCTTGAGGAGGGAGAGGTCTTCAGCCTTGCTCGGCTTTTTCATGCTTTCTTGGATGCGTGGCGCAGTCCGCCCGGGAGCGGCCAGGCTCAGGCTTCGGGCACAAAGGTGGACGGCTCTGTGTGTCCGGCCCCCACCTTCGCAGTCTCGCTCTCTGCTGTCAGCTTCTTAAGCGACACGTGCTCAAACCGGGACCAGAGCAGGCCTACCGGGATGATGCTCATGAACGTAACAATCAGCAGCATTGCGGCGGCGGCCAGCGCGGGCTCCGGGGCAACGTCAAAGAAGCCCTGCATGGCCTTGGCGACAATACCGATCTGCGTGAACCAGCCGATGACCGGCAGCTGGATGATCGAGCCTGCAGTGGAGGTGGCCATCAGCAGCATGCAGCGGGAGAGCGTCATGCCGGCCAGGGGCGGCGAGGCAGAAAAGGCGCGCAGCGTCTCAAGGTAAGAGTAGGCGATCATGAGCCACATGAGCAGCGACAGGGCAAGCGCCTGGACGAAGTCGCCAAAGCTGGTGATGGCGTTGAGACCGTCGCGAAACCCGAGAATCTTTTCGCGAACGGCCTCGCCCAGCTTGGGAGAGAGTGAGCCGAGCGTGCGCCCGAAGATATGAGCTACCTTGACCCCGGCCGCGCGTACAAAGAGGGCAAAGCCAACGAAGGCGACCACGACGGCCAGGGCGGCAAGCGCCGTCCGGTTCATCAGTTCCGGGTGGGGGAGCGAGGCGCGGTCGGGCGCAAACAGCAGTACCACGGCGAAGATCAGCGCGACCGATCCCATGTCAAACATGCGCTCGACAGTGTAGACGGCGATCTGCGGAGTAAGCGGGATGTTGGTGCGCTTGGAGACCAGGTAGGGACGAACCAGATCCGCAAGCCGCCCGAAGAGCGCGACCGCGGTAAAGCCGATGACCTGGGTGCCGATGAGCGAGACCGGGTTAACGCGCTTGGTCGGCTTGAGCAGCAAAGCCCAGCGCACCGCGCGCACGCAGTAACCAGCCCAGATGAGCGCGATGCCGACCCCGAAGAGCTTCCAGTTGGCAAGCTGCAGTTGCTCGACAAAGGTGTGCCAGTCAAAGTGAATGCGGTCGCGCAGTGCGTAGATGCCGATGGCGAGGACCACCAGCACGAGAACAAAAATCAGGTTGCGGTTCTTCTTCAATCGTCGGTTCCTCGCTGCCTCAAGCCTAGCAGAGGGGGGCGGCGACAGGATTAACGCGGGGCTGCGACGGTCGCGGCGAGCGCGAGCGAAGCCTGCCGAGCAGCATACCGACGATTGAACTCGTGGATGATGCGAGCGACATAGGCGCGCGTCTCGCGATAGGGAGGGATGCCGTGATAGCGATCAACCGCGCCCGGTCCAGCGTTGTAAGCAGCCAGCGCGAGTGCCAGGTTGTCATGGTAGCGATGCAACAGGGTATCAAGGTACGCTGTGCCGCCATTGACGTTGGCGTGCGGCTCAAAGGCATTATGCACGCCGAGCTGCGTAGCCGTGGCGGGCATCAGCTGCATCAAGCCCTGGGCGCCGGCGCGGCTCACGGCGCGGGCGTGGCTGTTGCTCTCCGCGTGTACCAGGGAGGCGAGCAGGTCGACGTCCAGATCGTGCTCGGTGCCGGCAGAGGCGAGCAGCTCGTGAAGCTCGGCGGGCGAAAGCTCCGGGCCTGGTGCCTTGATCGTGTTTGCGGGAGGTGGGGGTTTGTCTGCCGGCGTCGCAGCTGGCGTGAAGGGCTCGGCAGCGACAATCTCGTCAGGCGAGACATCCACGTAGTTTGTTCCGGGCCCATCCAGGTAGAGCCTGACCTGGTTCGATGCCGCCTCCGCCGTGATCTCGCCGCGATGATCGCAGGTCAACTCAAACCCGTTGCGGAGCGTGATGTGCTCGGCCGCACTTGCACACGCGACCATGCCGCCACCCAGCAACAGCGCCGCGGCCAGGTGACAGACGGACGTGCGGGATAGGGTCATCGGGGCGAGGCTACCACGCGGTTGTCGAGCCGTGCGAGCAGCGACTCCAGCACCTGCGCGACGCCGTGGTCATCGTTCGATGCGGTGACCTGCCAGTGGTTCTCGGCCGCAACCGCCAGCAGCTCTGGCGAGGCGTTGGCCATCAGCATGGGCTGCCCGGCCCACTCCAGCATCTCCAGGTCATTCCAGTTATCGCCGACCGCCATCACCTCGGCCTGCGGAATGGAGCGCAGCGCGGCAAGCCGGCTGAGCGCCGTTCCCTTGGAGCAGCCGCGCGGCAGGATGTCGAGAATACTCAGGTCGCGCGTCATGTACTCCGTCCGGTGCATCTGGACGTGTGCTGCATGGGGCGTCGTCAACAAGTGCTGCTCGGCGCGATCCATCTCGGCCACTGTGCCGCAGACCATGCCCTGGATCGGCGCTTCGCCGGCCGAAAACGCGTCTTCAAGCGGGTCGATCTGCTCGATCGACGCAACGTTGGCCTCAACCCAGCGGGCCACCCGCTCGTGCACTCGATCAAGTGACTCGAGCACAAGCTCGCCCTTGCCTTCACGATCAAAGGTGTACACGGTGGTACCGCCGAAAGGGCGCAGCTCGGCACACAGGGCTCGCGCGGTGTCGATGGGGAGAAAGTGCCGGTCAAAGGTCTCGCCCGCGTAGTTGCGGGTGACGGCTCCGTTTGAAGTGATGAGAATCGTCTCCGGCGCGAGACCGATCGGAGTAAGCAGCGGGGCGGCGTAGGCCTGGCGGCGGCCGGTCGCGATCACGACCTCGATGCCGCGCCCGGCAATGGTTCGCAGGGCAGCCATGGTCCGCTCGGCCATAGGCCCGGTAGACGGCATCAGGGTGCCGTCGATGTCGAACGCGATCAGCCGGGGCAGCGGCGCGTAGCGCGAGGCCGAGGTGTTTGCGGGCATCGCTGTCGCTTCGGCGGCTTCAGCCAGGCTGTCCGGCGCGCTCGGCCCTGCGGCCGGTTCAGGTGCAGCAGTGAGAGTAGGGAACATGCCTGTCCAGTGTACGGGTCGCCTGCGCCGGATGACCGCGATAGCAGACCCTCCCGTAACCGTAGCGTGAAAAAAGGGAACTGCGTTCTGCAGCGAGCTTCGTCCCCCAACCAGGAAGTCGCCTTCCACAACTCGACCCGCTAGGCTTGAACGTATGCCGAAGATTGCCGCCCTCGCCTGCTCCCGCTGCTTTGAACGGGTGGACCCTGACCAGCCGCATACCCTCTGCCCGGTATGTGCCGGAGCGCTTTATGTCCGTTATGACATGGATGCTCTGCGGACGACCGCGCAGAAGCCCGGCCCCGGGATGACGGAAACCCTGACCGAAGCGCAGGCACACTCCATGTGGCGCTACCGCGATGTGCTGCCAGCGGTCGCTCCGGTGACGCTCGGCGAGGGTTGGACGCCCATGCTCCGCTCCAGGCGCTATGAGCATGTCTGGATCAAGGAAGAGGCGACCAATCCTACTGGCACCTTCAAGGCGCGCGGCCTGTCGATGGCCGTGTCCATGGCGCGATCGTATGGACTGAAAAAGCTTGCTGTGCCGTCGGCCGGCAACGCTGCCGGGGCGCTTGCCGCTTATGCGGCCGCGGCCGGCATTGAGGCGCATATCTTTATGCCGAAGGATGTGCCGCTGGCCAACTACGTGGAGTGCGTGGCCTACGGAGCGCACGTGACGCTGGTCGACGGGCTGATTTCGGACTGCGCGCGGATGGTAGCCGAGCGCCGCGAGTTCGAGGGCTGGTTTGACATCTCGACGCTGAAGGAACCGTTCCGCGTCGAGGGCAAAAAGACCATGGGCTACGAACTCGTCGAGCAGCTTGGGTGGACCTACCCGGATGCGGTCTTTTACCCGACTGGCGGCGGCGTCGGGCTGATCGGCATGTGGAAGGCCTTTGACGAGATGGAGCAGCTGGGCTGGGTCTCGGGCAAGCGGCCAAAGATGATCGCCATCCAGTCCAGCGGCTGCGCGCCAGTAGCGCGGGCCTACCGTGAGGGCGCGGGAGCGTCCAAGATGTTTGAGGATGCGGCGACCTTTGCCTCCGGGCTGCGCGTGCCAAAGCCATACGGGGATTCGATCATCCTTGAGATCGTGCGGGAATCGGGTGGAACAGTCGTGGATTATCCGGATGCCGAAATCCTGCGCTCGCTGCTTGACTGGTCCAGGCAGGAGGGAATCCTGCTTTCGCCCGAAGGCGCCGCCGCTACTGCAGCCTATGACGACCTGCTGGCGCGTGGGGTGCTTTCGCCAACAGACCGATGCGTGCTGTTCAATACCGGCGCGGGGCTCAAGTACGTCGACGTGATCGCAGAGGCGATGGGCGTGCGCCTTCCGGGGGCGGCGCAGGAAAAGCACTTGCCGGCGCGCATGGCGGTGGGAGGCATCATCACGCCGGCCTGAGCACCCTGCCTGGATAACGGGGGATCTTTTGCGCAGGGAACAACTTGACTTACGCCCTTGTCCATCGTGCGGGAACGCTTCCCCCCAAAACAGCCGAGAAGCCACAGCCTGGGCGAGCGCCCGGAACGCTGCGAGGGTTGGAATCTCTGCGAGGGCAGCATACTCTTGCGTGACTCTGCCGCCTCAGGTGCCTGGTCTGGAGCTGGGGTGCGCTGGTCGGAAAATCAGTAGCCGTTCGCGACCAGGTAGTCCAGCGTCGGCGTAAAGCCATGCGCCGGGGTGAGCTGCTTCTCAACTGCCAGCTTCATCAGGATGTCTGCTTCGAGGTTCACCCTGGCGCCAGGCGTAAGCGTGTTCAGGTTCGTGGCCTGGTAGGTGTGCGGGATCACCGCAACGGCGAGGGTCGAGGCCGTAGCGTCCCAGTGCGCGATCGTGAGCGAGATGCCCTCGATGGCAATGGAGCCTTTCTCGACCACATACCGCGCGACTGCCTCTGGCACCTGGATGCTGAGCCACCAGTCGGTACGCAGGCTGTTCGGAGTGGAGACGGCGGAGAGCGAGACCAGCGTGCCAGTCGCGTCGACATGGCCCTGCACGATGTGCCCGCCTAGCGGTGCGCCGGATGGGGTCGGCAGTTCAAGATTCACCTTGGACCCGACCGCCAGCGACCCAAGCGAGGTGCGGGCGATGGTCTCGGCTGCTAGTTCGGCCTGGAAGCTGGTTGAAGTCGGTTCGAGCGCGGTGAGGCAGACCCCGCTGACGGCAATCGAGTCGCCGATCGCAAGCCGGGGAGCAAGTGCTGGCGCCTCGATGGTGAGACGGAGTGAGCCATCTTTCAATGCAAGCGAAGCGAGCGAGCCGGTGGCCTGGATGAGTCCGGTAAACATGCCTTGATTGTAGGCGCCGCAGCTGAGAACGGCGGCTAGCGCCAGGGGTCTCGCAGCCCCGCCTCCAACAAGACATCATCGCCAGAGCGGGACAGCGACAGGCCGTGCAGCTCAGGGTGCAGGCTGGTCGAGCCTGCTACCAGGGGCACTCCCTGGTCGCCAAGCAGTAGCGGCGCGTAGAACAGGCAGAGCCTGTCGACGAGCTCGTCCTCAAGCATGGCTCGATTCAGCCGTGAGCCCCCTTCCACCATCAGGTTGACGATGGCGCGCCGCTCGCCAAGCGCGACCAAGATCGGGCGCAGGTCCAACCCGTGCCGCGAGCCCGGATTTCCCGGCGCCAGCATGGGTGCCTCTTCCACCTCCACGCCAGCCGCGCGCAGGGCATTGGCTTTGGGCGTGTTGGCGTCGCGGGTAAAGACGAGCAGGCCAGTTCCGGCTGCGCCGTCGAAGGGCTGGGGCTCCCGACGGCCGGCGCGCAGGGCAGCTCCGGCCGCGACGCTCTGGACCAGCCTCGACTCCAGCGGCAGCCTGAGCTCGGAGTCCAGAATGACGCGCAGCAAAGGCCGTCGCCGGGGCAGGTTGCTCCGGTCTGTCAGCAGCGGGTTGTCCACGAGCACCGTACCAATGCCCGTCAGTACTGCATCGGAGGCATGGCGCATGCGCTGCACGGCCAGCAGCGAACGGGCACCCGTGATGTACACCGTAGCCCCGGCGCCCTCTGGTTGCGTGCCGACCGACGCACGAAGAGCTGCTGCAGGAGCGATGCGTCCGTCAAGCGAGACTGCCGCCTTGAGGGTGACGTAGGGAAGGCGCCGCCGGATGTAGCGCGCGAATCCATTGTTGAGCGCGCGCGCCTGCTCGCCCAGCACGCCAACGGTGACCGCAATGCCGTGCTGCCGCATGCGCGCAATGCCCTGTCCGTTGACCAGCGGGTTCGGGTCACCAGTGGCCACCACCACGCGCGCAACGCCGGATGCGATGAGTGCGTCGGCACAGGGCCCCGTCCGTCCCGTGTGGGCGCAGGGCTCAAGCGTCACGTAGGCCGTCGCGCCCTTGGCCCTGGCACCGGCACTCTTCAGGGCGACTACCTCGGCGTGGTCGAGCGCGTCATAGCGGTGCGTGCCTCGGCCTACGGCGAGCTCGTCCTGCACCAGCACGCAGCCCACCACCGGATTCGGCGAGGCCAGGCCAACGGACTCCTCGGCAAGCGTCAGTGCCTGGCGCATCCAGCGGATGTCAGTCTCAAGGGCGGGGGTTGACGAGTAGGCACTGCTCATCATGTCTCAAGTTTTGTACCAGACTTGGTGCGATAGTGTCGGCCAGGAATTGCAGCCGTCGGGACGAGGCCATCGCCTGGGCGTGTCAACGTCAGCCGCGTGCCCCAGGATCGACGCGTGCCTCAGGATCTACGAATGCTCCATGATTAGCCAAGCAAGGATTCGACGAAGGACTCGCTGTCAAAGGCGAGCAGGTCTTCCATCTTCTCGCCCACGCCGACAAAACGCACGGGCAGCTTCAGCTCGCGGGCGATCGCGACGGCGATCCCACCCTTGGCTGTGCCATCGAGCTTGGTGAGCACGATGCCCGTCACTCCGGAGCTCTCGGTAAACAGCCGCGCCTGCTGCAGGCCGTTCTGCCCGGTGGTCGCGTCAAGCACCAGCAGTACCTCGTGCGGTGCATCCGGCACAAGTCGTTGTGCGGTCCGGCGCATCTTGTCGAGCTCCGCCATCAGACCGGTCTTGGTGTGCAGGCGGCCCGCCGTGTCGACGATCAGGACGTCAGACTGCCGCGCCTTGGCGGCGGTGAGCGCGTCAAAGAGCGCGGCCGATGGATCGCCACCCTGGCGGGTCTTGATCATGGCGACGCCTGCGCGCTGAGACCATACTTCGAGCTGCTCGATGGCCGCAGCGCGAAAGGTGTCCGCCGCGCACAGGAGCGGCTGCTTGCCCTGCGTGCGATACCATGCCGCGAGCTTGCCGCTGGTGGTCGTCTTGCCCGTCCCATTGACCCCCACCATCAGGATGACCTCAGGCAGGGTGCGCACGCGCGTGACCGGGCGATCCTGCTCGTCGAGGATGGCCTTGATCTGGATCTTGAGAAGTTGCCGCAGTTCGGCGCCATCGCGAATGCCCTGGCGGCGTGCATGATCGCGCAGGTTATCGAGGATCTCCGTAGTCGTGGCCATGCCGAGGTCGGAGGTAATCAGAACGGTCTCCAGCTCTTCAAGCGCCGCCTCGTCCACTTCGCGGGTGAGCGCGATCACCCCATCGATGCGGTCGCCAAGCGTCTCGCGCGTGCGGGAGACAGCCTCGCGCATGCGGTTGAAGACGGATTTTTTCTCTGGTTGATCGAGCGAGCCGAAGAGTGTCTGGATCACAGGATGATGATACTAGGGCTCACTGCGGAGGATCGTCGGCCGCACCGGGCACAGGCTGATCGGATCTTGCGCGCTGAGGCAGACCCGGTTCTGCGGTGCTACTCGCCTCGCACCTCGCGCCCCATCAGCTCCTGCAACGCCTCTCGCGCGGTGCGCTCGCCGCTGAGCAGGGCTGCGACCTGTGTTGCTATTGGCATATCGACCCCGTGCCGCGACGCGAGTCCCAGCGCGGCTGTGGTCGTGCGGATGCCCTCGGCCACCTTGCCGCCGAGGCCTGCAAGGACTGCTTCCAGCGACTGCCCCTGCCCAAGCTGCTCCCCGACGAGACGGTTACGCGAGAGCGCCCCGGTGCAGGTCAGCACCAGGTCGCCGACGCCGGAGAGCCCGGCCAGCGTTTCGCGACGGCCGCCGCAGGCCAGCGCAAGGCGCGTCATCTCGGCGATGCCGCGGGTGATCAGCGCAGCGGTCGCATTGTGCCCGAGACCCGAGCCTGACACCGCGCCGGCGGCGATCGCGATGACGTTCTTGAGCGCGCCGCCCAGCTCCACGCCGATCACATCCTCATTGCGGTAGAGGCGCAGCGCGCGCGTGGAGAAGGCGGCCTGGACCCGCGCCGCGTCCTCCATGCCTGCGAAGGCCACGGTGATCGCGGCAGGCAGGCCTGCTGCGACCTCCTGCGCAAAGCTGGGCCCGCTCAGTGCACCGATGGGAACCTGGAGCGGGCTCCCGGCAAGTACGTCTGCGATCACCTCCGTCATGCGCAGGTACGTCTCGTCCTCGATCCCCTTGGTGGCGCTGACGATCGTCTGCCCCGGGCGCACGAAAGGCGCCAGCTGCTCAAAGTGTGCGCGCGTGTGTTCGGAGGGGATCACGCTGACCAGCATGGTAGCCTCAGCAACGGCCTCGGCCAGGTCGGCTGAAATCGTAAGCTCCGCCGGCAGCAGGTGACCGGGCAGGTAGCGCTTGTTTTCGCGGTCGATCTTGAGCGCGGCGGCATGCGGAGGGGAGTGCGCCCACAGCGTGACCTGGTGACCTTCTCCTGGGTTGCTGCTCGTCCAGCGGGTAAGCGAGAGAGCAAGCGCGGTGCCCCAGGCACCGGCTCCCATCACGGTAATGCGGCTCACGCGGCCGGAGCCTTGCTGCGGCCAAAGCGATACTCGGTGCCCGCGAGCAGGCGTCGCATATTGCCGTGATGCTT
>CAZZYO010000103.1:0-10263 GCA_964658255.1 Candidatus Babeliales bacterium
CTGCTGCTCTTTAACCCGCGTGGTGTGGCGCTCGACGGTGCCGGCATCGTGTGGCTGGCTAGCCAGGGCGGCGGTACGGATCCCGCCATCCCGCCCAGCCTGCTGCCCATCGCTCCCGGGCTCCTCTCCGCTAACGCGCCCAACCCTCTCGCCTACTCGAGCCTGGCTGCCGGAACGCTCCAGGTCGCCATCGACGGGGCAGGCGACGTGTGGGTGCTGCTTGCGGACGGAACAGTGGCCGAATACCTCGGAGCAGCCACTCCGGTCGTGACTCCGCTTGCGCTCGGCGTGCAGTCCGGAAGACTGGCGGCGAAACCTTGATGAGCGAGAGGGAGAAAGAACGCGTGACACATCGTTCCCACTGCAAAAGGCCTTCCCGGTCGCGTCGACTGGCTCCATGCACCGCCGTCGCGGCACTGCTCCTCGCCGGCTGCTCCTCCGGCACATCGACGACCAGCGTAGCGGTCGCCCCCATCACGTTTACCGACGCAAACGGCACCCCTCTTACCTCACCTGCCACGCTCAACGCCGGGGAGAGCAACTACGTCGAAGTGCAGCTGGCCGACGACCCGCAGGGGCTGGGGGCAAACTGGAGTGTGTACTGTGGCAGCGCCTTGCCACCCGGCACGCCTCTGCCGCCGGGCCAGAACCAGGATGCGAGCTGCGGTACCTTTACTCCGGCCCACACCCTCAGCGGTCCGATCCCTTCCTTCGTCACCACCGGCGCCGGGTACGTGGCGCTTTATACCGCGCCTGCCGCGCCCCCGAAGCAGGGGGTGGTGACCCTTTATGCCGCCGCGACTTCAAACCCTAGCCGGTTCTCGAGCGTCACCCTCACGATCCTCGGTCAGGCGACCGCGGTGAGCTTTGCACCGGCACCTCCCTCCACGCTCGCCACGGGAGCCACGACCCAGTTGCGAGCGGTGATCAACAACGATGCGACCGCTGCCGGTGTGACGTGGGCGGCCATCTGCGCGGCTGCCGATTGTGGTTCCTTTGCACCAGCGAAGACGACGAGCGGGGTCGCCACCACCTACACCGCGCCTGCAGCCGTGCCGCAGGGCAGCTCCGTGCAGGTGGTAGCCACCTCCGTCGCTGACCCTACCAAGTCAGCCACCTCCACCGTTGCCATTACGGCCAACAACGACTGACAGCCCAAGAGACCACAGAAGAGCAAGGAGAGATCATGCGTGCTTTCAACACGGTTGTCGCCGGGGCCTTGATGGCGACCTGCGCGAGTGTCGCGGCGCAAACGCCCGCGAGCCTGCAGGCCGGGCCAGGCACTCGCGCCCGGCACACTCGTGCCCCCGGCCGGGCGAAGACGCAGGAGCAGCTCCTGCTGGAGCAGCTCAACCAGAAGTTCGAAAAGCTCGATGAGCTTAGCCGCAAGTACGACGCGCTCCAGCAGCGGTTCGATGCGCTCCAGAAGGCCGATGCCGGCCGCGACGCCGACCTGGCGCGGGCGCGTGCCGATGCCTCCGACGCGAAACAGAAGCTGGCCGCCACCGAGCAGGCGATCGGCCCGGATGGCTCCGGCGTCGCCAACCTGCAAAAAGAGGTCGCTGCCCTGACGACGACCACCTCGAACCTGTCGACCAAAGTCGACAGCACCGAGCAGACCACCCGCCAACTCGAGCACCCGGAGACGATTCGCTTCAAGGGCGTGGAGCTGAAGCCAGGAGGCTTCTTCGCTGCTGAAACGGTCGACCGGCAGCGCGCCACGGGCGGGGACATCAACACGCAGTTTTCCGCCATCCCGTTCACCGGCCAGAGTGCTTCCTTGCTTTCGGAGTTCAATGCGAGCGGACGCCAGTCGCGGATTTCGCTGCTGGCCGAGGGCAAGCTGCCGTCAGCCGTGCTGCGCGGCTATCTGGAGGCTGACTTCCTCAGTGCCGGCTCGAGCTCGAACGACAACCAGAGCAACAGCTACCCGCTGCGGCAGCGGCAGGCCTGGGCGCAGCTCGCGTTGAACAGCGGCTGGACGCTCACCGGCGGCCAGATGTGGTCGCTTGCCACCGAGTACACGCACGGGCTTGAGAACCGTTCCGAGGCCATCCCGCTCACCATCGACCCGCAGTACAACGTCGGCTTCACCTGGGAGCGCCAGTACGGCTTCCGTGTGGTCAAGTGGGTGAGTGACCGGCTCTCGGTCGGTGGGGCGGTCGAAGAGTCGCAGACCTTGAACATCGGTGGCCACAACCTGCCTACGATCCTCTACCAGCAGGCCGGGAGTGCCGGTGGGCTTTACAATCCGGTTGCAAACTACAGCTTCAACTATGCTCCCGACCTGATCGCAAAGGCCGCCTACGATCCCGACTGGGGCCACCTGGAGATCTTCGGGGTAGGCCGCTTCTTTCGCGATCGTGTCTTCCCCAATGGTCCCGCGCCCACCGGCGCCGCGCAGCCTGCGACCACCTCGGCCCTGGGCGCTTTCACCAGCAAGACAGCGGGGGGCGGCCTGGGCGCCAACGCCCGAGTCGCTTTCCTCGGTAAACGGCTAGTGATCGGAGCACACGGGCTGATTGGCGACGGCGTTGGCCGCTACGGCAGCGCGGGCCTGCCGGACGCGACCGCCCACCCTGATGGCTCGCTGGAACTGCTCACCGGCGGCTCTGCTCTCGGGTCGGCCGAGTGGCATCCGACGCCGCGACTCGACGTCTACGGCTACTATGGCGGCGAGTTCGCCAAGCGCGCTTACTATGCGACCGGCGAGGCCATTACCACGCCTGGTCCCACACTCGGGCTTCCAGTGCTCACCGGCTACGGCGCGCCTACCAACCTGGTCTATGGCTGCTACCTCGAGGTGCTGCCGGTCGCTTCGCCCAATGGCGGCGGCAACGTGCCCGGGTCGCCTGCCAACTGCAGCGCCGACAACCGGAACATCCAGGAAGGCACCTTTGGCTACTGGTTCCGCTTTTACCGCGGCACCCGGGGCACCTTGCAGCAGGGCATTCAGTATTCCTATGCCGAGCGCCATACATGGCTGGGCATCGGCAACCCCGCTGCCGGTCTGACCAATTCGCCCAAAGCCATCGACAACATGTGGTTCACCTCCTTCCGCTACTACCTGCCCCAATAGCGCACGTGCCAGGAGGGTCTTCCCAGTGATGTTTCGACGATCTGCATGGCTAACGATCCCGACCGTGTTGCTTGCATCTGCCTGCACACAGGCGCTCCCGGCGCAGACCGGCACAGCGCGACTGTCGGGCCAGGTAAGCGACCCGGACGGGGGCGTGATCCCGGGCGCGACCATCCAGGTCATCAACCAGGACACGCTGGTCAAGCGCGAGGCGCAGACCGATGACTCAGGGATGTACTCGGTCGCCGGGCTGCCCGCCGGCCGCTACCAGGTCATCGTCGATGCGATCGGTTTCACCCGCAGATCGAGCGAGGTCATCACCGTAGCCGAGGGGCAGGCGGTGCTGCTCAACGCCAAGATCACCGTCAATGCAGTCGCCGAACAGGTCCAGGTCAACGAGGCGGGCGCAACGACGGTTGAAACCAGCAGCGCCTCCATTGCCACCACGCTCGGCAGCAAGGAGGTAACGGGCTATGGGCTGAACGGGCGCAACTTTTCCTCGCTCGTCACCATGGCGCCCGGGGTTAGCAACCAGACCGGCCAGGATGAGGCCAAGGTAGGTGTGGCGGGCAGCGCGAAGTTCAGCGTCAATGGCGGCCGGGTTGAGTACAACACCTTTGAGGTGGACAGCAGCGACGTGCTGAACACGAGCATCAATGCCAGCCGCGGACAAGGTGAGCCGCTGGTCGTCTACCCCAGCATCGACGCCATCCAAGACATGAAGGTGCTGACTGCGGACTACAGCGCCGTTTACGGCAAGAGCGCCTCGGGCAGCGTGCTCGTCACGACGAAATCAGGCTCAGACCAGTTTCATGGCGACGTCTACGGCTTCCTGCGCAATGAGGCCTTCAACGCCCGGAACTTCTTCGATCAGCCAGACCCGATCCCGCTCGGCTACAGTGGCAAGCGCCATTACCGCACCCCACTCTACCGGCGGCTTGATTTTGGGGGCACCATTGGCGGCCCGCTCTATATTCCCAATCACTTCAACACGACGCGAGACAGAACTTTCTTTTTCTTTTCCGAAGAGGTTCGCCGGGAGAAGACGCCTGTGGATTACAACCAGGCGGTGCCGACGGTGGCCGAGCGCGCCGGCAACTTTTCTGACGTCTGCCCGCTGCTGGTCCCTGGTAGCGGCAACACCTTTAACGCGTCGCAGTATCCCGACTGCCCTCAAGGATCAGGCACGCCGCCCACCATCGGGCGCACCGTCGCGGTTGACTACACCAGCGCGGCGATCCTCAACTCTGGTCTGATTCCGGAGCCGAACTCCTCCACCGGCTGCAACTCCACCAACCCTTCCCCGCTGGCGCACTGCTATGTCGCCTCGATCTCACCACCCACGCACTGGCGCGAAGAGCTCTTCCGCATCGACCATAATGTGACGCCTACCGAGCGGCTCTCCTTCCGCTATGTGCACGACAGCTGGGACACGGTGACGCTGGCTCCGCAATGGGGCATTGTGCAGAACAGTTTCCCCACGGTCGAGAATCGCCTCACCGGCCCGGGGCTCAACCTGACCGTACTGCTGGCGCAGACGCTGCCGCACAACTTCCTCAATCTCATCTCGGCCAGCTACGAGGTCGAACACATCACGCTGGCTCCGCAGCCGGGCATTGGTGTTGACTCGATTGATCGGCCAACCCTGCTCAACGATCCCGCGATGGCTGGAGGCAGCCCGTCCGCCGGCTCCTCGCTCTGCTCGGTCGTTGCTGCGCCGGGCGCCAACCAGGCTCCGAGCCAGATCACCGAATGCCCGATGGGCTACATCTTCAGCAACGGCTTCAGCGGCAACAAGCTGCCGGGCCTGGTCTTTCAGGGAACCAATGGCGCCTACGGCGGCCATGGCTTTAATGCGGATACCGGCTATGCGCCGTGGAACCAGGCAAACCCCACCTTCAACGTGCGCGACGACGCTAGCAAGGTGCTCGGCAAGCACAACCTGCAGTGGGGCTTTTCAGGCGTCTTTGTCCAGCAGAACGAGGTGAGCGCGGTGAGCGGCGCTAACTCTGGCGACCAGCAGGGTCTGCTCACCTTCAGCAACCAGCAGTCCATCCACACCACCGGCAATGCGTTCGCGGATTTTTTGGCCGGGTCAGGCTTTACGAACGCTACTACTCCCGGCCTCGCCATCGGCGGCATCAAGAGCTTCACCCAGGACAGCGGACAGTTCAAGTACTACACCCGCTACAAGACCGCCGATCTCTACCTCCAGGACGACTACCAGGTGCTGCGCGGGCTGACCATCAACGTCGGGGTGCGGGCGAGCCTCTTCGGCGCCTGGTACAACCCGAAGAACACTGCCTACAACTGGCGCCCGGAGAACTTCAATCCCTCCGTCGGCGCTTCGGTCTTCATTGATCCCACCAACGGCTACCTCGTTCGCAAGGGCAGCGGTACGCCGGTGCCGCTCAACCGTGGAGGGCCGTACAGTCTAACTACCCTAGACTCCGCGATCACCAATGGGCTAAGACAGTGCGGGGTCAACGGCCTGCCGAACTCCTGCATGGCGAACAGCTTGTTTCATCCTTCGCCGCGTGTCGGGCTCTCGTGGGATCCATTTCACGATGGCAAAAGCTCCATCCGCGCGGGCTACGGGCTCTTCTGGGAGCATGGCACCGGCTACGAAGCCAATGCCGGCTCGCTCATCGGCAGCGCCCCCATGGTGCTGAGCGAGACCCAGTCCAACATCCAGGGAGACATGGGCGGCAACCAGATTACGGCGCCCGCCTACAACGCTTACAACCTCATTGGCCTCTCCTGCCAGGGCGGACCGGCCCAGTGCGGCGGCGTCGCCGCACCTGCCGGCGGCGCGACCTTCCCGCTCAACGTCACCTCCATCCCGACAAGGGCCATCTACTCCTACACGCAGCAGTGGAGCGTGAGCCTGCAGCATGAGCTTCGCAAGGGCCTCGTCGGCCAGGTCGCCTACGTCGGCACCAAGGGTACCCACCTCACCGCAGTGCGCGACCTGAACCAGCTCCAACCGTTGAGCAATGGCTTGAACCCCTTTGCTCCCGGGCAGCCCATTACCTCCGACGTCTGCCAGAGCGGCGCCCTGCACCAGTTCTTCTCAACCGGCGGGCTCAACAGCACGGCTCCGGGCGCGGGCACCACCGTTCCTAGCTCCCCCGGCATCGGCGCAGGCGACCCCGGCTATATCAACATGTTCATTGCGTGTACTGGGAATCCTGGCTTCATCTCGACCGTCGCCAATCCGCCGGCCAAGCTTGGCGTCAGCGCCGACGTCGTCCGGCCTTATCCCGGCTTCAGCAACATCATCTCGGTTGAAAACATCGCCGACTCCGAGTACGACGCACTGCAGGCCACGCTGCGGCAGACCAGCGGGCCGGTGACGCTCGGCATTGCTTACACCTACAGCCATTCTCTCGACGATGCGTCGGATCGCGCGACGGCCAATTTCGCCAACTCGCTCGATATCCACTCCAATCACGCCAGCTCGGACTTCGATCAGAGACACCTGCTAAACGTGAACTACATTTACGATCTGCCGCTGATGCGCCTGCTCAACGGCTTTGTTCACCTGACTGGCAGCGGCACGGATCCGATCAGCGAGGCACCGGGCACGCCTGCGATCGCCAGTCCCTGGCGCGTACCAAGCTTCTGGAAGGCGCTGCTAGACCAATGGCAGCTCAGCGGCGTTACGAGCTTCCAGACCGGTACTCCCTTCAGCGTGATCAATGGCGGCGGATCGAACGGCACCGGCGCGGCTGACAACGCCGGCGTGGGCGACGGGCTGGGCGTTGGATCCTACGCCGATGTGGTCGGCAAGGTGCATGCCGGCAAGCCCTTTGTGCCGCAGGGCGGGCAGAATGTCGGTCCGCTACTGCTGAACCCCGGCGCGTTTGCGGCGCCCCGCGGGCTGACCTTCGGGAACTCGGGCCGCAACTATCTTCGGAATCCGACACGGACCAACTTCAACGTTTCGCTCTTCAAACACTTCAAGCCACGCGAGCGGCTGGACGTGGAGTTTCGCGTTGAGGCTTTCAACATCTTCAATCACACACAGTTCCGCATCACCGATCCGGCCAACCCGGGAAACACCGGCAACAACGTCATTAATTGCTATGGCTCACAGGTCGAGGGTTATTCCGCCGGGGCCTCGGGGTGCCTGACCGGCAACTCATTCCTCCACCCGGTCGATGCGCATGATCCGCGCATCCTGCAATTGGGTCTCAAGGGCAGCTTCTAAGCAAGGGAGAAAGCAGAGAATGCACACGTTGCCAAACCTTATGCAGAGCCGGCAAGCGCGCGCGGCAGGCGGCATGCTTTTGCTGGCCGTGCTTGGGTGCGGCTCGAGCAGCCACACCAGCACTTCCACCACAGCAATGCCGGCAGTCTCTCCGCGGCTCTACTTCGCTCCGTACATTGCAGGCACTACAAACGCGGGCGACGGCGGTGTTCCGGTTGCGCTCACGTTTCCGCAGACCTACATCCTCGACGACGCGTCCGCTAACTCCTCTTTTTCCCAAGCTACCTATGCGCTGCTGCCTCCTGCCCAGCAAGGCTCTCAGGTGATCAACGCCGGCGTACAAACCCTCGGCCCACGCAACCTGCGACTGCTCGGCATCACTGCGAATTACGTCCTCAACACAAGCACCAACCACTACGCTGCCGTGACGTACATGCCGCCCGAAGCCGGCAGCTTTGCCGTCGAGCTTACCGGGCAGGCCGGTGGTCTGCTGCAGTTGATCGGCCAGCCCGCCGCTCCGCTCGCGGCAGCCACCCAGTGCCCCTCCTCGTCCAAACTGCAGACCTATCTCTATCTCACCATCCCTGGCCCTCTCGCGCAGCCGGCGAACAGCGGCACCCAGTTTACCTGGGACCCGACGGCAGAGACCGCTTACGGCAGCGTGGACATTAGTGGGAGCGGGAGCGCGGTTACCCTGGCGAATATCAGCCAGCACACGCTGCCCAGTGCGGGGGGATCTGGCACCCCGGCGCAGCCAGGCGCTACATCCGCGAGTGGAGCCTGCGCTCCCACCTTTTTCGGCAACACCATCAGCGTGCCCGGCCAGCTCGTTGTTACCGCGCCCGGAAACAATCAGTCCGCGCCGCCGCAAGCTACGGTCGGCATTGGCCCCTCGGGCCTGCTGGTGGAGAGCAACTTCACGCCGGGCGGCACCAGTCCGCTGCCCGGGACTTCTCCCGGACTGTTCTATAACAACGTGCTCGGCGCAGGCACCGGCGCGGTCGGCCTGCCCAAGCCCGGTGCGCCAGTGGATGCCGCCGCTCTCGCCAGCGCGCAATATCTGGGCTTTGTCTATGCGGCCGGGGCCTATCTCCCGGGATCGAGCGGCAACGGCGCCTTTTCGTCGCACCTGGCCTCCTTCGGCTTTGCAACAGTGCCCTCGAGCTGCGGAGCCCTGGCACCCACGACGCCGACTACTCTCTATGGCGGCGACTTTCCCCAGGACAATCCCGCCGGGAGCGCGGACGGCTTCGGCAACTGCGACTTTGCTATCGATCTCGGGGCGGAGGATGCGACTACCGCGGGGCTGTTTCCCGCGGTCCAAGTGACGGTGGGCGCCAGCTATCTCGGCAATACGATGGCGACTACCTATTCGTTCGCCGCCGTTGCAATCGCCGGCAAGTTGGGTGATAAATACGCCGTGTTTGTCCTCGGATCGGACACTTACCAGCCGTGGCTCGCCTATCTACTCCAAAGCAACTAAGCACTCGCAAGCTGGCGTAAGCGATTTACAGACACTTCATTCAGCCCCGTTGTCGAGAGTGTCTCCGCTCAGTCACTTCAAGCAGATACAGAGCCGTGAGCGCCTCGCGAAAGCCCGCTCTGTCCTGTTGCGCCAGGCCGAGCTTCTCCAGGATGCTGCGGTGGCCAGTGACTCGCACATTTGCTCAACCAGTTCCTCCTATAGTCCCGCCCGGCTGCGGTGTCAGCTTGGCTCCAACCCAGGTAAAGGTGACCCGTGCAGAAAATGTCTCAGCTCTTCGCCATGGCCCTGTTGACCACAAGCCTTTCCGTGGCAGCAGGCGCGCAGTCCATCAAAACTCAGATCAGCTTCCCTGAGCCAGTTTCCGGTATCGCCGTCGATCCGGCCCGCAGCCTCGTTTACGCTGTAGTGCCCAACATCGATGGTGAGCCGACGGATAACCTCGCTGTTATCGACGGCAATCAGGATGTTTTTGTAAAGAACATTGCTGTTCCCGCCGGTTCGGTTTTCGTCGCTGCGGATATATTTACCAACCGCATCTTTGTCGCGGGCTGTAACTTCAACCTGGTGCCGGCCCCCTGCACGGTGACAGTAATCGACGGCAAGAAAGGCACGACTGTCGGTACGCTTGCGATCACCAGCACGCCTGGCTTCGGTATCACCGGCATTGTTGCCAACCCGCTGACCGGGCTGGTCTATGTCGCCAACGGCAGCGACAACGTAGTCAACATCATCAACGGCAAGACCGCCAAGCTTGTGGGCTCGATTGACATGAAGGGGAACTCGCCCTTCGCCATTGCGATGAACCCGGTTCTGGGTCTGATCTATGTGCCTTTCGGCAACAACCTGACCGGCATTGTGGATCCTTACGGGAAGAAGCTCTTGAGATCAATCCAGTACGGGACAGATACCGTTGGCGCGGCGGTGAACTTCCTCACCGGCAACGTTTATGTGACAGACTCTGAGTCCGGCCCCTCCTCGACAGGCGTCTTTACTCTGGGTGGCAAGAGCCTGGCCTCGGTAACAGTGGATGACTCACCGCTCGGTGTGGACGTTGATCCAATCACCAACTTGCTCTTTGTCGCCAGCACTGCTCTCGACACGGTCGACGTGGTTGACACAACGACCAACACACTCAAGACGGCCATAAGCGGTGTGCCTGCCAATTACGTTGCCGTGAACTCCCGCGCAGGAAAGGTCTACGTATCTGGCCGCACCGGCGTGACTGTGCTGACAGAGAACTAGGTACCGCTTCGTAGCGACTGCGGCTTGCACTCACCAAGGGTCGGCGATCATAACGTCGGCCTTTGTTCCGGCTTGATGTCCAGCGAGTGTGAAATGCTTCTGGCCTTCGGGCATGGCAAAGTCGAGTACCTGCTTGGCGGTGATAGCCTCGCGGTTCCGGTTACGAAACGTCCCACCCTCCCCGTCGATGTGAAGGAACCGCCTGTCTGCATGTGCTTATAGCGCTGCATGGACTCGCGGGGG
>CAZZYO010000103.1:10273-12867 GCA_964658255.1 Candidatus Babeliales bacterium
CATGCCGGTTCCCCGCGGTACTCTAATCGGCAAACTCGCTTCATGGCGCTGCCCTTCTTCAAAGCAGGGCCGCTCATTCGCTGCCCAAACTTCTCCAATCTCGTTCACATCCAAATCGTTTGTGGTGGCCCACTACTAATAACCTGATACTCTGTCGGCGATGTCCCTACCCATTCATACTCTTTACGCCCACACTCTGGGACATCGCGACGAATCGGAGTGGGAGCCGCTCAATCTATACCTGGCTTTTGTCGCGAAGTTGGCTGAAGAGTTTACTTCTGTCTTTGCTGCTGCCGGCTGGAGGAACGTTCTTGGGCAATGCCATGCTCTTGGGAAAGCTTCGGAGTGCTGGCACGAATCGCCATGCTTACTCGCCGGAGACGAATCTTGAACGAAGCGAGATAGCCCAACCCGAGACCGCGACACGCTCGGTCGATGTGGCCATGTACAGCTTCACGGATCGCGAGCTGGCCGAAGAGCTGCCAGCCCTGGACCGCAAGGGCGTCAGGGTCCGGGTGTACCAGGATCGTGAACAGTCTCAGCAGGAACCGCAGCGGGAGATTTTGACCACAGCCTCGATCCTCTCGGCGGCGGGGATCGAGGTCAGAGTGAAGGGTGCGAGGGATCTCATGCACCTCAAAAGCTACGCCATCGACGGACGGCTGCTGCGGACTGGCTCCGCCAACTGGTCTCCAACGGGTCTGAAGCGCCAGGACAAGGACGTGCTGTACGAGTCCTCGTCGGAAGTGGTAGGTCGGTTCGAAGCGAAGTTTGAGGAGCTGTGGGCTAAATCGACCAACACGAGATACACCTCGTCAGCTCGCCAGCTCATTACTTGCTGGCGTTTAGTAATCGAGCATTTTCCACAACGGCGTTTTATCGGTACTAGTCAGGTTGCCGGTTGGATGATCTCGCGGATAGATGCCCAGCCAGAGGGACTCTTATTCGAACGGACGTAGACCACCATAGACCTACTTTTGAAGACAAACGGTTTGCCATCATGCTTCGGTGTCCCTGTGATCGCAAAGGTGCTCGTCAAAGGCAGGGACACCACCGGGCGGAATCATCTCGCCTAGACTGGCAAACCTGACACCGGATGGATTGGGGCGGCTGCTCAAGGAGACCTTCCGTCCACGGAAGATCCGTGGGAAGCTGTTCAATCCTAAGGTGAACTTCGTCCGCTATGCCGATGACTCATCATCACCGGATGCTCGAAGGAGCTTCTGGAGAGTGAGGTCAAGCCGCTGGTCGAACGTTTTATGTTCGACCGGGGCTTGCAGCTCCCACCCGAGAAAACCTGCATCACGCATATCGAAGATGGCTTCGACTTCCTTGGGCAGAACCTGCGCAAGTATGGCGGCAAGCTCCTGATTACGCCCTCCGGAAAGACTATGCATGCCTTTCTGGAGAAAGTGCGCGAAGCGATTCGTTCGAATCGAGCCGTGAAACAGGAGTACCTGATACGGCTGCTCAACCCGATCATTCGAGGCTGGGCGTACTATCACCGCCATATCGAAGCTGGCCCGGCGTTTCGGAAAGTAGGCATGGTCCTCTGGCACTCGCTCTGGCGATGGGCGAAGCGCCGCCATCTAAACGAGTCCGCTACGTGGATCGCAGATCGATACAGGCATCGGCTTGGACGGCGTAAGTGGTGCTCCGCTTTGCCGGCTGGCTCTGAACGCTCAATGTGGTCCGGTTGGTTGACCCCACCCAGATCGCTATCCGGCGCTACGTCAAGGTGAAATCGGACGCTAACCCGTTCGACCCGCACTGGCGCAGCTACTTCGAGACTCGCAAGAAACTGAGGTAGCAGGGCATGCTCTTGTGGTGTGCAATGTAGTCCGGCTTCGCTTGCGCGGGGCTTATACACGGCTTGAGCCGGATGATGGGAAACCATCAAGTCCGGTTCTTAGGGGAGGGAGCGGCAGCAATGCCGCTTCCTTACCCGACCCCTTTAAGTTTTCGTTGGTTGGCGGTGATTGAGCGTCTAATTATGAAAGGAGAGCGATATAGAGCACCGTGAACTGCTGACACAATTCCTTCTTGAGGCTTTCCCAAACCCTTATCGAGTCGGGTGCCCGGATGAGGAGGCAGTGCAGGCCCTGGCAGGCCTTAGTTGACGATCCATAGCCAGGAAACACAGGCCCTTTAAGCGCGATGACTGCACTCCGTCAGAAGTCGGCAGGGGTAACACTAAGGTCACGAATGCAAACGCTTTTTAGCGTAGATTAGAAAAGTTTCATTTTAGCCTCACAGTCAGCGCCCTGGATGGCTCGCCATGCTGGATGCACTTCCTCTGAGGTATCGTTTGATGATTTGCTGGAATCTCCGCCGCCGCTGTGCTTCGCCGACTCCTCTTGCGTACAGGCAACCATCACCTTTCACCCGCTCTGCCGCGGGGGTGCTGTCCGCTTTGTTCGCGGCGGCTTACCTTGTGTTCGCAACAGCGGCCCAGGCGCAGACCGCGCACTTTGGCGGCGTGCAGACGGTACTGTTCAGCAGCGGCTTGCACTATCCCGCGGGCGTAGCGGTCGATAGCAGCGGCAACGTCTATATTGCCGACAACAGTAGCAGCCGTGTGCTCAAGGAAACCT
>CAZZYO010000104.1:0-12638 GCA_964658255.1 Candidatus Babeliales bacterium
AGTGCCACCACCTGAGCCGGTACCAGTGCCGCCGCCCGAGCCGGTGACCGTCCCACCACCCAGCGCTGTTGCAATCGCCGTCCCAGCCGGCGAGCCCAGGCCAGTGCACGCATCCCACCCTGCGCCGGCTTTGTACGAGCCGTTGTTTCCACTGGTAATGTCGTGGAAGGCTGATGGATTGGCATACAAGGTCGGGTTCACAAACCCGACTAGCCCCCCACCCGCCGCGCTCCGCTGCTGATTGACCAGCGCAAGCAGCCCGGCCCACAGCGGAGCCACGGCGCTTGTCCCTCCTACAACCCCTGCCTGCCCATCAATGAGCACGTTGTATCCCGTCGAAGGAGCAGCATTCCCGGCTACATCCGGAACCCCGCGCCCGGTCTTGCCGGTCGAGTTGTTCGGCACGCCGGCGTTCGCCTGCCAGGTAGGCAGCGCGAAAATGGTGCTTACCCCGCCCCCCGAAGCGCCGCCACCACTGGTCGCCTGGTCATCCCACACGACCTCCGACTTGATGGTTGTCCCGGATCCCTCGAGATGGGTTCCGCCGCAGCCCAGCACGTGGGGACTCGAAGCAGGGAAGTCGACGTTCTCCCCGGTCCCGCCGTCGGTGGACCCGCTGTCGCCCGACGCAACCGTGATCGTGACCCCGAGCGCCGCAGCGGACTGGCACGCATTGTCAAGCGCCGTGCGGGAGGTGGCCGCCCAGCTTGCCTCAGGCCCGCCCCAGCTGATCGAGAGGATGGACGGCTTGTTGGCGGTGTCATGGACCGCAGTCGTAATCGCGTCGATGAAACCCTGGTCGGTATTGGGCGCGAAATAGACCGCAATGTTGGCGCCAGGTGCGATCGAGCCGGCGACCTGGATATCGAGCGCGACCTCGCCGTCGGCGCCATTCGGGTCTCCGGGCGAGTTGGTGCCGCCGTCCACTGAGACAGCAACAACCGAGGGTGGCTTGACGCCGAGGCCGCCGAAGTAGGTCGTGATGTCCGATGCCTCGTACCCGCCGCCAAGCTCGAGGATGCCGATCGTCTGCCCGGCGCCCGTAACGCCCGTAGGGAAGTTGTAGAGCGCGGCAACCTGGGGCGGGTTGTAGCTCACCGCCGCGGCTGCAGCCTGTGACGCGAGGCGGCGGACGTGCGATTTGGCGACTGGACGAGTGTCGAGCCCAAGCACCGCCTCGATCATGGAAGCGTAGTTGTCCGCCAGGCTGATCGTGCCCTCAAATGCATGAAAGTGGCAGCCCGAGTCCAGATGCTGGTAGGTCTTGAGCGTTACGCCGAACGTCTTCTCCATGGCTGCGGCCGGGCCGCGTACCACCATGGTGCGCCTGGCCAGGCTGCTGGCAGATTCATCGACCGCGAGCCCTTGCTGGTGGGCGAGCTCGCGTAGCGCGGTAAAGTCTGCCGGGTCGCCCGCGTACTCGGAGGCAAACTCCTCATGCGAGACGATGCGGCCGCCCAGGTCATGCAGGTTGAGCGGCTTTTTGCGACGCACAATGATGGAGACGGTGAGGAGTTGCTGGGGAGCTATTGGACCGGTAAGGGTTGCGCGTGGGGGCTTGCTGCGATCGCTTTCGGTGAGCGAAACGCGCGCATGACTTTGGTTCGTCATTGTGAGTTACCTCAGACGCAAGCTTAGCTCAGAGCAAGCTGTGCGGGGAGGTACCAGTCGTGCTGCACGGCGTGACACATAGTTGTGACGATCTGTGAAACAGCGATATGCACGGGTGCCCGCAAGTGCTACTGTACCTCGCGATGAAACAACTCGTCCTTCTCCTCGCGGGGCGAGCAGACGCAGCTGGCAGCGCTGCCAATGAGCAGGACCGCACCCAGCGTAATAACAGCCTCAGGCAGGTGCGGACTGAGGTGCGACACGTGCAGAAGAACGTCGTGAAGATGTAGAAACCACATGCTGGCGCTCCTCAATAGCCGTCCGCAGCCAGTTTAGCGCCGGACGGTAACTCTTTCGCTTCTACTTCCGTGGAATGCAGAATCTTCGGCAGGGTTTTCTGCATCGCCCGCAGATTTCTCCCTCATAGTGTCATCTTCCTGCCAGGGTGAGCACCGGAAAAAGGTAACTCTCTTCCCGCATTGGCACCTGCCGCAGGGCTTGGCCCAGGATCGATCTTCACTTTCTTCCAGGCGGCTGGTCGAGAAGCGAAAAAAGAGCGAAGATAGCAGTGGTGGCCTCTCCTGCATCAGCCGCGACGGAGCCGCGCGTACGCTGGCTCTTCCTCGATCTCAACTCCTACTTTGCCTCGGTCGAGCAGGAGCTGCGCCCTGAGCTGCGCGGGTGCCCGGTCGCTGTTGTTCCGGTCATGACGGACACGACATGCTGCATCGCGGCAAGCTACGAGGCCAAGGCCTTCGGCGTCAAGACAGGGGTACAGGTCGGCGAGGCTAAGCGCATGTGCCCGGGGCTTGTGCTGGTCGACGCGCGCCACCAGGTGTACGTCGAGTACCACCACCGCATCATTGAGGCTGTGGAGCGCTGCGTGCCGGTCACCGCCGTCTTGTCTATCGACGAGATGGCCTGCTCGCTGATGGGCCGCGAGCAGCCGCTGCTGGCGGCGCTGGAGTTGGCGGAACGGGTCAAGGCGTCGGTACGCGAGCACGCCGGAACGACCCTGCGCTGCTCGATCGGTCTGGCGCCGAATCGCTACCTGGCCAAGATCGCGTCAGACATGGAAAAGCCCGACGGGCTGGTCGCGCTTACCCCTGACATTCTGCATGCGGCGCTCAGCGGGCTGACGCCGCGCGACCTGCCCGGGGTGGGCGCCCGGATGGAGAAGCGGCTGGCGGCTGCAGGCATTGAGACGATGCCGCAGCTGCTCGCGCTCAACCGCGAGGCAATCAACGCGGCCTGGGGCGGCATGGGCGGGGAAAAGCTCTGGCATTGGCTGCGCGGGGAGGACTTCAACGATCCTGCGCTTGAACATCAGAAGTCCATCTCGCAGTCGCATGTGCTGCCGCCCACCTTGCGTTCGGACGAGGGCGCCTACGCGGTGCTGCACAAGTTGCTGCACAAGGCGGCCATGCGCCTGCGCGCGGCTCGGCTTTGGACCACCCATGTCACGGTGACCGTGAAGTACGCCGTCCCGAAAGCTGCTGCGACCAGGCGGCATGGGTCAGGCATCCCGCAGAACGCGTGGTCGCAGTCCACCAGCGTCATTGAATGCCAGGATAACCAGACGCTGGTCGAGGCGCTGCAAAGGCTTTGGTCGCGCCGCCCGCGCGGGGAGCATACAGAGGCGCCGTTTTTCGTCGGCATCGGGCTGGGTGACCTGGTGCCGGACCACCTGCACACACTTTCGCTCTTCGCCGGGCTGGAGACCGAGACGCGCCGCACGCGGCTTGCAAGCACCATGGACGCGGTGAACCAAAAATATGGCACGGACATGCTGGCGCCGGCGAGCATGCTGCTGGCCAAGGCCGCCGCGCCCACGCGGATCGCGTTTACGAATATCCCCGATCTATTCTGAGGGCCTGGCGGTTGTGTCCGACTCGCGTTCTGCGAGCGTGTCTGGGAGAATGGGCGTTACAAACATGCCCATACTGCACTGGCTCACCCGCGACGAAGATTTGAAGACTGCCTCCCGTGTTCCGTACCGTCTGCTGGAAGAAGACCCGGCACTCTCCTATGGCGACGCCGATACAGAAAATATGTTGATCCAGGGCGATAACCTGGAGGCGCTGAAGGCGCTGCTGCCGTTCTATGCGGGCAAGGTGAAATGTATCTTTATCGACCCGCCCTATAACACGCGCAGTGCATTTGAGCATTACGACGATAATCTAGAGCACGCACAATGGCTGGGGATGATGGTGCCGCGGCTGGAGTTGCTGCGGGAGTTATTAAGTGAGGATGGGAGTATCTGGGTCACCATTGATGATAATGAAGGGCATTATCTAAAAGTCGTTATGGATGAGGTGTTCGGGCGTGGGAATTTTGTTGCAAACGTGATATGGCGAAAAAACTACTCGCCTAAGTCGAGTGCGCGCCACTTTTCTCAAGACCATGATCACCTCTTTGTTTATGCCCGTGAGGCATCAGATTGGGCGCCCAATCCAATGCCTCGCACATCTAAGCAGGATCAAGCCTACAAGAATCCGGATAACGATGCGCGAGGCCCTTGGAAGCCTAGCGACTTGTCCGCTCGAAATTACTACAGCCTAGGGAGATACCCTATCAAGTCTCCCAGCGGGAGAATCATTGAAGGTCCCCCTGGGGGCAACTATTGGCGCTACTCCGAAGAGAAGTTCTGGCTCTTAAATCAGGAAAGCCGGGTTTGGTGGGGCAGGAAGGGCGACGCTATTCCACAGATTAAGCGATTCCTTTCAGAAGTTAAAAAAGGGATTGTCCCTCAAACTCTATGGCATTATGACGAAGTAGGGCACACACAAGAAGCAAAGCAAGAAATACTCTCGCTGTTTAGCGCCGACGTTTTCATTACACCCAAGCCTGAAAAGCTGATGGAGCGGATATTCAGGTTGAGTTCTACGTCAGGTGACCTCATCCTCGACTCTTTCCTGGGCTCAGGAACAACCGCTGCCGTCGCCCAGAAAATGAACCGCCGTTACATCGGCATCGAATTAGGCGACCACGCGGTAACCCACTGCGTTCCTCGCCTCAAGAAAGTCATTGACGGCGAGCAAGGCGGCATCTCGAAGTCACTCGATTGGCAAGGTGGCGGCGGCTTTCGCTTCTACCGCTTGGGCAAGCCGGTCTTCGACGACGACGGCAAGCTCCACCCCGATATCCGCTTTGAGCACTTAGCCGCGCACATCTGGTTCTCTGAGACCCGCAAAGCCCTCGCGAAACCAAAGCGCTCGCCGCTCCTCGGCATCCACAATGGGGCCGCCTACTACCTGCTCTACAACGGCATCCTCGGCGACAAGCGGCCTGACGGCGGCAACGTACTCACGCGCAAGGTGCTGGCCGAGCTCCATGCGCTGGCACCGGAGCACGAAGGCGCAAAAGTGATTTATGGCGAGAGCGTCCGTATCACGCCCGCGAGCCTCAAGACGCTGGGCATCACCTTCAAGCAGACGCCCTATGATGTGAGGTCGCGATGACCGAGCTTGCGCCCAAGCCTTTTCAAACCGAGGCACTCACGAAGCTGCGCGCCTTCCTCGACGACGCGCGGCTGACCGGCGACCCCGCCGCGGCATTTGCGAGACATGCACCGGGCGCGGGAATGCAGCTGTTCGTCCGCTATCGCCCACTAGCAGGCATGCCCGGTGTACCGACGGTATGCCTGCGGCTCCCCACGGGTGGGGGTAAGACGGTGCTGGGGGCGATGGCGGTGGGCGTGGTGGCGGAAAGCTTTCTGGAGCGCGAATTTCCGCTGGTGCTCTGGCTGGTGCCGAGCGATGCCATTCGCATGCAGACCCTGAAGGCGCTGCGCGATGCGGACCACCCGTACCGCCGCGCGCTGGGCGAGTCGTTTCGCGGACAGGTGCGCGTCTTTGATGTGAGCGAGTTCGCAAACCTGCGCCCGCAGGACCTGCGCTCCTACGTATGCGTCGTGGTAGGCACCATGCAGACGCTACAGGTGAACAACACGCAGGGGCGCAAGGTGTACGCGCACAATGAAAACCTGGAAGGGCACTTTGGCGCCGGAGCCCTGCAGGTGCCGGACCTCGAACTGCTGGAGCCCGGGCGCCCAGGCGCGGGCACCCCGAAGTTCTCGTTTGCGAACCTGATGAAGGTGCAGCGGCCCATCGTGATCCTTGATGAGGCGCATCGCTTTGTCACTCCGCTGGCTGAGGAGGTACGTCAGCGTATCGGTCCCGGCGTCATCGTGGAGCTGACCGCCACGCCCGAGCCCAATATCGCCAATGTTCTGTACCGGGCAACGGCAGCCGAGCTCCGGGAAGCGGACATGATCAAGCTGCCGGTCGTGCTGACCGAGCACACAGCCGGCTGGCAGGACACCCTGTGCGAAGCCAACAAAACCCGCAAGACGCTTGCGGCGCTGGCCTCCGACGAGCCTCGCTATCTACGGCCGCTGCTGCTGGTGCAGGCGCAAAACGCAGGGCAGGAGGCTGACTGGAAGATCGTCAAGCAGCACCTGATCGAGAGCGAGGGGCTGGACGTGCGGGAGATCGCCGTGCACACGGGCGGCGTCCGCGAACTGGACGGGGTGGACCTGTTCTCGGACGCGTGCCCAGTCACAACGGTCATCACTGTCCAAGCGCTCAAGGAGGGGTGGGACTGTTCATTCGCCTACGTGTTGTGCTCGCTGGCAAACATTGGCGCGGCGCAAGACGTGGAGCAATTGCTGGGCCGCGTGCTGCGCATGCCCTTCGCGGAGAAGCGTAAAGCGCCGGAGTTGAACAAGGCCTACGCGCATGTGAGCAGTGCCCGCTTTGGCGAAGCAGCACGGCACCTGCAGGACGGCCTGGTGCATCTTGGTTTTGATCCAACTGAGGCGCCCGCGGCGATAGAACTGCCGCAGCCGCAGCCGCTGCCCTTGGCGGGGCCTGTAAAGCAGGTGCTACGCGTCGAGTTGCCCCGACGCCCCGACCTTGGTCCACTCCCAACCGCACTTCGCGAAGCTGTCGTCATGGAGCAGAGCGAGGATACCTTCGCGCTTTCCGCATCCGGTCCGGTACCGACAGCCGTGCTTGAGACCATTTTGCGTGTCACTCCGGCGGAAGAACAGGGAGAAACCCGAAAGCGGGTGGAGGAGCATAACGCACAGTGGTCGCCGGCTGAGCGAGGGATGCTGTTTCAAGCAGTGCCGCGGCTGGTCATCGACATCCAGGGCGAGCGAACGCTGTTCGATGCGGAGACCCTGAGAGAAGCCTGGGACTGGAGCATTCTGGAGCACCCAGCCGATCTCAGCCGGCTGCAGTTTGATGAGACCGCGCGGTCGTACACGCTCGACCTGGAAGGGCAGAGCTTTACCCTGACACCACTCCTGGACAGGAGTGTGCAGCTGGAGCTGCTGCCGAGTGAGCTTACCCCCGAAAGGCTGGCGGCATGGCTGGATCCGAAGCTGCGCGATCCATCCATGAACCAGACCACGCTGGCGGCATGGGTTCTGCGCGCGATTGTAGACGCGCTGAAGAAGCCCGGCTTTTCGATCGAGGTTCTGGACCGCGGGAGGTTTGTGCTGTTGCGCCTGCTGCGCGAGCAGATAGGTCGCGCCCGGAATGAGGAAGCGAGGAGGGGCTACCAGCAGCTGCTGTTTGGGCCCGGAGCCCGCGTGATCACGAGCGAGGAGTTTGGCTTCCTCTATGGGGTGGAGTATCCGGCGGCTTGGTTTTGCCCGCCAATATCCAAGTTCTCAAAGCACTACTATGAGCACGTAGGAGAGATGAGAGACCACGGGGAAGAGTTCCAATGTGCCGTTGAGCTGGACCGGATGCCCGAAGTAAAGCACTGGGTACGCAATCTTGCTGTGCGGCCACAAACATCCTTCTGGCTGCAGACGAGCACGGATCGCTTTTACCCCGATTTTGTGGCCGAGCTGGAAGACAGGCGGGTGTTCGCGGTGGAATATAAGGGTGAATCGTACCGAACCAATGATGATTCAGTTGAGAAGGAACGGCTCGGCAGGTTGTGGGCAGAACGTAGTGGTGGCCGAGCGGTCTTCCTGATGGCAAGCTATCGTCCCGGTGAAGAGTTGCGCAGCCAACTTAGAGCCGCAATCAGCACGCAGACCAAGAGCCTTGCCTCCTTGCGCGCCTAGCGATATAGGCAAGAGCCGCCGCTACCGGGGCCGGCTGGCGCCTTCTCCTACTGGTTTGCTGCACCTGGGGCATGCTCGTACGTTTGCGATTGCGGGGGAGCGTGCGCGAGCGGGAGGCGGCACCCTGGTGCTGCGCAACGACAACCTCGACCCGCAACGCGCGCGCCCGGAGTTTGCGAGGGCCCTGTGTGAGGACCTTCGTTGGCTGGGGCTTGACTGGAACGAGGGGCCAGACGTTGGCGGCTTGTATGCGCCGTATGCGCAGAGCGAGCGGTATGCACACTACCTCGCTGCGTGGGGTTGGCTGGTCGCGGCTGGCGCAGCCTACCCGTGCTCCTGCTCGCGCCGGGAGTTGCGTGAGAGCGTGAACGCACCGCATGAGGGCCCGCCGCACCACCATATGGAAGAAGACGATGGGCCGATGTACTCAGGCCGATGCCGGCCCATCCAAGCGGCCTCTACAATCGCGGTGCCGGCGAGCCCGGCGGGCGTCAACTGGCGATTCCGTGTGCCCGATGGCGAGGCAGTCTGCTTCCGCGATCAAAATTGCGGCGAGCACCGGTACGTGGCCGGGCGCGACTTCGGCGACTTCCTTATCTGGCGCCGGGATGATGTGCCGGCCTACCAGCTGGCCTGCGTGGTCGATGATGCGGCGATGCAGATCACCGAGGTAGTCCGGGGCGCAGACCTGCTGAAAACGACAGCCCGGCAGCTGCTCCTGTACCAGGCGCTCGGGCTGGCCGCGCCAGACTGGTACCACTGCCCGCTTGTGGCCGGAGCGAACGGGCGCCGGCTGGCCAAGCGAGCTGACGCAGTGTCAATCCGCGCGCTTCGCGAGGCAGGGCACACGCCGGCCGAGGTGCTTGCGATGGCCCGCGCCGCTACACTGGGGTAGGTCTCTCCCGATGGCCAGTGACTTTGCTCAAACCGTAAAAGCGCAGGCCGACATCGTCAAAATCGTCGGTGAGTACGTGCGCCTGCGCAAGGCCGGGGCGCAGAACTGGAGCGGGCTGTGCCCCTTTCACTCGGAGAAGACCGGGTCCTTTTCCGTGCACGCGGTGCGACAGTTCTTCCACTGCTTTGGCTGCGGGCAGTCGGGCGACGTGTTTACCTTTGTTCAAAAGATTGAGAACCTGAGCTTTCCCGAGGCGGTCAAGTCGGTCGCCCAAAAGAGCGGCGTGCCACTGCCCAAGCGCGAGTTCGCCTCCCCGGAAGAGGCGGCCGAACATCGCCAGCGCTCCCGGCTGATCGAACTGCACGAGCAGGCGACGGCCTGGTTTGAGCAGCAGCTGCAGACTGCCGAGGGTGCATCAGCGCGAGAGTATCTCTCCGGGCGCGGGCTTGCCGCCGATGGGATCGCGAGGTTTCGCATCGGCTTTGCGCCTGAGAGCTTCAACGCGCTGCGCGAGCACCTGCAGCAGCGAGCTGACGCCGAGAGCCTGCGTTCCGGAGGGTTCCAGGAAGCGCTGCGGCTCTCAGGCCTGTTCTCCTGGAAGGAGCAGGATCTTCAGGAAGACGGGACGCCTACGCGGCTCTACGCCCGCTTTCGCAAGCGCATCACCTTCCCCATCCTGAACGAGGGCGGCCGCGTAATCGCCTTCACTGCGCGGGCGCTCGAGGCCGGCGATAAGGCAGGGCCGAAGTACCTCAACTCGCCGGAAACGCCGCTCTACTCCAAGGGCCAGGTGCTCTTCAACCTGGACAAGGCTCGCCAGCCGATTCGCCAGCTGAACTTTGCGCTGCTCGTCGAAGGGCAGATGGACTGCATCTCGGTCTCGCTGGCCGGAATCGGGAACGTACTGGCCACCAGCGGCACTGCCTTTACTGAAACGCAGGCGCGGCTGCTGGGGCGATATACCAAGCGGGTCATCGTAAACTTTGACCCGGACACCGCCGGCGCCAATGCCGCGGAGAAGTCGATTGCGCTGCTGACCGAGGAAGGCTTTGAGGTACGCGTCGTCACGCTGGAAGAGGGGCTCGACCCGGATCGCTACGTGCGCGAGAAGGGGATCGCGGCCTACACGGCGGCGGTGCGCGCGGCACGACGCCACTCGGAGTACCTGATGGACCGGGCGCGGGTGCTGCATCCGCCGACCACAGCCGAGGGCAAGATCCAGGCGCTGAACTATCTGCTGCCGCATATTCGCAGGATGCCGAACGCGATCAGCCGCCAGGACTTTGCCGCGGAGGCAGCGCACCGTCTCGGGATTGACTCGGCGCTGGTGCGGGAAGAGTTGAAGCAGGCGGCGGCCAGTCGCCGGTCTGAGCTGCCGGGCCATGCGCGTGAGCAGGTGAGCGAGACCGAGAAGGTATTGCTGCGCGCACTGGCCGCGAGCAGGGACTGTGCTGTTTTTCGACTGGTCGCCGAGGCTGTCGACGCTGATGCGCAGCTCTTTGATGGGGTCAGCTCAGGCGGTTTGCTGCACGCGTTGCGCAGCCGAAGGGATGACGACCCGATGGCTGCTGCCGAGGAGCCAGGGGCACGCAGCCTGCTGGCGCGCGTGTTGATGTCGGAGAGCACGCCGGTTGAAGAGGCGGAGGTCCGGGCCGCGCTCGAGGCCCTGCATCATGGCGCGCTGGAGCGGGAGCAGAGGCAGGTCCGCGGCGCAATCGCGGACGCAGAACGGCAGGGCGACAGCGCTAAAGTAGTGCAGCTGATGCGCCGCAAGCAGGAGCTCGATCGCCTGCTGCGTGCGCTTTGAAGCTCGTGTCTGCAAGGAGAAGCATGGGGCTGCTGGCAATCCTGACAGAGTTTTTTGTCCAGGCCTTCCAGATCACCCGGCCAAGGCCGGAGCAGCAAAGGCGTGCAGAGTTGATCCTGGGTGGGTTGACCCTGGCCGCGCTGCTGCTGGTGGCAGCACTGTTGGCCGGCATGCTGCTATGGGCTATGCGCGCCTGAGCCACTACGTCGGCGTTGCTTAGGCTGCAGGGCCGATCCGACCGCAATGTAGCGAAACGTATTCAGGTTTCGCACATCTAACCGGTAACGGAACAGCAATCGATGTGAGTAGCGTGCCGCCGCCGCCCACCTGACGGGCGCAAGATACTCAGTTTCGGCGGAGTTGACAAGCGCATCCATGCTATTCTGGAACTCTTTGGTGGACGTGCGCCCGAGGCCCTGAAAGACGTTTTTACGTCTTATGCTCTACGCCCTCGATGATGCGCCCTGGTTCCTCTCGGAGCAATCCAGAACATTTCCGAAATATGCGCGGGGAGTACCACTCGCTTGGCCATAGAAGATAAGTACGAAGAAGATATTCAGAACCTTATCGATGCAGGTAAGGAAAAAGGTTATCTGACCTACAACGAGGTCAATGACCTGATCCCGGGCGACCTGCACTCGCCGGATGACCTGGATGACCTGATGACCACCATCGGGACCCAGGGGATCGACATTCTTGAGGGCGGTCCGAAGTTTGGCGCCGACAAATTTGACGAGGGTGAAGAAGGCGAGGATGTCGAGCTCGACCTGACACCCGGCACCCTTGAAAAAACTAACGACCCTGTCCGCATGTACCTGCGCGAGATGGGCACTGTACCGCTGCTGACCCGCGAGGGCGAGGTTGAGATCGCCAAGCGCATCGAGCGTGGGCAGGTACGCGTGATGAAAGCGATTGCGCGTTCGCCGATCGTTGTCCGCGAGATTATCGCGCTCGGCGAGGATTTGAAGCGCGGTGTGCGCAACATCAAGGAAGTGGTGATCTTCGACGAGGAAGAGCTGACCGAGGAGGTCCTGCAGGCGCGCATCAAGCAGACCACCGCGCGCATCGAGTCGATGATCAAGCACCTTAAAAAAGCGGCGCTGCTTGAAGAGAAGCTGCCTGCGCTTGAGGTCGTGAAAGCCAAGGCCAAGGAGGCCCGAAAGACGCGCTGGCTGGTTGCGCGTGAGCGGGTGTATGTCTCGCGCATTGTGCGGGAGCTGAAGTACACCTCGCCCGAACGCAAGCGCCTGCTCGACAAGGTCACCAAGACGGTTGAATCCATGCGGACGCTGGAGCGGCAGATCCGCACGCTGGACACCAAGTTTGAGCAGTCACGTAGCGAGGAGCTCAAGAAGGAGTACCGTCGCCAGCAGAAGAACTGCCGGATGGATCTTGAAAAGATGGAAGAGGACACCGGCGTACCGCTCGGTGAAATCAAGCGCACCCATCGCGAGATGATCCAGGGCGATATGGACGCCGAGCAGGCCAAGCGTGAGCTGATCGAGGCTAATCTTCGTCTCGTTGTGTCAATTGCGAAGAAGTACACCAATCGCGGCCTGCAGTTTCTCGACCTGATCCAGGAAGGCAACATCGGCCTGATGAAGGCTGTGGACAAGTTCGAGTACCGTCGCGGTTACAAATTTTCAACCTACGCCACCTGGTGGATTCGGCAGGCGATCACGCGCGCGATTGCAGACCAGGCGCGTACCATCCGCATCCCGGTCCACATGATCGAGACGATCAACAAGTTGATCCGTACCTCGCGCCAGTTAGTGCAGGAGCTAGGCCGGGAACCAACTTCAGAAGAGATCGCCCGGCGCATGGATATCCCTGTCGCGAAGGTGCGCAAGGTACTCAAGATTGCGCAGGAACCTATTTCGCTTGAAACGCCAATTGGCGAAGAAGAAGATTCGCATCTGGGCGATTTCATCGAGGATCGCCAGGCCGTCTCGCCGTCTGACGCGGTCATTAGCGTCAATCTGAAGGAGTACACCTCGCAGGTCCTGCGGACGCTGACGCCGCGGGAAGAGCGTGTGATCAAGATGCGCTTCGGTCTTGAGGATGGCTCTGAGCATACTCTGGAAGAGGTGGGTCAAAGCTTCCAGGTGACGCGTGAACGTATTCGCCAGATAGAGGCAAAGGCACTGCGCAAGCTTCGGCATCCCTCGCGATCACGCAAGCTCAAGGCGTTCGTCGATACCACACGCGACTAGCGATGTTAGGCGTAAACAGCTAGAGGC
>CAZZYO010000105.1:0-12613 GCA_964658255.1 Candidatus Babeliales bacterium
CGGGGTCCAATGGGAAGTTACCGTTCTCTTTTCAACCGATGATCGGCTCCGTGAGCTGAACCGCACCTACCGCCGCAAGAACAAGCCGACCGACGTTCTCTCGTTCCCTCCAGCCGCCCCAGAGTTCGCCGGCGGCTCAGCATCGGGCGGGGACCTCGCTATCTCGGTAGACACGGCGCGCCGGCAAGCTGAGGCGCTCGGACACAGCCTGCTCGTGGAAGCACAGGTTCTGATCCTGCATGGCTTGCTGCACCTTGCCGGCCACGACCATGAGCAGGACTCGGGGCAGATGGCGCGGCTCGAGAGCAAGCTGCGGCGAGCTTTCGATTTGCCAGCCGGGCTTATCCAGCGAACAGAAGCAGCATCGAGTCGCAAGCCGGCGGGAGCGCTACCTGTACCCAGGGCAGCGGCAGCGCGCAGTACGCGCCTCAGGGCGAAGGCATGAGCCTCGGCCCGGCACTCCTGATTGCAGTCCTGCTCCTGCTGCTCACCCTTGCGTCCTACATAGACCGGCTCTACTCCGAGATGGGCAAGTTCCTCTCGCGCGAGTTCCAGGAGAACATCGACGTCTGGGAGCAGCGGGTAGAGCCGCGCCTCGGACTCGGGCGTGAGCAACTCGCGCTTTCTGCCGCAGTCCTCTCGCAGCTGTCGCTGGCCTGTCTCACGCTATTGTTTGGGGCTATGCTGTTTGATCGCGGCAGCGCGCACGATCGCCCAAGCCTTGGCGAAGTAGCGCAGGCAGTCTTTGGCTCGGTACTGGTGATCGTTCTCTTTAACAGGCTGCTGCCGTATATCTTCTTTGCGCGCACGCGCGGCGAGTGGCTGGTGCGCTTCCTCGTGCCGCTGCGCCTGCTTTTCTACCTTTTCCTGCCGGTCACGCTCCTCATTGGGTTCCTCATCTCTATCGTGGAACTGGTAAGCCCGGCCACCGGCAGCAAGGAAGAAGACGAGAGCGCGGCGGTCGATGCCCTACTCGAAGCAGGGCAGGAAGAAGGCATCATCGAGGAGGGCGATCACGACCTGATCCGTTCTGCGGTCGAGTTTGGCGACAAGGTAGTACGCGAGGTGATGACCCCGCGGCCGCACATCTTCGCGGTCCCGTTTACAACGACGCTTGAGGAGCTGCTCGCTGCTCTGGAACACCAGCCATTCTCCAGGATCCCGATCTACTCCGGCACTCTGGACACGATCACCGGCCTGGTTTTTGCGCATGACCTGCTGCAAATCTCTGACGTGGACGCCAAGACGCAGAGCGTAGGCTCCATCGCGCGGCCAGCCAGCTTTGTGCCCGAGACCAAAAAGGCCAGCGAGCTGCTGCGGGAGATGCAGCGCGAGAAGCAGCATATGCGCATCGTCATCGACGAATATGGCGGAGTTGCCGGCCTGGTCACCATTGAGGATCTGCTGGAAGAGATCGTCGGCACAATCCATGACGAAGACGACGTGGATGAGCATGAATCGGTCATTGATGAAGGGGCGGCTGCCGGTGCCCACTCGTGGAGCATACCCGGATCGCTCGACCTGACCCGTCTCGAGGAGTTGCTCGGGGAGCGCTGGCAGGCGCCCGAGGACTACGAGGCGACCACCGTTGCGGGCCTGGTTAGTGAGACGGCAGGCCGCATCCCGCTGGTCGGCGAGGTGGTAGAGGAGAATGGCCTGCGCTTCGAGATTCTCGCTTCCACGGACCGTCGTATTGAGCGCCTGCGCGTGTCGCTGCCAGTGGCCGAGGAGCGGCTGGCGCAAGGAACAACAGGAAGAGGGTAGGCAACGTGCGTTCAGGGTTTGTATCCATTCTCGGTCGGCCAAACGCTGGCAAGTCGACGCTGGTCAATGCGCTCACGGGCGAGAAGGTCGCGATTGTGACGGGCAAGCCGCAGACGACGCGCACCCGCATCCACGGCATCGTGGAGGTGCCGGCGAAGAAGGGCAAGCATCCGGCCGCGCAAATTGTTTTCGTGGACACTCCCGGGGTACACAAGCCAAGCACCCTGCTCGACAAGCAGATGATGCAGGTGGTGCACGACGCGCTCGAGAGCCGTGACGTGGTGCTGCTGATGGTGGATGTGTCGCGGCGCCTGGACCTTCCGACTGGCGAAGGTGGAGCGCCGGGCGAGGGCGCTGCCACCACCGGCTTAGAAGATGCACCGCAGATAACAGAGCCGCCCCTGGCGAGGGCCGATGAAGCAGCCGACCCCGGATTAGCTGACTCGCAAGCAGCCGACCCAGAAGCAGCGGACCATGACGCGGCCGACCTCGCGAAGAGTGATAGCGGTCGAGACTCGAGCAAGGCACCGGGCGCAAAGACCCGCGGCAAGCGTCCTGCCGGTCAAAGCGAGGACGCCTTTGTCTTCGACCTGGTGCGAAAGCTCGACTGCCCGGTCTTTTTGCTCCTGAACAAGATTGATCTGGTGCCGCGTGAGACGCTCCTGCCAATGATCGCGCAGCTGAGTGCATTGCACCCGTTTGCGGAGGTGATCCTGCTTTCTGCACGCAAGGGCGATGGCCTGGAGCGGCTGATCGAGGCGCTGATCAAGCATCTGCCGGAAGGGCAGCGGCACTTTCCCAAAGATCAGTTCACCGACCAGCCGGAACGCTTCCTGGTCGCCGAGCTTATCCGCGAGCGCATCCTGGTCGAGACAGGCGAGGAGGTGCCGTACGCCTCAGCGGTAGTAATTGAGCAGTTTGAAGAGCCACCGCCGCTGCCTAAAGGCAAAAAGCTGACACGTCTGCCACTCACCCGCATTGCGGCGGCTATCTACTGTGAACGCGACGGTCAAAAGGCGATCCTGATCGGCAAGGGTGGGTCCAAGCTGAAAGCGATCGGCGCCGGCGCCCGCCAGCAGATCGAGCAGTTGCTCGGCACCCGCGTCTACCTGGAGCTGCACGTGATCGTCGAGCCGGGCTGGCGCGAGCGCCGTGGCTTCCTGGATACGCTGGACTGGCGGCGGCAGCTGGAGGAGATCGCCCAGCGTAAAGAGCAGTTGGGCGACGCGGAAACCCAGTTGAACCTCGAGGATCCGCAAACCAGGAACGGGAAGTAGCCCGCAGTGCCTCCGCCTGAGCTCGCACCGATCGTCGTTCCTGCCTGGCAGGACCTGCCGTGGCTGCTGCACGGCTTTAGCACCCGCCAGGGTGGCGTAAGCACCACATATCGCGTAGACGGCGTGACCGGCGATAGCGGAGACCTGAATCTCGGCTTCACCGCCACCGATCATCCAGAGCATGTGCGTGAAAACCGGGAGCGATACATTGCGCACGTCACCGGCGAGGCGCACACACCTCTCGTCACGCTGCGCCAGACCCATTCTGCCATCACGCACCGGGTAGACGGCGTCACAGCCGCTGCGCTTGAGGGAGACGGGCTCATGACTGACCGGGCCGGAGTCCTGCTCGGCATACAGACGGCGGACTGCGTCCCGGTGCTGCTGGTTGACCCCAGGCTGCGTGCGGTGGCTGCCTTCCACGCCGGTTGGCGCGGCACAATGGCGCGCATCGTGGAACAGGGCGTTTTGCGGATGCAGGCGGGGCTAGGCAGCCGAGCGGAAGACCTGCGCGCGGCGATCGGTCCGGCTATCGGCGCTTGCTGCTACACGGTTGGCGAAGAAGTGCTCTCCGCCTTCACAGAGGCTTTCACGTACGCGGCTGAGCTGTTCACCGGAGTGGGAGGAAACGAAGTGCGGCTTGATCTGGCTGAGGCGAATCGACGCCAGCTGCTTGCAGCTGGACTCGCCCCGGACTCGATCACGCTCACCGGCGCCTGCACGCACTGCGACGCGCATCGGTTCTTCTCACATCGGGCCCAGGCTGGCTTCACGGGGCGTATGCTGAGTGTTATAGGTACGCGACTACTAGGCTGATGACTAGGCTGCGGTATTCTTTGCGCCTGCCGTGTGCATCTCCTGCCGCACGTCTCCGGTCGGGTTTACCAGGTCGCGCAGCTCTTTGCTGGGCTTGAAGTAAGGTACCCGCTTGGCCGGTACTTCCACCTTGGCGCCGGTCTTTGGGTTACGGCCCAGCCGAGGATTGCGCTGGCGAATACGGAAGCTGCCAAACCCGCGAATCTCTATCTTGTCTCCCGACTTGAGCGCCCCGATCACCGAGTCAAAGATGGTATCTACGATAACCTCCCCATCCCGCCGGGTCAGGTCGCCGAGCTGTAGAACCTCTTCCACTAGATTGGCTTTGGTCATCGCGTGCTTTACTCCAAATTGCAACAAGTTGGCCTTGTTTGCAGATAGATGCGAGTTACGCTGCCTAACGCCACAGAAAGTAAAAGCCTTTCTGCTTTTGAAGTAATTTCGCCGGAATCGGGAAGATATCTGTCGCATCTCCGGACAGCGCTTCCACGATGGAGCGATGGTGGACGGTTGGCTTGATAACATTTGGCTCGCCATGGATACCAACCTGGCGCGCGGTCTCCTGTAGCGCGTCACGAAAGCCGCCACGTTCGTCGATCAGGTGCAGGCCAAGCGCCTGCTGACCTGTCCAGACCTGCCCGGTTGCGAGCGCCCGGATGCTGGCTTCTGGCAAGCCGCGGCCCTGGGCCACGTCCCGCACAAACTGCGCGTACATGTTGTTGACCAATGCCTGGAAGTAGACTCGTTCCTCCGGCGTCATCTCGCGTGTCGGGTCGCCGGCGTCCTTGAGCGGCCCCGATTTCAGCAATTCCGGCCGGAGCTTGGCCCAGCGCATCAGGTCGCCATAGTTGGTCCACTCCATGATCACGCCGATCGAGCCGACCACGCTCGCTTCATTGGCATAGATCTTTTGCGAGCCCGCGGCGATGTAGTACGCTCCGCTGGCGCCGACGCTCTCAATCGAGGTCACGATCGGCTTTGACTTGCGAATGGACCGCACTTCCTCGTAGATCTCCTGCGAGGCTGCCGCACCTCCTCCCGGCGAATTGACGTGCAGGATGATGGCCCGGATGGAGCTATCGTCGGCGAAGGTCTGCAACTGGTCGACGATTGTCTCGGGGGACACGATCTCCCCGGTGATATCGACGACACCGATCTTGCCGTTGCTATTGCCAAACGCCTGCGTGCCACCAAAGCCCAGCGCACGCGCGACCAGGTAGGCGCTGCCTGCGAAGATGCAAAGCAGGAAGAAAAGAAGGCCAAGTCCGCCCACGACCCAGGGCCATGGCGAGCGGCGAGGTTGCTCATTCATATGGGGCGAGTGTAGCACCGGGTTGGGCGGCTTCAGGGGAGAGGCGCCATGCGCGGCTCATCACCAAGGGCAAGCACCGATCGGCTAAAGGTGTCTCTTCGGCGCAGCAGAAAGGCGCACCTTTATGGGTGCGCCTCTTGTCGCTGGCGTTTACGCCGGTTGGGGGGTAGTCAGGAGGCCATGGCAGCGGGAAGCGTATCTTCGCGATGCGCATGGACTCGCGGACGGGGCAGCACTTTGACGCCTTCCGTTGTGTGCCGCTCCAGTCGCAGGCTGAGCGAACAGTCGCCGCATAGCCAGTAGTGCTCCAGGTGGCGAGCACGCTTGCCGTCGGCTCCAAGCCCATCACCAGGAACTTCAAAAACAAAAATACGTCCGTCGCGCAAGTAGTGCAATGGCTTGTCGCAAAGCGGATTAGCGCAGTTGTTCACCATCGTCGTCTCCCACTGGCTTGTTGAGTGCGGGGCGCTCTCAACGGTTACTCGACACGGCTATCAGGCCGCAGACATCTGAAAGGAAGCGATCCTAACAGCTTGTGCGTAACACCCTTGTTTGGATGCGGAAAGATCTCGCGCAGCTTACAGCATTGTTACGTACGCATGCGCCAGAGCTTGGCGGCAAGCGGCATTACTGCTCAGAATTCCGGAGTGCCACGACGGAGATAGCTGCCATAGGCACCAAAGACAACCGCCAGAACGACACAGACCACGTTGTAGTAGAACATCGGATGGATGCCGCCGGGGGAATAGGTAAGGTCCTGCCCGCTCCACAGGGTCAGCAGCACGGCAAAGAATCCGAACTGCCCCGAGATCACCAGGAAGTTCAAACCCCACTGCCTGCGCTTGTCGACGGCTTCAACGTCTGCGGGAGAGTAGTTGACTACGGTACGGCTGGGAGAGTAATCCATGATGCGTGCTTTCTCCTCGTCATTCGGGACGGAAACGTTGTCGGCAGAACTCTGGCTGTGAGCATTCGGTGACTCAACTCGGAAGCGGCGTAACCCCCACCTTCACGCGTGAGCTATCCGTGCCCGCAAGCGCGTGCACTCCTGACCTACACGATCTAACGCTCTCAGCGAAACAGCCGTCAAGCCACTTTCGCGTGCAGACCACCAAAATGTACCCATTGGTTCCGCTTTGATACTGCGATAGCAAGCGCGGGGCAACGCGCACGCACCTTTGACACAGCGCGCCCGCGTTGCTAGATTCAGGACTGGCGCTCGCAACGGGCCGCCACCTGCGTCCCCGTCGTCCAGTGGCCTAGGACACCGCCCTTTCACGGCGGTAACACGGGTTCGAATCCCGTCGGGGACGCCAAGCACCGCTTGTCTCTTTTCTCCTCTTCACGCCTCGCAAACGTTACACCCCGTCTTCTCTCACGATCCTCAGTGTTGTCTACGGGGCCAACGGCCTACACCGGTTGCGTGGCAAACATCTTTCGCCCGCGTCTTGGGAAACAACGCGAAGTCTCACGCGTTCTCATGCGCGAGACTTTCTCATCAACTCCTTCAAGACTGCCTGAGCCCGCCGGTTCTCCTCCGGTAAGCCGATGCTGATCCGTGCCCAGTTTGTAAAAGGCGGGTGCGGTCGACCAATGTTGATGTCGGCATCAAGCATGAACGCGGCAAGCTGCGCCTGGGGACGGCCGGCGTTGAAGAAGACAAAGTTGCTCACTGTCGGCGTATATGGCAGGTGGAGCTCGTCAAGGGTGCGCAGCCACAAGGCGCGTTCGTGGGCGATGGCTTCGCGGGTGGAAGCGACCTGCGCGATGTCAGCAAGCGCTGCCTGCGCCGCGGCCAGGTTCAAGCGGCCCAGGGACTCTGGATCGCCGGCGCCCTGCTTGCGAAGCGCCTCCGCCAAAGGCAAGGGCGCAAGTACGTAGCCGATAGGCAGCCCTGCCAGTCCATGAATCTTGTCAAAGGTGCGGAAGACGGCTACGTTCGCGCCCGCGCGCGTCAGGTTAGCCGCAGTCCGGGTGCGAAAGTCCGGGGTGTATTCAAGGTAGGCTTCGTCGACGATAGCCACGGCGTGCTGCGAGGCTTCGAGGAGAAATGCTTTGAAAGCGGCATCGTCGTTCACCGTACCGGTAGGGTTATGTGGGTTGACCAGGTAAAGAGCGCGGGTCTTCGCGTTGATCCTGCCGAGCAGCGCTGGTAGATCGTTCCTGTACTCAGCATTGAGAGGAACGCCCACGCCGATGCTGCCGACGTTCGCAGCCGAGTCGATCAGGGCCAGGTAGCCGGGCGTGGAGTAGAGAAACTCGCCACCCGGCCCCCCTTGCGAGCCGAGGTAGAGACCGAGCAGCCCGAGGATTTCGCCCAGCACGACGTGGCTCACCGGCACCTGCTCGTAGGCGGCGATCTGCTCGGCAAAGCGTTGTGCGGCCGCTGCATCTGCGTAGCGGTTGGCGCGCGTCAACTCGCGAGCGATTGCCTGCGTCACTGCGGGCGATGGGCCAAAGGGATTTTCATTGAAGCAGAGGCGGATGCTGGCAGAACCCTGCGCGAGTGCCGGCGCAGGTTTTAGCAGCGGCTCTGCTGGTGCGCTCGGCGAGGGCAGCGCCGCACCAGCCAGCGCAAGGGACGAATTCCTCAGCAGGGTGCGGCGAGAGAAGCTGTCAGGCATGGAGAGCTTTCCTGGAAGGCAAGTGTGCGGTACGCGCGCCGCGCCTAAAAGCTGACGCGCAGACCGAGTTGAACATAACGCGGGAAGTTTGCCTGCGCGGTGATCTGCCCAAAGGATGCGCTGCCGAACGAGGTGTTGGGACCGGTGAACCAGGGCGTGTTGAAGGCGTTGTAGGTCTCGGCGCGGAACTGCGCGTTGACTCGCTCCCGGACGAGGATGTTCTTGAAGAGAGAGATGTCCCAATTGGCCTCACCCGGGCCGCGAAGCTGCAGGGTACGCGGAGCGTCGCCAAAGGTCAGTGCGGTAGACGTAGTGAAAGCGCCCGGGTTGATGTACCCGTTGAGCCGGTCGTAAAGACTGCCGCTGGTGCCAAGGCCAACGCCACGGACAAGGTTGGGCCGCTGGACCGCATTGCCAACGATGCCCGCGTTCGGGTTGGAGCCCTGCCGGATCGCCACTGGGAAGCCGGCCTGGAAGGTGGGGATGACGTTGAGTTGCCAGTGGCCGAGGATCTCGTCTGACCAGCGGGAGCCGGTCGAGAAGCGCTCGCCCCGGCCAACCGGCAGATCGTAGATTACGCCAGCGGTCAGGCGGTACGGTGTGTCGTTGACGGCGCGGGAGTACTCGGCATTGAGGTCATAGGCATTCTGGGGCGCGGCAATGCCGGAGCTCTGAATATTGTTGGTCGTTGCAAAAGAGCTGTCCATATTACGCGACCAGGTGAAGGAGCCGACCAGGTTCAGCCCGTGTGCGGCACGCTTCTCAACCTTGACCAGCAGCGCGTTGTAGGTGGCATGCGAGGAGCTGACAAACAGGTTGACCGAGGAAAACTGCGGAAAGGGGCGCAGCAGCTGCGACTGCGAGACAGTGGCATTGCCGATGACGCCAGTTCCACCATTGCCGTAGTACGGGTTCGCGACAGAGGCTTGAAGCGCAGCAGCGCCCTGCGCGAAGTAGGACGGGTTAAGCTGGTCGACGTTGACTGCCCCGCCGCCATTGGGTGCGGGCGACAGACTGCTGGACCGACTGCCAATGTAGCCGACCTGGAGTGCGATCTGGCCGGGGAGCTCGCGCTCGACGTCGACCGAGAACTGCTGAACGCGCGGCGCATGGAACCGCTGGTCGAAGCTCGTCACCGAGGAGCCCACGCCGGTGAGCAGACCCGCGGCGTTACCGGTGGGTTTCAGCAAGCCAGAGGGGAACGGGTTGTCGAGGGTGTTGGCCGGGGTCTGGTCCCCATCATTGCTGGCCACGTAGGAGGTGTACTGCGTGTAGCCGGGTGCCAGTGCCGCGATAGGGTCATAGCGTATGGGCGCGTAGAGGATGCCGTATCCGCCGCGAACCACCGTCTTGTCGGTGAGCTGGTAGGCAGCGCCCAGGCGCGGTGCGAATTTAAGGCGGGAGAGGCTGCCGATGTCGCGCGGGCTTCCATTGAGGCCGGCAAAGAGGATCCCTCCTGTTACCGGCGTGTTTGCCGCAAGCTGGGCCGTGGCGGTGCGGTTGAAGCCCACGGCGAGCTGGTTGTGATCCTCCTTGAGGCCGGTCTCGCCCTCGTAGCGAAGCCCCAGGTTGAGGGTCAGACGCCGGGTGAGGCGAAGGTCATCCTGCGCGAAGATGGCGTGGTAATCGAGGTAGGTGTGTAGGAAGGTCGAGGTCTCTACCTCGCCTGCGACCGGGTAGCCGAGGACCAGATCGGCTATATCGGACCCTGTGCCATCGCCCGAGACATTGGGGTCAGCCTGCGTGAAAGCGCCTGAAAACGTATAGGTTCCCGGAGCGTCACCCAGGTCCTGGAAGTCCATGCGGAGCCGACGGTATTCGGCACCAAAGGTGAAGTTGTGTTTTCCCGCCGTCTTGGCAAGTGTGCCATTGATGATCTGCGACTTCCAATTGTCGAGCGAGGAGGTGTCCTGCCCCAACTGCGAGAATCGGCTGAAGAAGACAGTTGGAAAGAAGTGTGTCTGCAGCTGGCTTGAGAGAGAGCTGGGGAAGCCGAGCGCCGCGGGATCAAAGCCGTTTGATACTTCTCCGATCAGGTTCGGGAAGCGGTTGTTGCCGTAGCGGGCGGTCAGCACGGTGGTCGGGTTGAGGATCCAGGTGCTGTTGAACTGGGTCGTGTCGACCTGCCGATGGTAGGTGTAGGAGTAGCTGCCAGGCAGGGTGCCGAGCGGGTTCCCAAGCGGCTGCAGCGCCTCGTAGAAGATGTAGGAGCCGCTGACGCTCCACCAGGGCCGGATCTGCTGGTCCAGCTTCACGGTGACTTCCTGGGCGTGGTCGCGCACGTTGTCAGTACCGGTAAAGTTGTTCTGGCCGGTCGGTGTCGCGGTCTGCGGCAGCGGAAAGTAGGAGGCGATATTTTTGCCGACAGTGCTCAGGCGGCCCTGGGGAATCTGGTTCCCGGGGAACGGGGTTCGGTGGATAACGCCGGACGCGTCAGTGGAGGTCTTTGCCGGGTCATAGATGGTGTCGAGCGTGCCATCCACGTTGTAGCTTTGCGAGAAGTCGCCCAGGCGCTCACGTGCTGTCGGGAGCGCGAAGGTCTCCGTGTAGGGCGAGGTCTGGATGTACCCCTCTGTACCGATAAAGAAGAAGGTGCGGTTGCGGGGCACGATGGGGACAAACCCGCCCAGCGAGGCACCCCAGTTGTAGTAGGGACTGTCGGGGCGTGCAATGCCTTCGCGATTGGCGAAAAAGTCATTCGCCAGCCAGGAGGCCTGCCGCGTCTCGCCGAAGATGGAGCCGTGAAACTGGTCAGACCCGGAGCGCAGCAAGGTGTTAAAGACGCCGCCACCGGTCCGGCCAACCTGCGCGTCGTAGGTGTTCGCCTGGACCTTGACGTCCTGGATCGACTCAATGGTCGGGATGACGATCGGACGATTGTTCGTGTCAGTGATAGGAACGCCGTCCACCAGGTACAGATTCGCCGCCACCGGGCCGCCCGCAACCGAGGTCTGGGAGGTGCCGTTCTGATCAGCAAAGCGCACAAACTGCTGGTTGCCCGTGTTGACGAAGACGCCTGAGACCTTGGCCGTCATGTAAGGATTGCGGCCCAGGATCGGGATGTCCTCCAGCTGGCGCTGCGAGAGATCCGTGCTGACCGAGGCAGTCGAGGGATCGACCAGCGGAGCGTCGGCATTGACCTGGACGATGTTGGTCTCAGAGCCAATGGTGAGCGCGACGTCGAGCGTGAGGAAGTCCTGCGTGGCAAGGGCAATGTGCGTGCGCTCGGCCAGGGCAAAGCCTGTTGCCTGGACACGAAGCGTGTAGGTCGCAGGCCGCACAGCATTGAAGGCGTAGGTGCCATCCGTAGCTGAGTGGGTATCGCGGACCTGGCCGGTCCCCTCATCTGTAAGTGTCACGGTTACATTGACGAGTGCGCCGCCGCTTGCGTCGGTCAGGGTGCCACGCAAGCCGCTGTTAAAGGTTTGCGCGTGTGCGATGGGTGCAACCAAGAGGAGCGAGAGGAGAGAAACGACAGGGGTCGATCTGCGGGTGAGGTTCAAGGGCAGGGCTCCTGGGCAAGCTCGGGGGGCCGGCTTCGCTTTGTGAACAGCTACGGGCTGATGGTCAGGGAAGGGGTGAGGAGGGAGGAACTAGCGACAACAGGCGTGCTGGCTCAACTCGGCAGGAGAGGCCTGCGAGGAGCAACGACACGACATGGATATCGGAAGCATGCCGCGAGCTTACGTGCGAACGGGTAACCTGTCAACGGGATTGCTTCGGCGTGAGCGTACGGCAGGGGTGAGGCCGGGAGCAGTCCAGGGACTTACTGTGACCTGCTCGGGAGCGTTTTGCGGGAGCACTTAGTGAGCATTTGTGGAGCGGTTAAGGAGCAACCTCGGTTGCCGTTGCGTAGCTTAGCTGGTCAATCGCAAGCCAGGTGCTGGAGTATGCCGCCAGCGCTGCAGCGGTAGCTATACGCGAATCGCGCAGAGCATCGAGGTAGTCAATCAACGCAATGCCGCCATGCTCATACGCGAACTGCGCGATCTGCAGCACGTCGGTCGCTTCGTCAAGGTAGTGGCTGTTGTAGCGATCGGAGAGCTGCTTGGACTGCTCGTAGCCGACATAGGCTTGGTCGACATCCGAGCTCACCTGATCGAGTACGGCCGACTGCGAGTAACGGCTGGCCTGCGCCTGATATTTCGCGGTGTCCTTGTTGCCCTGGTTGCGGTCAAAGATACGGAGCGGGATGCTGATGTTGAAGCCTGCCGAGTTGTCGCCTGCGCTGCGGTCGTATTCCCCCTCGAGTGTTGGGTCAGTGGTGCCGTTTGCATAGGCGAGCTTCACGTTGGCATCGGCCGCGCGTACCGCAAACTGCGCAGCGCGGTAGTCGGGTCGTTCGGTGAGTGCACGCCGTGTCAGCTCGGCAAGGCTGGGCGCCACGACGGGCGGCACCACGTCTCCGGCGATGTCGAAGGTCGGATCGATAACGCCGATGCCCATCAGGGTTTGCAGCTGATCGCTGGCCTGGCGCAGGTTAATTGCGGCTGTGGCGCGATCGCTTTCAAACTGGGCCAGCTGCAGGTCGAGCCGCTCGAAGTCAAGCTTGCCGATATCGCCGGCCTTGTAGCGCTCGTTGTTGATGTCGACCTCACGACGGAAGTCGCGCAGGTTTTCGTCGGCCAGCGTGAGCGAGGCCTTCGCGATCAGCATGGCAGTAAAGGCCTGTTTCACATTGAGCTCGGTGGCACGCTCCTGGTCGTGTAACTGCGCGTCGGTCTGCCCGGTGGTAGCCAGTGCGGTGTCCAGGCGCCAGCGGCGCTTCTCGCCTCGCTCAAACAGGCGCGACACCTGCACGCTATAGGAATAAGGGTTCG